>JBKKAS010000272.1:0-6021 GCA_046714595.1 Pyrinomonadaceae bacterium | reverse complement strand
GCCCAAGCCGGGTGCTTTTAGATTGTAATCCGCCTGCGCGTCGGCGGGCGTCGAGACCCCGACGAGCTGTCCATCACGAAATAGACGAACATCAAAAACTCCGGAAGAGCGCCCCTTTCCGGATCCTTCAGAAACGCTTTCCACCTCGATGGTCACATCTATGCGATCACTCGCTTTCGGAACAGGTCTGATCTCCTTTATCGCGACACGCGGCTGAACGCGATTGATCTGGGCGATCGAGGGCAGCGGTTTGAATTCCTTGCCGCAGTTTCCTTCCTCCGTGCATTTCAACAATCGCGGTAAGAGGCCCGGCTCGTAATACTGTCGCATAAAGAGTTCGAGCGGACGAGGTGTTAATGGGGCATCGGATATGACCCAATGAAGGCCTTTCCCGGTTCCCAGATCTTCGCTTGTATCGAATCTCCCGTCCGGCAGCGCCGTCACCCATCCACCCGATTTGAGCGCCATTATTTGGGCAATGACCTTCCAGGTGTCGGTGTCTCGCAATCGTATTTCTCCCTCCTCGCCTTTTTCGGGATCGAGTTTTCCGTTCGGCGTCGCGAGACAAAATTTTTCGAGCAGCTTCGGCGCCGTCTTCGCAAGCATTCGCAGTGTCTCGTCGTTTTCCGGAAGCGACGGTCCTTCCCTTCCACTCAATAGGTTCCACTGTCTAATGATGTAATCGTCACTGCCGGCATACAGAGTGTTCTCAGTTTTATCGAAACCGACCGCCCAGGCACCGAATGGTGTTGTCGCCCGGAGCGTCTTTATTTCGACATTCTTCACCAGATCCCAGATCAGAACGCTGCCGTCGGAATTTCCTATCGCTATCGCACTGCCCGCCTTGTTGAAAGCGACGGAAAGCGGTTCATTGACTCTTTTTAAAGAGCCGGGTGTCGGGGTGGAAGAAATCTTACGGCTTACGATTTCGCTACGCGAATCGACTTCCCAAATTCGGAAATAACCGTCGGCATTTGCGCTGGCAAGCAATTTTCCATCCGGGCTGAACGCGATCGAGTTGACCTTGCCCACGGCAGGGCCAAACGGTTCAAGCTCCGCGCCGGTTCTTACGTTCCACAGCCTTACATGGGGACCGCTTGCGCTCGCAAATAGCGTCGCGTCGTGGTTGAATTCCAATGAATACACGTAACCGTCAGAGCTTTTTATATCCTCGGACAAGGTTCGAAACGTTCTGCCGGACTTGAGGTCTAGAAGCTTGATAGCTTTCTTTGTGCCGGGATCGCGCGTAAACCCTACGGCGAGGTACTCTCTGTTTCGACTAAATTTGAGCGACTGTATCGGCTCGACCAGCCGCACGAATTCGCTGATTTGTTTCTTTTGGTCGAGGTCCCAAATTCCGAATTCGTTATGCTGCGACGTTCGTGCAATCAGTCTCGCATCCTTCGTCACAAAAAAAGCGTTGGGTCCGTCCCCTTTCTCGATGCTTCCTTCCTCTTTTCCCGTCGACGCATCCCAGAAACGGACTGACCCGTCGCCGCTTCCGGTGATGAGATAGCTATTGCCCGCCGTGAATGCTAGAGAATAAATTCGCTTTGTGCCCGAGTAGTTGTTCCCAGTACTAAAAGTGGTCGTGACATTTTTATCAGTTAGCCTCCAAGTACTGATGGCCAAATTAAACGGTATTGCACCAAACGAGAGAAGTCCGTCAGATCTACTAATTCCGTCGAATTTACTGACATCCTCAAAAGCTATTGCGAGGATGTGGGAATCGTCACTAAATGAGAGGGCGGTAATATTTCGCCCGCTCTCTATCGTGATCTTGGCTCGATTGGCGACCTGATTTCGATAGTCGTCATCATAATCCGGAAAATTTCCTTGTCCCAACTTTGGCGGATTGATCTTCGGCAATTCAATCGACTGCAGCGCTCCGGTATCGAGGTTCCAAACGCGAACCTCGTGCTCATCGGCAATGGCAAGCAATCTTCCGTCAGAGCTGAACTTCATCAATCGATCACCTGCGAATCTTGTAATCAGAGACCACTCATAAGACCAATCATTGCTATCCGGCTTTTTCCAGACCGCTAAGGTTTTTTTCTCGCCCGTCTGAAGATTAACAACGCTGACACCATCGGACTCGAATGCGACGAACCTTCCGTCGGAACTAAGTAGGCTCTGATAGGAATACAGGCTCCGCAGGACCTGAACCGTCTTCTGAAGCTGGCCCGTTGTGACGTCGCAATATCGAGCTCGCCCGGCCTCATCGATTCCAACAAGCAACGTGTTCGAGGAAAATGCGATGTCGAACGAATCGTCAAGGCAGGAGAGTTTCCGAAGTTGGCGTCCGGTGCTTGCATCCCACAGCAGGACCTTTGTTTGGGTGTCGACGCTCGCCACTAACGTCGAATCCGGACTAAATGCCGCCTTGTATAAGTTTTCGGCGTGTCCGGTTTGCACAACGAACTCGGCCTTCTGCGCACTTCCAAGAGTATTAACCCCGAGGAGGGTTAAAGCCGTGGCCAGCCAACGGATAACCAGCGGGGGGGAAATTTGGCTTAGCTTTTTCATTCGAACGTCCTGCACTTGGAACGGGAAGCTGTTCAGCACCTGGCAAGCCAGGCCAAGCCGCCCTGCGGGCATCGGTGTGTTGCGATCGGCAATTCGTTTTCGGTCGTAAGCAGCCCGATATGAGGTTTCGGCGGAACGACCCACAACTCGGTTACCTCTAGCAATCGGTTCGGCCGAACGTATTTGTATACGGTCACGATCCGATTCCGACTGATGCCGAGTCGGCTGAGTTCCGTGACGATCTCGCGTACTTTTCTTCGATACTTGGTCTGTGACGATTCGCCGATCACCACGCGAGCCACGTTTTTCGGATCGTTCTGAACGACATTAGCAAAATCCTCGAGGTCATATCTGTTGCCGAAGCATCCCGGAATGCCATCCGCGTAGTCGGATGCGTAGAGAAAGGGTTGAGTCGGCGGCGGCGCGATGGCTGAGGATTCGGTCGCCTGAGCGAAAGCCGGACGGTCGGCACCCGGCGGAACGAGCCATAACTGCGTCGTCCCGGCCTCTCGCGCGGCTCCACGAATTATTTCTACCCGACCTCGGTCAAACTTTCGAAAGGTAAAATGGTTTAGCAGTTGCTGCTCACGACGGCGAGCAGCTTTCGGTTCGCGCACGTCGCCGTAAATGACGATGAGTCCGATATCCGAGGGATTGTAGCTTAGCTCTTCAAAAAACGCGTCGAGTCTCGCGAAACCCTCTTCACAGTTATTCCCGGCCGTCTGAAATTCGTCGATCATCCTTGCACTAGGTGCCGCGTCGATATTTATTGTGCAGTTCGCGCTCCGCTGGACACCGGGATAGTGGGCTTCACTGAAATTTCGATCAAGTGTGACGATCAGCGCTCCGCTCTCGCCTTTTGCAACCTCGACCGTGATCGACGGCGTGCCCTGGCCGGTGATGACAGTCCCAAATGAAACCGTCCAGCTATAATTTGGTGAGTATATGTCGCCTGTGTGTCCATCTTCGAACTTAGCGGTAACCGACGCGGACTCGCCGGCGCGCACAATTTCGGTCGGACACTCGACCTTGAACGGATATGTGTAATGGACTCCCTGACCCAAAACGGTTCCTCCCGACGCAAAAACCAAGAAAAGTATTGCTTTGATCATTTACCCTCCCCGGAATGTTCGTGATTTTTTAGTACTCCGCCTCTATGTGCAGATTGACGCGGAAACGTTTCAACCACTTACCTCCAATTCCCGATCAACACGAACGGCGACCAGTAAAACGGGTGAGCGAACGGACGCGATGGATCTGCGACAAACGGCTTCGCGTCCTTTTTCCCGATGACAAGCGCATTGGCATCGCGCGTTGCGTTCGGTGTTTTCGTTTTGCTTTCATCTTCAATAATGATCTTCACGCCGGAAGCATCAGTCCGCACTGTCGATCGAGATGCCTTAGCGGAGCCTTTCAGCAGCGCAAGCTGCGCGTTTCGTAAAGCTTCGGCCTTGTTCTGATTCTTGTTCACCTTCAGGTCGTAGAATTCGCGCATCAGCCACGGAGTCGAATTATCCGCTACCGGCCAGAGCGTCGCCATCACCGAGTTTGCACCCAATCGTTGCGCCAATTCGAAAAACGCGTCGACCTCGCGCCCGTTCGCGTCTGCTTGCTGTGCGGCCGTGTTACATGCAGAGAGCGTCAGCAGCTCGACACCCGCAAACATGTCCTTCTGCTTTTTCATATCCGCGAGCGTGAATGCGCTTCCATCGCCCATCAGCAGAAACGATCGTGTCTCGTCTCCGGGACGAAAGCTGAAATGCGATGCAATATGAACGACCGGACGCCGGGAGCTCAGGCGTTCAAGCATTGCATCTCGCGTGAATGCCGAATCAAGCAAAACGTCGCCGTTTAGAACGGCTCGTCCTCTAGACTTTCCGAAGAGTGTGTCCAGTTCCGAACCGACGCCGGGAAGAGCGCTGAACGGGGTTCGATTTCCTTGAACTTCGACCGAGTGTGCCTTCGAGCTTCCAAACGCTGAGGCGTTCCATTTCGCGGAGACGGGACTAGTCAGCCGATCTCCGTCCGCCCGCGTGAACGTGACGTTATTAAAACGCTCGACGAGATATTGCTTGCCGTCAAAGAGTGCAGCCATCGGAATGTAGCGCAGATTTCCGTCGAGCGACCACAGAATAGTTCTCGTACCGACCGGTAATTCTTTTTCTACCGGCTTAAAAACAATATCGTAAAGCTCCTTGCTCACTGGTCTAGGGTCATATTTATCCGATTGAAGCAGCGCCCAGAATTTCTGTGCGGTCGCATTTGTCGCGTAAAAATCTGACGGTGAAGAAACTTTCTTTATCTCGGTCGGCGTAATGACGAGCGAGTAATATGCCGAGTTACCGACATATTGATAAACAACCACCGGCTGCTCATGCATCTGCTCACCCAGCTTTTTTAGAGTCGCCTGTAGCTGCAGAGTATCCCGCGTCGTTATCGCTTTCGTCTCTGGGGCGAGCGCGGTGCGAGGGTCTCGCAGAGACTGCGCCATTCCATTTTCCGCGACGATCAAGGCAGCCGAATTCTCTCTATGTTTCTCTTTCTCTTCCGCAGCAAGGGTTCGCTCGCCAATAGATTGTTTCAGGGTCAAGTATTTTACGTAAGCTTGCACCCACGCGTCTCCGGCTTTTTCGGTTTCGAGCGCAAATGCTTTTTCTTCCGGATCGAATTCAATCGAAGCGGACTGGCCGGAGACGTTATCCCGACTATCGTAAAACCCCTGGTCCTTAAAAGCTTGGAGAACCTGGTGAGCTTCGGAAACGCGTTGCTGATCCAGCAGTTGCTCAGCGAGACGTCGATATACAAGCTCGTACGATTTGAGGTAAGTCCTCTGTGATTCCTTGTCAAAGTTAGTCGCTTTGCTTCGACGAAGTTGGAACGTGTTGACCGCTAATTTTCCGTAGAGGATAGTGAGCCGCGGACCGCCGACCGCAAATGCCGCATTCTGAAGCCAGATTAGGACCTTCGCTTCTGCATGCGTATCTGCGGTGAATCTAACTAACACATATGCCGGTATGAAGTATGCAAGCGCCGTTTCAAAGGACTTCAAATGGTAATGGCTTAAACCTATTGCGTACATCCCATTAGCAATATCGCTAAACGCGCTTATCGACTCATAAAGGGTAAGGGATTCGCCTTTATATTTTAGTGCCTTAGCCTCGTCGTTGAATGCGTTCGAATAAAGATTACCTAGCTCCAGTAGAGTTGCGGCTTGCTCCGATTTATCGTTGAGCTGTTTTCCCAGATCGAGTGCTTCACTCAGGTAGGTCCTCGCAGTTTCCGCGGTCTTTGGATCGTCACCGAGGATAGCCGCAAGCTCTCGCAGTGTTGACGCTATTCTCCCGCGATGATGGAGGGCTCTATACGTCGCCAGGGAATCATTCAGTAATTGGACTGCCTTTTCTGTCTGACCCAATTCCTCGTAGATCGAAGCGATTTGACTACGTTCTCTGGCGGCTCCGGCGAGGTCGTTTAGCTCTAGAAGGATCGATAGTC
>JBKKAS010000271.1:0-7589 GCA_046714595.1 Pyrinomonadaceae bacterium | reverse complement strand
GTCCTCAATGCAGGCGGCGACCTAAGCAGCATCAACCTGGATCGTGAACTCGGACACGCGTCGTTCTTCGGGCATTGGAAGGTCGTCGACTTTCTGATCAAGCAGGGTGCGAATGTGAATTACGCGCTTCCCGACACCGGCGAAACTCCGCTGCACAGTGCGCTCTGTAAAGCCGGCCGGCCGTACTTCCTGTACGTTCTGAAACTGCTCATCGAAAACGGTGCCGACGTAAATGCGAAAACTATCCCGGGTGGCGAATCCGGCGGCTTCATGCGCGATGTTCGGACGAAAGGCGAGACACCGCTGCATCGCGCAGCGGCCTATGGCGATGAAGCTATGATCGAGTATCTGCTTGATAACGGCGCGGACAAACAGGCACGTGATGCGCATGGCAATTCACCGATCTCGTGGGCAAGCGAACATCTCCGTCCGGGCGGGATCCTGCATCTGCTTTCGTTCGAAGGCCAGTTCGTGGGCGAGAATTCTCGGTCCATGATAACGAGCGATCACGGCTGCGGATGGGGAAACGGAATGGAGCGGAAATTTCTTGGCGATTATTTACCGGAGAGTACACCGAGCTCGGACGAATAGGTCAAACTTTTCGATGTAGAGATTTTGAATGTCCAAAAGCCTTCGAAGGGCCTCATCCAAAGTTGCAACACTTCTCACCCCATCCCTGTGTGTGCTCTTCGTTTTTCTCCCACCGAATTCCGTCGTTGCCGAACGCCTTCCGGTGAAAACCTATACAGTGGCTGACGGGCTTTTGCGCGACAGCGTTCATAAAATCAAACAAGATTCGCGCGGCTTTCTGTGGTTCTGTACTGGTGAAGGCATTTCGCGTTTTGACGGTTATGCTTTTAAGAATTTCACAACGGCTGACGGATTACCTGAGCGCCATGCAAATGATTTTCTAGAAACCGCGAAGGGTGAGATTTGGATCGCCACCGACGACGGCCTTGCTAAGCTCAATCCTACCGGCATCCCGCATTCAAAAGAGAACCCGCTTTTCACGCGGCTCGTTCCCGCCAACCCTAAGGCCAAAAGTATTCAAGTCTTGTTTGAAGATGAAAGTGGTTCGATCTGGATAGGCACGAGCGACGGCCTTTATAAACTAGATGACAACTCACAGCTAATACCAGTTGATCTTAGGCTCGCAGAATTCGAATCACAAACGATGCCAATTTCTTCGATCATCAAAGACCGGAAAGGCGCGATGTGGATCGGAACAAACGATGGGATGCGCCGGCTCATGCCGAACGGCAAGGTTGATCATTTTACAACCAAAAACGGTTTGCCCGGCAGCAACGTTTCCGTCCTGTACGAAGACAACAACGGGCGCGTTTGGGCCGGCTTTCGCGCGGGTGACGTTGCCGGTTTGGTATTGCTAGTCGTTGAACCGTTCGCAGGTCAGAATATCGTCGAGCGGCGCTATTCTGAAAAAGAGGGCTTACCTGCCGATTGGGTGACTGACGTGCTCCAAACCAGCGACGGCAAGTTCTGGGTGGGCACAACTGGCGGCTTGTGCGAGTTGCGGGCGGGCCAAACCGCGGTATGCAAGACCTATACGGCAAAGAACGATTTGTGCGACCGGGATGTCTGGGCGATCGCCGAAGACAAGGACAAGAATCTGTGGATTGGTTCTCGTTGCGGCGCAAAGAAATGGGCCCGCTACGGATTTACCTCTTATACCGAGGCGGATGGCACGGGCTACCCGCTCGCGAATTCGATCTTTGAAAATGCCGACGGCAACCTTTTCGTCAGCTTTAACACTGGTAGGGAAAGGACGGTGAGCCGTTTCGACGGCGAAGGATTCAAACTCGTCAAGCCAAATTTTCCGGCGGGCGTTGATTATTTCGGCTGGGGTTGGAAACAGACGGTCCTCGAGGACAGCACGGGTAGGTGGTGGTTCCCGACCAGCCACGGGCTCTTTCTCTTTCCGCGAACCATTAAGTTTGAGGATTTGTCACGACTCACACCGCAAAAGATCGAATTCGGTGCGAAAGGGAATGAGGTCTTTCGCGCGTTTGAAGACTCGCGGGGCGATCTCTGGATCGCGACCACGGGTCCTGTAAACGAATTGTGGCGCTGGGATCGCGCCTCCGACGTCTGGCACGACGTTACGCGCGAGACAGGTATCAACGAATATCGTGTCGGGACCTCGTTCATCGAAGACAAGGCCGGCAATCTCTGGATCGGCACGGGCAGCGATCACGACGACGCTGCGCTCATTCGTTATCGCGAAAGCAAGTTCTCCGTTTATAGCAAAACCGATAACGAACTACTGTCAGGCTGGCTGCGTGATCTGCTGGTTGATCGCGACGGCAGACTTTGGATCGCCAGCACCGACACCGGTTTGTTGCGGCTAGACGATGTGAATGCCGAACGATTGAGTTTTGTCCAGTACGGGCCGGCCGAAGGTCTTTCGAGTATCGCCATCTCGTGCATCTCGGATGACGCTTTCGGACGAATATATGTGGGCACCGGCCGCGGGCTCGACCGCTTGACTCCGGAAACCGGACAGACCGAAAACTTTACGACAGCCGACGGCTTACCGAATAGTTATATCGAGGTCGCCTACCGCGACAGAAATAATACATTGTGGTTTGGAACGGGAAATGGCCTGGCGCGCTTTGCGCCCGAACCGCAGCGCGAGCGCGAGCCACCTAATATTTTTATCACGGGCTTGCGAATCGGCGGTGAGCCGCTTGCGATTTCGCTCCTGGGTGAGAGTGCGATCCCGGCAGTCGAGCTGAATTCCGACCAACGACAAGTGACGGTTGATTTTCTCGGTTTGGGAGCCAGTCTCGGTGAAAAACTAAGATACGAGTATCGACTAAACGAATCTGACTGGACACCGACGATCGAAAGGACCGTGAATTTTGCGAATCTCGATTCGGCGAGTTATCAATTCGAGGTTCGCGCCATCACGGCCGACAGAATATACAGCAGCCCGGCAACCGTCGCATTTCGTGTCGCAGCTCCGCTTTGGCAACGGCCGTGGTTTATCGCCGGGCTTCTTGTTCTGACCGCATTTCTGGTTTACGTGTTCTATCGATATCGTCTTCGACAACTTTTGGAATTGGAACGGATCCGGACCCGCATCGCGACCGACTTGCACGACGACATCGGTTCTAACTTGACTCGAATTGCGCTTCTGAGCGAAGTCGCCAAGCAACCGGCAACCGCCGCTACCGGAAACGGAACGCATGAGCTTTTGTCTTCGGTCGCGGATATCGCCCGCGAATCGGTCGCGTCGATGAACGACATCGTGTGGGCCATCAGCCCAGAGCATGACAGTCTTCTGGATCTGACGCGGCGGATGCGGCGGCATGCCGAAGAAGTTTTTACATTTCGCGATATAGAGTTAGACTTTCGGGCGCCGCCTGAGACCGAATTGAAATTAAGTGTCGACGTTCGCCGTGATCTGTTACTTATTTTCAAGGAAGCCGTAAGCAATGCGGCGAAGCATTCTGATTGTACAAAGGTGATGATCGAGTTTTGCCGTGAAGACTCAATTTTGAAATTGCGAATCAAAGACAACGGGAACGGATTTGAACCTGATTCCGAAAGCGAAGGTCACGGTCTGATCAGTATGGCGCGGCGCGCTGCCGCGCTCGGTGGGAACCTCGTGATCGATTCTGGCCGGGGCCGCGGGACCTCGGTCGAGTTTCAAACATCGCTGCCAAGACTTCGTCAAAAGTAGACGACCTGCATAACAGAGTAGGCGCTGAGTGTCGTCGTTTTCCTATAGATTGGATCGTACCGTGATCGCACCCGTAGAAAAACTAATACCGACTGAAACCTCGTTGCGTGTGGTTCTGATCGAAGATCTCCGGGATATCCGCTTGAGTCTGACGGCTCTGATAGACGGCACGCCGGGATTCAAGTGTATTGCTGCCTTTGGCAGTGTCGAAACTGCGCTGGCACAGATCGAGCGCCAAAAGCCGGACATAATCTTGACCGATCTGGGACTGCCCGGCATGAGCGGTATCGAAGGCATAGAGAGATTCCGGAAACTTTTTCCTGAAGTACCGATCATCGCTCTGACGATCTACGACAACGACGAGCAGATCTTTAACGCGCTTTGCAACGGCGCAAATGGCTATCTGCTGAAAAACACACCGCCTGCCCGGCTTTTGGAATCGTTGCAGGAAGCGTTCGAAGGCGGCGCACCGATGTCACCGGCGATCGCGTCAAGAGTCGTGAAGCTGTTTAGAGAATTTCGTCCGCCCGAATATTCCGACTATCACCTTACGCCGCAGGAAACAGAGCTTCTCAAACTTCTGATCGAAGGCCATCACAAAAAGACCGCCGCCCGCGAGATGAATATTTCCTTTCACACAATTTCGTTTCACCTCAAAAACATCTACGAAAAGCTGCAGGTCCATTCAAAGACCGAGGCCGTCGCCAAAGCCCTCCGCGAAAACATAGTCTGACGTTCGAAGCTACCCTCGACCATCGGTCGTTGTTGTCACCTACCCGAATGTGTAGTTACGCCGGAAGTCGTTTTCTGTAAGCCTCCTCTTGTTCACATGTAGAGACAACTTTGCGGAAAGAGAACGTGTGTTTCGTTTGGGGAAATATGAGAGTGCTGGCTGCATCCGGAAAGAGAACGTCACTGATCATTGTTCAGGCCATGTCAATACTGACCATTGCGCGGCTTGCCGACGGCCAACCTACAGGCCAGATCCAGCAGGGTCTCGTCGGACCTGAGCGGGCTGTCGGGCAGGCGGCTTAGACTCAAACTTTTTAAGCTTTTTAGTAAGGAGAAGGCAATGTCGAAGAACTTTTCATACCGATCTATCTCACTCGTAATGCTGTTCTTTTGTCTCGCTGTTTCGATCACGGCGCAGACGACGGCGTTTAGCTATCAAGGTTCATTAAAGGATAGCGGAAATCCGGCTAACGGTTCGTTCCAGATGCAGTTCAAGCTCTTTGACTCGCAGGCCGGCGCCGGCCAGATCGGCTCGACGATCACGGACGTTCCTGTCACGGTCAGTCAGGGTGTGTTTAGCGTCAACCTCGATTTTGGAGCCATCGCTTTGAGCGGTGCGAACCGATGGCTCGAGATCGGCGTCCGGCACAATTCGGGCGAAGGCTACACAACGCTCAGCCCCCGTGAGCAGATCGCTTCCGCACCGTATTCCGTCCGCACTCTGTCCGCGGCAAGTGCCGATAATTTATCAACAGCCTGTGTTGGATGTGTTCAGGATTCAAACATCAACTCTGTCTCCGCCGCAAAAGTGACCGGCACCGTTGCCAACGCGGCAAACGCAACTAATGCGTCAAATGCTGCCAACGCGGCACAACTCGGCGGTGTAAATGCGAGCGAGTACGTGACCAACACAACCACTAGTTTCATTCGCAATCAGGCGACTTTCCAACCTACCTCCAACTTTAACATTTCCGGCAACGGCACCGTCGGCACCAATCTAACGGTCGGAGGCGCGCTCATCACCAATAACGGCGCTACGATCACGGGTATCAACGGGGATGGTGCCGTCGTCACGGCCCGGCGCTCCAGCGGCGACCCCTTCGTCATCATTGACGCGACGACCGTGTCTCAAAACTCCATCCTGGCCTACCGCAAGAGCAACCTCAACCGCTGGCTGATGTTCGCCGACAACAGCGCGGAAGCCGCCAGCAATGCGGGATCCGATTTCAGGCTCGACGCCTATAACAACGCAGGCACCGGCATAGGGACGCACCTGTTCGTCAAGCGTTCAACCGGCAACGTCGGCCTCGGTACTACCAATCCACTTACTCGTTTAACTTTGAGCGGCGGAGTTCCGTGGACTATCAACGGTTGGACGGCCTCGATGAATTTACAAAACGGCTCGGCCTTCGGTTGGGAGGCAAATGCATCAGGCGAGCGATTCGGGATCGGCCAGACAAACGGCGGCCTGTTTTTCTTTCGTACTTTCAGCGGATTTGGGGGAACAGCCTTCCCGGCAAATTACTATATGACAATCAGGGATGACGGCAATATCATCCAGCCGCGTGCCAACAACGGTTTGGTCAAGGCGACGCTTTATGTAAACGCGAACGGAACAATTGCACGTTGCTATAACGGAATAACGGGCTTATCCATCGGAGGGTGTGGGTTTAGCGTCTCCCACCCGAGTACGGGAATATATGATATTGACTTCGGCTTTCAAGTTAGCGACCGTTTTATCAATCTTACGTTGAAGGATGGATGTTTTGGCGCCGCGTCTGGCATTTATCATCAAGATGGGGCGAATGCAAACACTGCGAGGGTTGCTATGGATTGTGGTGGAACGTTAAATGACCGTGGCTTTTATGCTTCAGTATTCTGACACGGGCTTTACTACTTTGATGTCAAACTCGCAATTCGGCGCGGGTACGATAGTGGTGGCTTATCCAAATTTCACAACCGTCTCGGTGCTGGATGGCGGTGGGACAAATGAATTCTTCATTTTTGTTTATTAGAAAACACAGAAGCCCGAGATGGAGCAAATGAAGATGAACACTCAAAAAATTAATTTTATCGCGGCTTTGGCGGTGATGTTTTTTCTGTCCGCGCTCGTTCCGGCCCAGTCCGGTGGTACGTTCACCATAACCAAATCCGTGACCGCGGGAGGCGGCGGGCGAGTGGCGGGCGGAACGTTCACAATGGACGGGACGATCGGGCAGTCAATCGCCGGAACAACGTCGACAGGCGGAGCATTCAATCTTCAGAGCGGTTTCTGGGCGGGCGGCGTGGCCGCAACAGGGCGACGTGCGCCTTTTGATTTTGACGGCGACAACAAGACGGACATTTCGATCTTCCGACCGGGGCCTGGCGAGTGGTGGTACCTGAGAAGCTCGGACGGAGGGAACCGTGCGTTCCAGTTTGGAGCGTCCGGCGACAAACTCGTGCCCGGAGACTTCACGGGCGATGGGAAGACCGACATTGCGTTCTGGCGACCTTCGAACGGGTTTTGGTTCGTGTTGAGATCGGAAGATTCTTCGTTCTTCGCGTTCCCGTTCGGAACCGGCGGAGATATTCCCGCACCGGCCGACTACGACGGCGACGGCAGGGCCGATCCTGCGGTCTTCCGTCCGGCGACATCGACCTGGTTCATCCAACGGTCGAGCGACAACGGCACGACCATAAAGCAGTTCGGCGCAAACGGCGATCTTCCTGTGGTGGGGGATTATGACGGCGACGGACGTGTCGATCTGGCGATTTTCCGTCCGGGCCCGGCCGAATGGTGGTACCTGAGAAGCTCTGACGAAGGGAACCGTGCGTTCCAGTTCGGCATCTCATCGGATAAGCCCGTGCAGGGCGATTACACCGGCGACGGCAAGACCGACATCGCATTCTGGCGGCCCTCGAACGGGTTCTGGTTCGTTTTGAGATCCGAAGACTCTTCGTTCTACTCGGTGCCGTTCGGGACGACCGGGGATATCGTCGCACCGGGCGACTACGACGGCGACGGCAAACACGACACAACCGTGTTCCGTCCGGCATCGGCGACGTGGTTCATCAACAGCACGACCGCCGGAACACAGATCACCCAGTTCGGGCTGAGTACGGACCGGCCCGTGCCAAATGCCTTCGTGCCGTAAACGCCAATCTAACGGTG
>JBKKAS010000270.1:0-2839 GCA_046714595.1 Pyrinomonadaceae bacterium | reverse complement strand
CGATTCATAGGAGAATATCGTGAGCCGACCCGCTGCCAATGCGCTATTAATAAGTGATCTGATAGAGTCCGTAAATAGCGCGATGCCACAAAAAGCGATCTCAGGAAACGCGGAGCTTAACGAACTCGGAGTTCTATTTCGCGACCATTATAAAGTGATCTTCCGCGTCGCCTACCGTCTTACGGGCAGCCAGAGCGACGCGGAGGACGTCTTGCAGACCATCTTCCTGCGGCTCACGCCGAACGGGGCGCTGCGTGACCTTTCGCCGAATCCGCAGGGCTACCTTTATCGTGCGGCGGTTAACGCCTCGGTTGACCTGCTTAGGAGACGCGCACGCGCCAATTCCGTCTCTTTGGATGCGGTAGATTTTGACCAAAGCTCAAAGGCCGCAAGCCCCGAAGACAATTTTGCAGACGTTGAGCTGCGCGACCTTATCCGTCAGGCGGTTGCGAAGCTCGAGGGCCGCGCCGCGACAGCGTTCGCACTCCGTTATTTCGAAGGGTACGACAACAGTCAGATCGCAAAGGTCCTGGGCACATCACAAATGGTTGTCGCGGTAACGCTGCACCGCGCCAGAACCCGTCTGCGTAAAGAGATCGGCAGTTATTTGGAGAAACATCATGAAGCACAGTAAACAAGATTTGGACGCAATCATAGATGATGCCGCGCGGGCGATACGCGACGAGCAGATCGATTCATCGATCATAAATCCCTCCGCGACCCGTGTATGGGCGCGAGTCAGCCAGCAGATGGCGGACGAAAATTCACGTTTGGAAAGTATAGATATTATGAACACCGATAACACTGCCGAACATATTCACGGATGCGATGATTTCCAATCGCTCATTCCGGCGTACCTTGTTGGGAAACTTTCGACGGCTCGAACGCTTCTCCTAAAAGACCATTCGAACGAGTGCATTCCCTGCCGCCAGGAGCTGAACGCCCAACGGGCCTTCGCTGCGGCAAAGGACGCCGTATATGTCCCTCGCCAGCACGTGCGGCGGGCCACCAGCCGACCGAATCAGGTAAACACGAACCGCTGGAGTGGCGCGAACATCGCACGCTGGAGCGTCGCCGCTGCCGTCTTGGTATGTGTTGGACTAGCCGGAATGTTCGTGTATGAGCGTCTCGACTTGTCCGGCCGCACACTTGCGGCGACCGTCCAATACGCAAATGGCCCGCTCTACGTGGTTTCTGACGCCGTGAGCCGCCAGCTTTTGGCAGGCGAAGAGCTTAAGAAAGGCGAGCGAGTGCGCACAGCGAAGGATTCGAACGCTGTACTCCGACTCGCGGACGGATCGACGGTGGAGATGAATGAACGTTCCGAGTTTTCGGTGAGCGAAAACAGGAGCGGCGTTACCATCCGGCTGGAACGCGGCGATCTGATCATTGAAGCCGCGAAGCAGGATCAGGGTCGCTTGTATGTACAGACACCCGACTCGCTCGTCTCCGTCAAGGGTACGATCTTCGCGGTCGAGAGCGGCACGAAAGGCTCGCGGATCTCGGTCGTTGAAGGCGAAGTTCAAGTCAATCACGCCGGAAAAGACGAGACCTTAAATCCCGGCGACCAAACAACGACAAGCCAGAGTTTGGACAGGACTTCGGTGAAGCAGAATGTCGCGTGGAGCCGGAAAGCGGCCCAATACGCGAACCTCGTCTCAGAGTTGGCAAAACTGCAACGCGAGGTCAATCAAAAGGTCGCACGTCCCGGCGTCCGCTACACTTCCAGATTCGTGGATCTCGTTCCGGAGAACACGGTCTTCTACACTGCGTTGCCGAATTTGACCGAAACGCTAGCCGACTCACAGCGAATCATGCAGGAGCGGATAAAGCAGAATCCGGCGCTTGCCGAGTGGTGGAAAGGGAACAAGGGAAATGGCATTGGTCTCAATGAACAGACGATGGCCCGCGTGCTCGAGTTCGGTTCTCACCTTGGTGAAGAGATCGTCGTCACCGCGGAGATGGACGCTAAGAACGAGCCGAAAGGTGTACTCGTGTTGGGCGAAGTGAAAAACGGTGCAAGCTTCCGCACGTATCTGGACGGCCAGCTCTCGCGCCTCTCGAATGAACTCGGTGGAGCGGCGAACGTCCGCATCATCGACGATCCGTTGACTGCGACGGTGACGTCAGCAAAGACCGGGGGCGCGAAAAACTCGTCCAATAAAACTGAGCTATTCGTCTGGATCCACAACGACATCTTTGCGGCATCGCCGCAGATCGAGAGTCTGCGCGGTCTTGCGACGACGATCAACGCCGGAGGCCCTACCCGCTTCGCGGGTTCGGCATTCCATCAGCGTATCAACGATATTTACGCGGACGGCGCGGGACTTGTCGTCGCGGCCGATCTCGAAAAGATCGTCACGCAGGCGGCCGGCAAAGTTAACACGCCGGAAGAGCAGCGTCATATCGACGGACTCAAACAGCTTGGAGTGATGAACTTGCGCCACTTCGTCGTCGAACAGAAAGAAGTCGGGGGCAAGACTCTGAGCCGTGCGGCATTGACATTCAATGAACCGAATCGCGGCATCGCGTCGTGGCTGGCCGCACCGGGTTCGATGGGTGCGTTGGACTTCATCTCGCCGAACGCGAACGTCGCGACCGCATTCGTGGGGAAAGAACCGGCGCTGCTGGTTGACGATCTGCTCGCTTTTCTCGAGACGGTCGAACCTGACATTCGACGCCAAATGCAAGAGATCGAAAAGCAACAGGGTTTCGATATTCGCAACGACTTTGCCGCTCCGCTCGGGGGTGAGTTGGCCTTCGCGATCGACGGCCCAATCCTGCCGACGCCTTCCTGGAAAGTAGTCCTCTAAGTTTATAACCATACGAAACTTCAGGG
>JBKKAS010000269.1:0-3583 GCA_046714595.1 Pyrinomonadaceae bacterium | reverse complement strand
AAGAACGACGGGCCGGCGGTATTTACAAAAGAATTGCGGGCGAGATTTCTGGAGCGTGTGCGGTTTGAGATGGACCTCCGCGGTGCGATCGATCGCAACGAGTTGTCGATACATTACCAGCCGATCGTCAACCTAACCGACGGGCGGCTCGTCGGATTTGAGGCGCTGCTCCGGTGGCATCATGGCGAATACGGCATGATACCGCCGAACAAATTTATCCCGATCGCGGAACAATCGGGTTTGATCCAACCGATCACCGTTTGGATCCTGAAGGAAACGTGCACGCGGCTCGCCGAATGGCAAAAGATCTCGCCCGAGTATAAAGACCTGATGATTAGCGTCAATATTTCCGGTAAGCATCTGACGAACGACGATCTAATCGACGATGTCGAGGTGGCGCTCGACGCGTCGAAGCTTACGCCGCAAAGCCTGAAGCTCGAGATCACGGAAAGCACGGCGATGGAAAACGCCGAGCACACGATCAACGTCCTCAACAAGCTGAAGCACATCGGCGTCCAGTTGAGCATCGACGATTTCGGTACGGGATATTCCTCGCTCAGCTATCTGCACCGGCTGCCGTTCGATACTTTGAAGATCGACCGCTCATTCGTCTTCAGCGTCGGCGAGCACGGCGAAAATTCCGAGATACTTCAGACGATCATTTCACTCGCCAAGAACCTCAAGATGCGCGTCATCGCCGAGGGCGTCGAAACGATGAGCCAGCTCGCCGTGCTGCAAAACCTCGGGTGCGATTACGCGCAAGGATTTTTGCTTGCCAAGCCAAAGCCGCGAGACGAGACGGAGAACCTTTTGTACAGCCGCCACAACTGGCTGCCCTACGAACCGATGCCCGAATTCGAAGAGGGACGGCCATCCGCTTCAGACGACAATCTTCCAGTGTTTTAGGAACGCACCAAATAAAAAGAAGGGATCCGAATCGAACGCATTCGGGTCCCTTCCTCGTTTTAAAGATGAGCTACTCGCCTTTCACGAGAGACGACGTAGGCATGGCGCCATCAACTCCATAATTTTGGGACACGCCGAACGTATACGTAGTTGTCCACCAGGTTTTGTTGGACGGGCGATACATCGCGAGATCTGCGACGTAGTCACCGTCATAATCGCCAACCTGGAGGATGTCGCCGGCAAGCCCGAACTGGAAGTAACTCGCGGTGGCATTAGAGCTGCGCAGGATATAGGCGAACTTGTCCGGTTCACGGTGGACCGCGATATCGGCCTTTCCATCGCCGTCAGCGACAGAAATCGATCCACTTCGCGGAGGCCTGTACGCGAAATCGTTTTGCGTTTACCTCGCCGCGACATATAATCATCGAAAATCCATTACAAATGAGGTAACACGTAATATGTTTCGAAGGCACTTTCTGCTCCTCTCGCTATTTGCCCTTCTCCTAACCGGCGTCTCCGCCCAGAGCGGATTCAATTATCCGAAACCCAGAAAGGTCGATCAGGTGGACGACTATCACGGCACCCAGGTCCGCGATCCGTATCGCTGGATGGAAGATACAAAGACCGCCGACGTGCAGTCCTGGATCGAGGCCGAGAACAAGCTCACCGACGCCTATCTCGCGAGCATCCCGCAGCGTGACGCCATCAAGGGGCGGCTGACCGAGCTGTGGAACTATGAACGTTTCTCCGCACCCGGAAAGATCGGCAACAAATATATCTACTCAAAAAACGACGGGCTTCAGAATCAGAGTGTGTTGTACATCACCGATTCGATCAACGAGCCCGGTCGTGTCCTGATTGACCCGAACAAACTCACGACCGACGGCACCGCCGCATTGAGCGGATCGTCGTTTACCGATGATGGAAAGCTTTGGGCATACGGCATTGCGATCGCAGGTTCCGACCGCACCGAGTGGAAGGTTATGAATGTCGAAACGGGCGAGCATCTTCCCGACACACTCAAACCGAATCGACAAGGCGGCGTCTCGTGGCTCAACGACAACTCGGGATTTTTCTACAGCCGGTTTCCAGACGCGGTTGCGGGCGCCGAGCTGAAGGGCGCGAACAAATTTCAAAAGATCTACTTTCATAAGCTCGGAACGCCGCAGTCGGACGACCAGGTCTTCTACGAGCGTCCCGAGGACGGCGAGCTGTTCATGGGCGGGGGTGTGACTGAAGACGGCGAATGGCTTGTCGTACGCGTCAACAAAGGCACCGAGCGGATGAACATGGTCTACGCCAGGGCGCTGGGTGCCGAAAAAGGTCCGTTCATCCCGGTCGTCGGCGATCGTATGAACAGCTACGATTTCGTAGGCAATGACGGATCGGTGTTCTATTTCGAAACCGACAAGGATGCCGAGCGCGGACGCCTTGTAAGCATCGACGTTCTGGCAAGAACGCCCACCTGGAAAGAGATCGTTCCGCAGGCTGAAGAAACTCTGAACAACGTTCAGATGATCAACGACCAATTCGTCCTGAGCTATCTGAAGGACGCGTACACGTCGATCAAGATCGTCGACAAAGACGGAAAACTCGTTCGAACCGTCGATCTCCCGGGCATCGGTTCGGCAGGCGGTTTCGGTGGCAAGCAAAAGGAGAGCGAAACGTTCTACACCTTCTCGAGCTACAACGCTCCGCCGACCATCTATCGTTACGATATGAAGACCGGAAAGAGCACGATGTTTCGTCAAGCAAAAGTTAAATTCGACGGAACGCAGTACGAGGTCAAGCAGGTCTTCTACAAGAGCAAAGACGGCACACGCGTGCCGATGTTCATCACGCACAAGAAAGGCATCAAGCTCGACGGCAGGAACCCGACGATCCTGTATGGCTACGGCGGTTTCAACATTTCACAGACGCCGGGATTTTCCGTCGCTCGGGTGCCCTGGCTTGAGATGGGCGGAGTGTATGCGGTCGCGAACATTCGCGGCGGTGCCGAATACGGCAAGTCGTGGTGGGCGAACGGCGCAAAGTTGAAAAAGCAAAATGTGTTTGACGACTTTATCGCCGCCGGTGAGTGGCTGATCGCGAACAATTACACTTCGAACAAGAAGCTCGCGATCCAGGGTGGATCGAATGGTGGCCTGCTCGTCGGTGCGGCCTTGAATCAGCGTCCCGATCTTTTCGGTGCGGCGCTTCCCGCGGTCGGTGTGATGGACATGGTCCGCTTCACCGAGTTCACGGTCGGCTCCGCTTGGAAGTCCGACTTTGGCGATCCGAAGAACGCCGCCGACTTTAAGGCGCTGTATGCTTACTCGCCGCTTCACAACATCAAGCCCGGCACTAAGTATCCGGCGACGCTTGTGACGACCTCCGATCACGACGACCGCGTCTTCCCTGCTCACAGCTTCAAGTACGCGGCCGCTCTGCAGGAAGCCCAGGCCGGCTCGGCTCCGGTGCTGATCCGGATCTAAACAAAAGCCGGCCACGGCGCCGGCAAACCGACGACCAAGATCATCCAGGAACAGGCTGACATCTACAGCTTCCTCGTGAAGAGTTTGGGTATGAAGTAATCAAGCCGCCCGTCTTTAAGGGTCGAGATAAAGAGGCTGTCTTATACTAAGGCGGCCTTTTGTTTCTTTCGAGCGGCAAGATTGTAGGCCGTGGAGGAACAATC
>JBKKAS010000268.1:0-7852 GCA_046714595.1 Pyrinomonadaceae bacterium | reverse complement strand
CGCGTGGCTACCTTCGCAATTTCGGCGTATCGCGTATCGCGCTTCGCGATCTAGCGCTTCAGGGACAGATACCGGGCGTTGTGAAATCGAGCTGGTAGGAAAATTTGCGATTTTCGATTTTCGATTTGCGATCGTGAGATCGATGCACGGCAATCGCAAATCGCAAATCGCAAATCGAAAATAGAACGGAGTTTAAGAATGACAGATCCAATAGCCGACCTGCTTACACGAATTCGCAACGCGATCGCCGCGAATCATCCTCGTGTGGACATACCCGGTTCGAAATTGAAACTGGAAGTCGCGAGAATTTTGAAGGAAGAAGGCTACATCAACAGCTTCACCACGAAAGGCGACCCGCCGAAGTATCTGATCCGCATCTTCCTGCGTTACGACGCGAAGGGCACTTCGTCGATCACGCACCTGTCCCGCGTTTCGCGGCCCGGCCGACGTGTTTATGTCGGTGCCGGTGAGATACCGAGAGTTCTCGGTGGATACGGCGTTAATATTGTTTCGACCTCGCGCGGATTGATGAGCGGAAAGAAGGCCCGTGCTGAGAATGTCGGCGGAGAGATTTTGGCTGAAGTTTATTAGTAGTGAATAGTGAATGGTGAATAGTGAATAGTTCTTCACTCGTCACCTGTCACTCGTCACTCGTCACTAGAGAAATATGTCACGAGTAGGAAAGAAACCGATCACCATCCCGTCCGGCGTCACTGTGACGATCGGCGATTCGCAGCTCGAAGTTAAGGGGCCGAAGGGAACGCTGAATACACCCGTTCCGAGCGGCGTTAAGTTCAAACAGGAAGATGGGACGCTTGTCGCTGAACGCTCTGATGACAGCTACAAGGCATTCCACGGCCTGGCACGAGCGCTCGCAAATAGCGCCGTGGTTGGCGTAACTGAGGGATTCGAGAAAAAGCTTGACGTGGTGGGCGTCGGATACAAAGCCGATGTTCAGGGTAAGAAGATCGTCTTCGCGCTCGGATACTCTCATCCGATCGAGTACGTGCTTCCCGATGGCATCGATGCAAAGACCGAGCGAGTAAATACGAAAACGTCGATCAACCAGTACCAGTTGACGATCACGCTCAGCGGCATAGATAAACAGAAATTAGGTCAGGTGGCAGCCGAATTGAACCGCTTGAGAAAGCCCGATGCATACAAAGGCAAAGGCGTTCGATACTCGGATAAATTTTACAAGCTGAAACCTGGTAAGACAGGTAAGTAAATTTATTTTGGATTTTAGATTTTGGATTTTGGATTGCCTGACGGCATGAAGACAATCCAAAATCGGCAATCCAAAACGCAAAATCAAGATATGGCACAGAAGAGTAAAGCAGATATTCGCCGAGGCGTTCATAGCCGCATTCGTAAGAAAGTTCGAGGCTCCGCGAACAGACCGCGCCTTGCGGTGTTCCGTAGTCTGAATCACATCTATGCTCAGCTGATCGATGACGACAGTGGTAAAACACTGGCGACGGCGTCGACCACTGAAAAAGTTCTCGCCGTGGCGAGCGGAGGCAACATTGCTGCGGCGCAGCAGGTTGGTAAAGCTATCGCCGAACGCGCGCTAGGCGCGGGTGTTTCGAGCGTTGTGTTCGACCGCGGCGGCTACGTCTATCACGGACGCGTCAAGGCGTTGCTCGACGCGACCCGCGAAGCTGGATTGAACAAGGACGAGGCCGCTGAGAAGCCGGCAAAGGAAGAAAATGGCAACTAAGAGTAAACAGAGAATTTCGCCGAACGGATTGATCCTGAAAGACCAGCTCATCTCGATCAACCGCGTCACAAAAGTTGTAAAGGGCGGCAAGAACATGTCGTTCGCCGCGCTTGTCGTAATCGGCGACGAGTCGGGGCATGTCGGATTCGGAACCGGCAAGGCTAAGGAAGTGCCGAACGCGATCAAGAAGGCCGTTGAAGCGGCGAAGAACAATCTGATCCGTGTACCGCTAATCGACGGCACGCTCCCGCACCAGATGATCGGTGAATACGGAGCGGGACGCGTTCTGCTCAAACCGGCGGCCGAAGGTACTGGCGTTATCGCGGGCGGTGCCGTTCGTGCGGTGTTGCAGTCGCTTGGCGTTCACAACGTGCGCACCAAGATCCTCGGCTCGACAAATAATCACAATGTTGTTCGCGCGACGTTCAACGGTCTTTCGCGTATGAAAGACCCGATCGAGGTCGCAAGGCTCCGCGGAAAAGCGGTTGAGGAACTAGTTTAATTACGAATTACGAATTAACAACCTCGAATGCTGCGACACGGACGTCGCAATTCGTAATTCGAAATTCGTAATTGATAAGATCATGGCAAAGAAAACGGAAAACAAAGGCGGGAATATTACGATCCAGTACTATCGCAGCTCGATCGGCTACGCGAAAAAACAAAAGGAAATCGTTCGGAGCCTGGGCATCACCAAGCTTAATCAGACGGTTTCGCGGCAGGACACGCCGGCGATGCGTGGCATCGTTGCGAAGATACCGCACCTGTTAAGGATCGTTGACTAGTAAATAGTGAATAGTGAATCGTGAATAGAAAGAAGTGTTCTATTCACGATTAACGATTAACGATTCACGAGGAAAAGAGATGGCACTATCGTTAAATAATTTGAAGCCGGCCAAGGGTTCTACGCACAAGAAAAAGCGCGTCGGACGCGGTCCTGGCTCGGGACTAGGAAAGACCGCTGGTCGTGGACATAAAGGTCAGAAATCGCGTTCGGGATACAGCAGCCGTCCGGGATTCGAGGGTGGACAGATGCCGCTGCAGCGTCGTCTGCCAAAACGCGGCTTTACGAATATCTTCAAGAAACAGTGGGTCGAGATCAGCCTTGCGAAGATCGAGTCCAATTTCAATGCCGGCGACGAGGTCACTCCGGAGCTGCTGCATGAGCGCGGATTGATCAAGAAGGCGAAACACGATCTCGTTATTTTAGGTAACGGCGAAATATCGAAGGCGATAAACATCTCGGCTCATCGCTTTACAAAAACCGCGAAAGATAAGATCGAGAAAGCTGGTGGTTCTGCGACGCAGATCGTTAAAGCGACGGCAGCTGCCGCTTAGCTCGTCAATCATGGTTCGTAGCTCGTTGTTTGCTGCGGCCACCTTCTGTTTTTAGCAACGAACAACGATCGATGAACGACCAACAATAATATGGAGAAGTTCTTAACCGCCGTTCAAAACATGTTCAAGGTTCCGGAGCTGCGGACGCGTATCCTTTTTACGCTCAGCCTGCTGGCGGTCTACCGACTCGGCGCTCACGTCACATCGCCGGGAATTAACAAGGCGCGGCTCGAACAGGTGTGGGGTGAAGTTGCGGGAACTTTGCTTGGGGTACTTGATCTCTTTTCGGGCGGTAACTTTAGAACCATTTCGGTATTTGCTCTCGGGGTAACGCCTTATATCACGGCATCAATCATAATGCAGTTGATGCCGGTCCTTTCGCCTGCGATGAAAAAGATCCAGGAAGAAGGTGAAGTTGGCCGACAGAAAATGAACCAGTGGACGCGGTATCTTACCGTCGTCCTGTGTTCCGTTCAGACATTCTTCGTCGCAACGTGGCTCAGCCGAAACGGCATTATCCAGGAAACGTGGTGGGCGACGGCGATGATCGTCATAACGCTCACAACGGGGACGATCTTCGTGATGTGGCTTGGAGAGCAGATCACGGAACGAGGCGTCGGCAACGGCATCTCACTTCTCATTTTTGCGGGTATCGTTATCGGTTTGCCTAGTGC
Organism: Pyrinomonadaceae bacterium; assembly: GCA_046714595.1. GTDB lineage: Bacteria > Acidobacteriota > Blastocatellia > Pyrinomonadales > Pyrinomonadaceae > OLB17. Next base: position 4,120 of record JBKKAS010000268.1, on the reverse strand, counting down.
GGTGGTACAGGTATCGGGACGCGTGAGGGCTGGCGATGCAATGCAAACGTTGGGCGTGATCTTCCTTGTCGTGGTGCTGGTCGCTCTCATCGCCCTGATCGTTTACGTCGAATCGGCACGAAGAAAGATAGCGATAACTTACGCGAGCCGGCGTGTCGGTACGCAGACGTTTAGAGGCCAGGAAACCAGCCTTCCGTTAAAGATCAATATGGGCGGCGTTATCCCGGTTATCTTTGCATCCTCCGTTCTGGCTATGCCGCAGACCTTGTTCTCCGCTTTTCCGCCTCAGGAAGGGGACACTACCTCGACCTGGGCCAGGATACACGCATTCTTCCTGCAGTTTCACGGCGGCGATCCGTACTACGAGTTGGTGTTTATTTCACTGATCGTTCTGTTTACATTCTTCTACATCACCATCGTTTTTAACACGGATGAGGTCGCCGATAATTTGCGGAAGCATGGAGGCTTCATTGCTGGAATTCGTCCGGGCGCACCGACAGCCGAGTACCTCAATACGATCCTGACGCGTCTGACGACCGTCGGAGCTATCTACCTCGCCTTGGTTGCGTTCGTTCCGCAGGTCTTGCTAAGCGGTTTTCGCGTCGCACGGCTCCCGTTCATCGGTGACCGGCTGGATGCGTTCTTTTCCGCTACGCCGGGTCTCAGCTGGATCCCGACCGGCCTCGGTTACCAGTTTTTCTTCGGCGGGACTTCACTGCTGATTCTGGTGGGTGTTGCGATGGACACGGTCGCACAGATCGAGGCCCAACTCGTAATGCGTAACTACGAAGGATTCCTCGGAGCCGGATCGCGTCTGCGAGGGCGGCGGGCCTAGACAACTTGGAATTGAAAATTACGAATTACGAATTTAACCGTAATTGTTAAATCGTAATTCGTAATTGTCGTTTATGAATAAGATCATTGTGCTGATCGGTGCCCCCGGGGCGGGTAAAGGAACGCAGGCGAGACTCTTAGAAGAACGCCTCGGCATTCCTCAGATCTCGACGGGCGACATGTTCCGGGAGATGAAAACTCTCGACACGCGGCTCGCCCGCGAGGTGCAGAAGATCATGGCATCGGGGAAATACGTCCCGGACGAAGTGACGTTTCGAATGGTGAGGGACCGGACCTCGCGGGACGACACGAAGAGTGGATACATTCTTGACGGCTTTCCCCGAACGATGGTCCAAGTCAAGCAATTGGAAAAGCTGGCCGAGGAGCAAGGCCGCGCTATAAACGTGATCGAGGTGGAAGTCCCAAAGGCCGAGCTGATGAGACGGCTTACCGGACGAAGGAATTGCCCTGTTAACGGCGAGCTTTATAATATCTATTCTAAGCCTCCTAAGATCGAAGGTTTCTGTGATGCACATCCCACCGCCGCTCTCGAACAACGCGCGGACGACAACGAAAAGAGTGTGAGTGTGCGGCTTGAAACGTACGAGAAAGAGACCGAACCGTTGTTAGATTATTACGCGAGCTTAGGAAAGCTGAAGGAGGTCGATGGAACCGGAGACATCGACCATATCTATTCGGAGCTGGAAAAGTTGATTGGATGACCACTGATGGCAGGCGGCTCGAGAATTGGCGGGATACTAAGTAAGACATCCGTGGTGCTGCTGGGTAAACGAATGATCATCGCGAAATCACAAAAAGATCTGGAAAAAATGCGGGCTGTCGGTGAGCTTATAGCGGAGGTCCGCGAAGCGTTGCGGGGCATGGTAGCTCCCGGCGTCACGACGCTGGAGCTGAATTCGGTTGCGGAGAAAATGATGCGCGATGCCGGATCGATCCCGACATTCATCGGATATACGCCCCGGGGCATGGTGCCATTCCCATTCGCTATCTGTGCCTCACCTAATTCCGCGATCGTTCACGGGTTCTCCACGGACAAGCCGCTAAACGAAGGTGACATCGTGTCTCTTGATATGGCGTGTACGCTGAACGGGTTTGTCGGAGACACGGCGATGACGGTTCCAGTAGGGAAGATCAGCGAAGAGGCAACACAGTTGATCCGTGTGACCGAGGAATGTCTCGCTTTCGGTATTGAGCAGTGCTGGCCAAATAAGCGGGTCGGCGATATCGGCTGGGCCATACAAGAACACGCGGATAAATACGGATACGGAATTGTCCGGGACTACACTGGGCATGGGATTGGACGTGCAATGCATGAAGCTCCGCAGATCCCGAACTACGGACGCCAGGGCACGCGAGAGAAGATCAGAGCCGGATACTGCTTTGCGATCGAACCGATGTTAAACCTGGGAACGCCCGAAACCCGGACGCTCGAAGACAAATGGACGGTCATCACCGCAGACGGAAAACTCTCGGCGCATTCCGAACATACGATAGCCATAACTGCCGATGGGCCTGAGATCCTCACACTCACGAAGGAGCAAAAACGGCGGTTGAACGGCCAAAAATCGGAAAGTGTCGCCGCATAGCTTGAGTTTTAGGCCGTAAACGACTAAAATTTACGGTTTGTCCAACTAGTCAGCGGGTTGGCCTATCGACTATGTCTAAAGAAGAAGCGATAGAGGTGACGGCGACTGTGCTCGAAACGCTGCCGAACGCAATGTTCAAAGTGACGATCGAGGGGAACGAACATGAAGTTCTCGCTCACATTTCGGGCAAAATGCGTAAGAATTTTATACGCATTCTTCCTGGCGACAAAGTCTTAGTTGAACTGTCGCCGTATGACCTGGAACGCGGACGGATCACGTATCGCTATAAATAGAGGCTGGAAATATTATGAAAGTGCGACCGTCGGTAAAAAAAATGTGCGAAAAGTGCAAGGTCATACACAGGAAAGGTGTGGTACGCGTGATTTGCGACAACCCAAAGCACAAGCAGCGGCAGGGATAGTTTTTATTCAGGAGAAATTATGGCTCGCGTAGCAGGAGTTGATTTACCGCCCAACAAACGGGCACAGATTGGTTTGACATACATTTACGGCGTGGGTAAATCGCGCGCGACGGCGGTTCTTGAGGAGGCGTCCGTCAGCGTTGATTCTAAGATCCGCGATCTTAGCGAAGACGAGTTGAATAAGATTCGCGCGATCCTCGATGGTCAGGGTGAGGTCGAGGGCGACCTTCGCAAGCGCGTCCAAATGGATATAAAGCGGCTGATGGACATCGGTTGCTATCGTGGACTTCGGCATCGCCGAAGCCTGCCCGTTCGCGGACAGCGCACTTCGACGAACGCCCGGACCCGTAAAGGCCCGCGTAAGGCCGCCGTGGCGAAGAAGAAGGCTCCGGGTAAGAAATAGTTACGGGTTGTCGGTTGTCAGTTGTTGGTTCCGCGAGACGGACCGACGACTGCTGGCTGATAACTGATCACTGATTACTGACAACTGATTTATGGCAAAAGCAGCAGCAGGCACAAAGAAAAAGACTTTTAAGAAGAAGGAACGTAAAAACATCCCGATCGGGATCGTTCATATTTCGGCTTCGTTCAACAACACGCTGATCTCGATCACGGATACGCAGGGAAATCTCGTTGCCCAGTCTTCGTCGGGAGCCCGCGGGTTTCGCGGTTCGCGCAAGGGAACACCTTTCGCAGCGCAACAGGCTGCCGGCGAGGCTGCCCGCAAGGCTGCCGAAGCCGGGATGCGCGAGGTCGAGGTCCGGGTCAAAGGGCCGGGCGGTGGCCGGGAGTCCGCGATACGTGCGGTCGCGCAAGCGGGAATTCGCGTTACGTCGATTCGGGACACGACGCCGATTCCGCACAATGGCTGCAGACCGCCGAAACGCAGACGCGTCTGACAATTTTGGATTTTGGATTGATCGAGTCGTTGCTCGGTCGTGACTATCTAAAGGATGAAGGGATACATTACGTTTCCTGTAAACTTTTTCAAAAAAAAAATGATGAGGATGTCGGGTCGCTGCTTGTGGATGTAATCCAAAATCGGCAATCCAAAATCCAAAATCATTTACGGCAGCAGTCGGGAGACGATCTCCTGAATCTTCTTCCCATCGACGCGACCCTTGTAACGAGCGGTCGCTTCCTTCATCACTTTTCCCATGTCCTTCTTCGAGAGTGCGCCGGTCGAGGCCACGATCTCGCGCAGACCCTTTTCGACTTCCTCGTCGGAAAGCTCGGCCGGAAGATAGGTCTTCAAGAG
>JBKKAS010000267.1:0-3189 GCA_046714595.1 Pyrinomonadaceae bacterium | reverse complement strand
GCCGAGGTAGAGAAGCTGTGCGTCGTAGCCGGGATTCTCGATCCCGCGGCTCGCATTCGAGATGTGGTAAAACTTGTAGCCGAACGTGACGGCTTTTTTATTTGCGAGTCGATACTCGATACCCCCGCCACCCTCGGTGGTGAAGTTGAGTTTCTTTCCGGTGACGTTTGGTGTCGTTTGCGTGAAGGGCAAAAATCCCAGACTCAATCCGATAAAAGGTTGGAGTTTTTTCCGGGGACGAAAATTTCCCTGCAGACCGATGGGTGCGAGTCCGAAACCAAATGGCGTTTCACGGACCGGCGTAACGCTCGTCGGGGTGACGATCTTGTCGGGATAGTTCATGACCACGACCGACGCGTCGAGCGTGTATTTGAGATTCACCCAATCGCTGTTGTTGAACCGTCGCGAATATCGAAGCGCGCCGATGCCGAGCTTCCCGTCCCAGGTCCTGCCTCCGACGGCGAATGTCCGCACGGCGGGAGCAAAGCCGCCCCACACCGTCAACTCGTTTTTTCCCGGCTCTTCGTTCTGCGCGGAGATAAACACGGTTGCAAACATCATGTAAGCGGCTGCAGCGATTATCTTCATAAAAATTTTTGGATGAACTCAAGCGAAACGAGTGGATTCTACGACGGATCGTGCCTGTTTGTAAAAGGACGAGCAGCCGATGCACCGATCGCCGCGACTTCCGAAAAAATCATTGTTCGGAAATATACAGACGGCTGAGCTCGACGTAGTTCTGCCACGAGCGCGAAAGGCGATCGAGCTCGTCCGGCGTGAGCTCGCGTTTTACTTTTGCCGGAGCTCCCATGACAAGCGATCCGGCCGGGATCACAGTGCCGGGTGTGACAAGACTTCCGGCGGCGACCAGTGAACTTCGCCCGATGCGTGCACCATCGAGGATGATCGAGCCGATACCGATTAGACAACCGGTTTCCACGTAACAGCCATGAAGCGTCACCCGGTGGCCCACTGTAATTTCATTTTCGAGAATTGTCGGATGATCTTTAGAGCTGACGTGAATCACAGTTGCGTCCTGAATGTTCGTCCGGTCGCCGATGCGAATGTAGTTAACGTCGCCGCGAATGATCGACCCGAACCAGACGCTCGATTCTTCGCCGATCTCGACGTCGCCGATGACTATCGCGTCGTCCGCGATGAATGCGGTTTCGTGGATCTTTGGTGCGATACGGTTGAACGATTCGACTGGCATCAGGTCTTGATCTTATTCGGTAGCTCGTACAAGTACTATCTCCCCTGATCATTTATTTCGTCTGAGTCTTCGCGCCAGATTTGCGTAGACCTGTTCGATTTCCGTCACACCGAGAAGCTTCGCAACACCAAGAAACGTTATTCCGCCGAGACCTATCGGAACGAGTGCTTCGACTGCGTTGTGCAAGAAGCCTTGGCCTCCGAGCCAGCCGAAGAGAAACTGGTAGCTAACATACGCAACCACCGACATCGTCGCGGAAGCGATAAGGATCTTCGTTAAAGACAAAAGGAGAGCCCGCCCGTTGAGCCGCCTGATACGGCGCCGCATAAAAAACGTTAGCGCAAGAAAATTGACCAGGGCGACAGTCGATGTCGCCAAGGCGACGCCGACATGGCCGAAGCCGCCGGGACGCTCTGCCGTGACGCCAACGTTCGAGAGCAGGTACATCATTCCAAAACTAACGGGTGCGTGTACCGCGACGGAGGCGATGCTGACGTACATTGGCGTTCGGGCATCGTCGAGTGCGTAGAACGACGGCGACAAGACTTTGATCGCGGCATAGCCGGCGAGTCCGATCGAATAAGCAGTCAGAGCCCACGCCGTCATGTTCGTGTCGTGCGGTTTGAAACGCCCGCCCTCATAGATGAGCCGAACGATCGGCTCACCTAACACGATCAGCCCGCAGGCGGCGGGGATCGTCATAAGGAAGACGAGTTTCAACGCATCGGTGAGCGTATCGCGGAATTTTGCGATGTTGTTCTCCGAGGCCAGCCGGGACAGCGCGGGAATCGCTGCCGTCCCAATGGCGACGCCGAACACTCCGATGGGAAACTGCATCAACCGAAACGCGAAACTGAGCCACGAATTTCCTCCCTCGATTCCCGAGACGACGAAGATATCGACGAGCACCTTCACCTGCACGGCGGAGGTGCCGATTATCGCGGGGCCCATAAGCCTCATTACGCGACGGACTCCCGGATCCGCGAAGTTCAGGACTGAAGAGAATCGAAATCCGACGTTCAGGAGTGACGGCACCTGGACCAGAAGTTGGGCCGCCCCGCCCACAAGCGTTCCGATCGCCATGCCTGTGATAGCCCACTGTGCGGCGGCGCTCGGTACCATCTGCTTATCGAATGAGATCTCCCACTCGCCGCCGCTTAGCAAATACGCGAACCCTAGTCCAAAAATGATCGACGCGATGTTGAAAGCCGTCGACGCCGAAGCCGGGACACCGAACCGGCCCTTGGTGTTCAGGACGCCCATCGCAAGCGCTGCGAGCGCGACGAGCAAAATGAACGGGAACATTATCTGCGCGAGCGTGACGGCGAGCGCCGCTTTCTCAGGAGGGAAGCCACGAGCGAGAAGCGGGACGACATACGGAGCGATGAGAATGCCGATGACGGTTATCGCGCTCATGACGACCGCAAGGACATTGAATATCAGACTTGCCAGCTGCCAGGCTTCGATCTCGCTTTTCTTGATCTGGTAATCGGTAAAGACCTTGACGAATGCCGCCGACAGAGCGCCTTCGGCAAACAGGTCGCGAAGGATATTCGGGATCTTGAAGGCGACGACGAAAGCGTCGTAGAGGAAACCGGCGCCAAAGAATCTTGCGAAAACAGTCTCGCGGATCAAACCGAGCACGCGGGAAAACATAACCGCTACCGAGACGACACCTGCCGATCGAGCCACACTCTGCGTCTTTGCAGGCTTTGGGTCTTCAGCTTTTACTGTTTCCTCGATCAGTACTGGGTCCGCAAGTTCCTCGGGCTCCTCAGATTCAGGCGGCTCTTTTTCTATCTCGTTCATTCCTGGATGGACTATTCTGAAAAGAAGTTTGCAACATCTTGTGAAATTGAACAACCGGAAAAATTTCACGCAGAGCTCGCAAAGAACGCAGAGGAAGAAATTTTCTTCACTCTGCGTTCTTTGCGAGCTCTGCGTGAAATGCTTTCTACTCTATTCGTCGTTCGCCG
>JBKKAS010000266.1:0-1525 GCA_046714595.1 Pyrinomonadaceae bacterium | reverse complement strand
GTATCTGGTTGTCGCGTTTGTCTGGCTGATCTACGGCGTCTGGTTCATGGATCGGTATGATCGCGATCAGCATCTCTATCTGGCTGTGGTTTTCGCGTCGCTCTTTTTCGCCATCTTCTATTTCTCGATCCTCGTGCACCGGCTGGCGGAGAATAATTTCACGTTTATTGAGCATACGTCGCTGATCCTTTCAAACGCGTTCGTCTTCTACGGTTTTGGATATTCGATCCTCGACGGTAACGAAGTACTGCGGGATTATCTCGGTCTTTACACGGCCGCTAATGCCGCCTTGCATTTGGGCGTGGCGCGTTTCGTCAACAGGCTGCGTGATGAAGCGGTCGATGTTGTTCAGGTTTTAGCGATCCTCGTCCTGACGTTTGCGTCCATCGCCATCCCCGTGCAGTTCGACGGTAATTTCGTGACGATGATCTGGTCGGTCGAGGCGGCATTGCTGTTCTGGTTCGGGCGGACGCGGGCGATTCGGCTCTTCGAGTATTTCGCGTACCCGGTAATGGTCCTCGCGACCGGCAGCATGTTCCTAGATTGGTGGGTGTCGTTTGCAGATCGGAATGCATTCAACCCTGAGCTCGCTCTAAAACCATTCGCAAATGGAGATCTGGTGACCGCGGCAGTTTTCGTGGCTGCTTTCGGTTTTATCTACATTACGAACCGGGACAACCGATACGAAGCGGCAATAGATGCCGATCTCGTCAGGCCGGTAGGATTAGCCATCGCCGGAATCGGAATCTTTGTGCTCTACAACATGTTTCGCCTTGAGATCGAAAACTACTTCCACCTAAGATCGCTGAGCTATCGGGTGGGAAATATTATTACTGATCGCGGCCCCCTGTCTGATCTCGAGAAATTCAATATCGTCTCGCAGCTAAACTACACCCTCATGTTCATGAGTGGGTTCGCGGTCGCGAACTTGAAACGAGTCAGATCCAGCCTCGTCGCGTTCGTAAACGCCGGCTTGGGAACGTTTGCCCTCGTGGCATTCAGCACGATGGGTATGTGGGTTTTCTATGAACTGCGTGTCGCTTATCTTGCGAACGAGCACGAACCGGTCTTCACGCCCTTGCTCTACACGGCGATCCGTCCGATCTCTTATCTATTTGCGGGCGTACTGCTCTATTGGTTGTACAAGTACAGCCGTGACGAGATCCTTGCCGAGCATTTTCCGGGCGAATCTCGTTCGCTTCTTTTCGAGGGGATCGCGTACAGCGTCGTCTTTATCGTCGCGAGTTGTGAGCTGGTCAACTTGATGGCGCAATTCTCGATCGGCGATGCGACAAAGCTCGGTCTGAGTATTCTCTGGGGAGTTTACGCATTGATGTTGATCGTGATCGGAATCGCATACGATAAAAAGCACCTACGGATCGCGGCGTTCGTTCTGCTCGGGATCACACTCGTCAAACTGTTCCTTTACGATATTGCAGACCTGGACACGATACCGAAGACGATCCTGTTCGTCACACTCGGCATAACATTGCTCGTCGTCTCGTTCCTATATAACAAATACAAG
>JBKKAS010000265.1:0-2008 GCA_046714595.1 Pyrinomonadaceae bacterium | reverse complement strand
CTCGCTATATGAGACGAATTTGTCGTTCCGGGGCAGCGACCGGCTTGACGAAACTATTCGATCCCAAACTCGCTGGAGATCGAAACTCCGGCCATTCTCCTCACGATCACTCCTTTTTATTATCTGGCCAGCTACCAGATTCCATAAGCTGGAGGTATCACCATCTGCACCGGTAGCAATTAAACGTGAATCAGGCGAAATATCTGTGCTGTTGACGATGTCCGACCTCTCGAAGAGAAGGGGCCGGCCACCCGGCATCGGCCGATGAATGTCGTGAACGCCAGGCCCTTCGTTGGCACTCCAGCTCGATGCAATTAAGATTCGACCTTCGTCCGGCGTCATCGCCAGCGAAACGGCGCCCAAATCAATTCCCCAAACGTTCTTCCCTGATACGACGTCGAACACTTGGACCCCGGGCGGCTCAGGTGTCGCAAGGATAATGCCTCGTCCGCTGGGTGTGAATGAAACAATGCTCGGAATCTTCACGCGCATTGAAATCTGATGTTCGAATGTTTTTATAATAACGCCTGTTTCCCCGTTCCATAGGAATGCACCATCGGGATAATTCCCGGTAAGTACCTTCGTCCCATCCGGCGAATAATCGACCGACGTGATCTCACCTGTGTGTCCGACGAATTGCCTTACAACTGCGCCGCTCGAAGTCGAATAAAGCCGCGCGACTTTGTCTTCGCCGCCTGTCAGCAGATATTTTGAATCGGGTGAGAATGCGATCGAATTGACGCGGCCGGCATTATTGATCAAAAACAATTGCTTGCCCGTTTTCAGATCCCAGATACGTGCGGTTTTGTCCTCGCCGGCGGTCGCGACAAGGTTGCCGTCGGCAGAGATCGCGGCCGAGAGGATCTTATCGGAATGCCCGATAAACACGCCGTTTCTGTTCTCAAAAAAAACCTTCGCCAGATTGCCCGTCGCCGTTTCCCACAGCCGTGCCGTCTTGTCATAACTGGCGGTTAAAACAAATTGTCCATCCTTTGAAAATCCAACCGAACTCACCGCACCTTCGTGCCCGACAAAACGCCGAAGCTGCTTCCCAGTTGCCGAGTCCCACAGTAGTGCCGTTTGATCGGTGCTACCGGTCAGCGCCAACTTGCCGTCACTTGAAACGGCAATCGCCAAAACTGTGCCTCCCGAGTGGCCGTTGAGAATCTCCAGCTTTAGCGTTTCCGGCGTCGCCTGCCCGACCGCCGACGCGAAACCGAACGACAGTCCGAGTGCAATTACACCTAGCTTCGCCACAGCCAGCACACCGAATTTTGTAGTTCGTCTCATAACTTCTCCTATCTCCAATTCCCTATCAGCACGAACGGCGACCAAAAGTATGGGTGCGAGAACGGAGCATTTGGATCGCATTTAAATTCGCTGGGTTTAGCACCGACGCCAAACGCTTCGGCGCGGCAAGAGGTAGACGTACCGCTCGCTTTGATCCGGCCGTCGATCATCGCTTTTTGCGCCAGCCGGATGGCTTCGGCCTTGTTCATGGTCGGGTTGGCTTTCTTGACGCGGTAGAACTCGGCCATGAATAGCGACGTGCTTTCGTCAGCAACCTTCCAGAGCGTGGCGAGCACGGCTTTCGCGCCCTTCTTTTGCGCGAGCATGCCGAGGCTTTCGACCTCGCGGCCGTTAGCATCGCCCGTCGAAACTCCGGTCTGACACGCGGACAAAGTGAGCAGCTCGAGATCTTTGAAATCGAGCGCTTCGTCGCGACCGATCTCGAAAAGTGACAGACGTGTTCCATCACCGAGCAGCAATGCCGAGTCCTGGTCGTTTGCACCGAGACTGAAATGCGTCGCGAGATGCAGCACGTTGAATGGCTTGCCGTCGTCGGTTGTTTGCGGCACCGTGTTGCGAACCGATTCGAGATCGAACTGCTCGTCGAGCATCCGCGTCCCGTCGAGCACGCCGGTCGTCTCCCCTTCATTGCTCACGATCGAGCCGATCTCAGCCGGAACCTATGGCAACGCTCTGAAACCTGTGTGCTGCTTTGAAA
>JBKKAS010000264.1:0-2327 GCA_046714595.1 Pyrinomonadaceae bacterium | reverse complement strand
TCGCGGAGTTCGCAGAGAAAGGCCCAAGGAGAGCCGAAATTCGGTTAGAGGCGCGACCTGCGTTACACTCAAACCCAACAATTCGACAACGGAGAGTACTCATGGACCGACGCCGATTCTTACAACTACCGCTTGCCGGGATTCCGGTGATAATGCTCGAAAAAGCCGCAGGCCAAAAGCCCGAGCTAAGTTCTTCAATGAAGGCCGCGATGCCCGTAGTCGTTTCGACCTGGGACGCCGGAATTACCGCGAATAATGCCGCGTGGCCGATCTTGCAGAAAAGCGGTCGGGCGCTCGACGCGATTGAGGCCGCCGGCCGCGCGTCCGAAGATGAGCCGAGTTGCTGTGTGGGTCTCGCCGCACTGCCGGATCGCGACGGAATTGTGACGCTCGATTCCTGCATTATGGACGGCAACGGCGACTGCGGAGCGGTGTCGTTTCTCGAGCGCATAAAACATCCGGTCTCCGTCGCACGAAAGGTGATGGAAACGACGCCGCACATTCTGTTGTCAGGCGAAGGCGCGCAGAAGTTTGCTGTCGCGAATGGATTTCCGCTGGAAGACGGCAAGCTGTCGCCCGACTCTGAAAAAGAGTGGAAGAAGTGGCTGGAGAAATCGAAATACAAACCGGGGATCAATATCGAAAATCGGCGCGCGTTCGCCGCACCTTATTTCTTCGACAACGGCTTGGCGAATCACGACACGATGGGAACGGTCGCGATGGATGCGAAAGGTAAGTTGTCAGGGATGGTCACGACGAGCGGGCTTGCGTTCAAGATGCGCGGACGCGTCGGCGATTCTCCGATCATAGGCGCCGGGCTTTTTGTCGATAACGAGGTCGGCGCCGCGACGAGCTCCGGCGTCGGCGAAGAGGTCATCCGTATCTGCGGTACGCACACCGTCATCGAGCAGATGCGTTTTGGACGAACACCGGAACAGGCTTGTCGTGAAGCGGTGGGGCGAATCGTAAAGCGCGATCCGGCCAAGGCAAAAGAGATCCAGGTCGGCTTTCTAGCGCTATCGAAAAAGGGTGAGGTAGGCGCATTCGCGATCGCAAAGGGGTTTACGTATGCGGTGACGAACTCACAATATCCCAAAGGGAAGGTATTCGAGGCGAAGAGCTGGTTCTAGTTTTTAACGCAGAGACCGCGGAGATCGCGGAGAAAAGAAAAACAGGTAATCTCTGCGTTCTCCGCGGTCTACGCGTTAAAAAACCGCGAGCTTCTTAACAAATCTTCTCACCCGAACAAACATGAAAATGCAGATGCTTTGAATCCTGATAACCACCCAGGTTCGTCAGCACGCGTGCGGCACCTTTTTCGCCTAGTACCGTTGCCGCCACCGTCTTCACAACATCCATCAGTTCCTCGAGCAGATCCTTTTCGACCGTCAGCAGCGAATCGACATGGGTTTTCGGAATGACGACGATGTGCGTTTCCCAGAACGGACGGGTGTGATGATAGGCGAGTACGTTCTCGGTCTCGAACACTTTCTCGACCGGCGTGTTTCCTGAGAGAACTTCGTCGCAGTAAAAATCTTCCATGTTGTCGGGACCGCCTGCGGTAGCCACAGAGCACACAGAGAAAACTTCATCAAAGGACAAACCTTGGTTCGCCTACGCTTTTGGCAGGCAAGTATCTTAACTGCCTCTGTGTGCTCTGTGGCAGATCTTTATGACTTTCTCGCAACGACCACGATCGAAACACCAAACGGAAAATCGAAATTCCTCAACCAGAAACGCTCGGCCGAAAATAATTTCCCGAAGACGCCGTTCAGCGCGGAAACATTCACGTTATTCTCCGACTCCGGTTTAATACCGGTCAAACGCATTAACGTCCGACCCGCAAGTATCGGTGCAAAGAAAGTCCAGTTCGCGTAGGTCGCCCGCTCGACCGTATATCCCGCTGCTTCCAAACGCTCGACGATCTGCTTCCTGGTATACCGGATCCGGTGATTCGAGATGTCGTCCTGCACGCCCCACAGCCACATGAACGCCGGCACGAAGATCAACGAGTAGCCGCCAGCTTTCGTAACGCGAAACATTTCCTTCAACCCGGCGATGTCGTCATCGAGATGCTCGACGACATCGAGAGCAGTCGTGACATCAAACGTCTCGTCCGCGTACGGCAGAGTCTCAGCCAAACCCTTTTGAACTTTCAAACCTTTGCGTCGGCAGAACTCGAGCGCGTCATCCGACACATCGACGCCCTCGGCCTCGCCACCCAGTCCGAGCATCTCCAGATTAGCGCCGGAGCCGCCGCCACCATCAAGGATCTTTGGATTTTGGATTATAGATTTTGGATTTTGGATTATCTGCTTAAGAAAAGT
>JBKKAS010000263.1:0-3210 GCA_046714595.1 Pyrinomonadaceae bacterium | reverse complement strand
CGGTTCAGGCGTGCCGATAAGGACAGCGGAGGTTTGAAATAGGTGGCCGACGGAAACGGAAATCGACCCATCCTCCAGACCGACAAAGCCACGATACGATTCGGCGGTCTTATTGCCGTGAACGAGCTCGACATGGACGTTCGCCAGGGCGAGATCTACGGTCTCATCGGACCGAACGGTGCGGGCAAGACAACCATCTTCAATCTTCTGACAGGTGTCTACGAACCGACGTCGGGCGACATCAATATCATGGGAACGCGTGTGAACGGATTGAAGGCTTACCAGATATCCCGGCTCGGCGTGTCGCGGACGTTTCAAAATATTCGGCTGTTTCCGAGCATGACGGTACTCGAGAATGTCGTCACGGCATGCCACCGGCATTCACGGCAAAGTTTAACGGATGCCGTTTTCCGACTGCCGCGATATCACCGCGATGAAAAAGAACATCGTGAATTTGCCCGCGAGTTGCTGGCGATCTTTGATCTCGAAAAATATAAGGACGAAGGCGGGACGTCGCTGCCGTACGGAAATCAGCGAAGGCTCGAGATAGTGCGTGCCCTCGCGACGCGTCCGCAACTATTGTTGCTCGACGAGCCCGCGGCCGGGATGAACCCATCCGAGCAGGAAGATCTCACGGCTCTGATAAAAGAGGTCCGCGACAAGTTTGATCTGACCATTGTTCTAGTCGAACACAACATGCGCGTGGTCATGGGAGTTTGCGACCGCATCCAGGTTGTTGATTACGGCAAGTCTATCGCTCTCGGATTGCCGGCAGAGATCAAGAACGACCCGAAGGTAATAGAGGCATATCTCGGGGATTAGGGATTTTCGATTTTAGATTTTAGATTTGCGATTGCAAGAAAAAATCTAAAATCTAAAATCTAAAATCTAAAATCGCAAGATGCTCACGCTAGAAAACATTTCAGTAAACTACGGTGCGATCGAAGCACTGACCGGCATCAACCTGCACGTTGAGCAGGGCGAGGTCGTGACCCTGATCGGCGCGAACGGCGCCGGTAAAACGACGACGCTGCGGACGATCACCGGCTTGCTCGAACCGAAGGAAGGCCGCGTGATGTATGAAGGAAACGAGATCAGCGGCGTCGCGACACATAAGCTGGTTTCGAAGGGGATCGCGATGTCACCCGAGGGCCGCGGAGTTTTTGCGAACCTCAGCGTTCGCGAAAATCTGGAGATGGGCGCTTTTATTCGGAAGGATAAAAAGGGAATCGCCGACGATATGGAACGCGGGTTCGCGCTGTTTCCGCGCCTGAAGGAACGTGAACAGCAAAAGGCCGGAACGCTATCGGGCGGCGAACAGCAGATGCTCGCGATGGCCCGGGCGCTGATGTCCCGGCCGCGGCTCCTGCTGCTGGACGAACCATCGTTAGGCCTCGCACCGCTTGTCGTCCATACGATCTTCGAAGCGATCGAGCTGATCCGGAAGGAAGGGGCCACCATTCTCTTAGTTGAGCAGAATGCATACGCAGCACTTCACCACTCCGATCGCGCATATGTTCTGGAAACCGGCCGCATCGTGATGGAGGGTGACTCGAAACAATTAGCTCAGGACCCACGAGTTAAAGAGGCTTACCTGGGCGAATAAGAAGTGATCGAATTGAAAAGGCGAGCGGAGGGTTTTTCGAACCGTCCGCTTTTTATTTGAGCGAAGATCAGTTGGTCGCCGCACAGTTCACCTAAATGGATCGCGACAAAATATTCAAATGGATCATTACGATCGGCGTCGGAGTGACGATCGCCTTGATACCGGTACCCGAGGGCGTGACACGAGAGGCGTGGACGCTGCTGGCTGTATTTATCGCGACGATCGTCGGATCGATCGTTCAACCGTTGACGGGAAGCGCTATCGTCCTGCTCGGCGTGGTGGCTCTGGCTTTGTTTCGAGCGGTCCCGATCGAAAAAGCGCTCAGCGGTTATGCCGACAAGTATGTCTGGCTCGTGCTCGCCGCATTCTTTATCTCGAGGGCGATGATCAAGACCGGCCTCGGCCATCGCATCGCCCTGATCTTCGTCCGCCTCATCGGAAAAAAGACGCTCGGACTCGGTTATTCACTGGTCTTTACCGACTTCATTCTCGCGTCCTTTATTCCATCGACCGGTGCACGCTCGGGCGGAATAATCCTGCCCATTGCGCGAAGTGTTACCGAGACTTATGATTCGCGGCCCGAAGACGGGACCGAAGCCCGGCTCGGTACATTTCTGATGACGATGCTGTACCAGTGCGAGGTGATCCTGTGTGCCACGTTCCTCACCGGCCAGGCGTCGAACGTGATGATCCAGCGGATCGTCGCACAGCAGGCCGACATCGATCTCAATTATTCGATCTGGTTTTTCTCGGCGATCGTACCGGCGATCGTGTCGTTGACCGTGATCCCGCTGATGATCTACTGGCTTTTCCCGCCTGAGATCAAACAGACGCCAAACGCCGTCAAATTTGCCCATGACGAATTACAGAAGCTGGGGCCGCTCGGCCGGGACGAGAAAATACTCCTGTGCGTTTTCGTCGTAGTCGTGGCGCTCTGGATCACCGCGAAATTGCACGGCATCGATCCGACGGTCATCGCTCTCATGGGAATTTCGATCCTGCTTGTTTCGGGCGTGCTGGCCTGGCGCGATCTGATCGACGAAACGCACGCGTGGGAAGTTTTTATCTGGTACGGCGGACTGGTGATGATGGCGCTGTCGTTAAGCGAAACGAATATACCCACGCTCTTTGCCCAAGCGACGGCGTCCGCGACGAACGGCTGGAGTTGGCCGATGGCGCTGGCCGTTCTGGCCCTTGTCTTCTTTTACGCTCACTACACATTTGCGTCGATCACAGCGCATGTTACGGCGATGCTGATCCCGTTCCTCGCGGTTACGGCCGCGGTCGGCGCACCGGCCGGCTTGGCCGTGCTGCTGCTGACGTTCTTCGCTAATCTGAGCGCCGGCCTCACGCACTACGGCACCACACCTGCACCGGTGTATTTCGGTCTCGGATACGTGACACAAAAACGATGGTGGACCGTCGGCCTTATCGCGTCGGTCCTGAATATTGCGATCTGGTCGACCGTCGGATTAGCTTGGTGGAAATTATTGGGATGGTGGTGAGGCTCGTTAATAGTGAATAGTGAATAGTGAATAGTGAATAGTGAATAGTGAAGTGGGGGGGGGGGGGGGGGGGCGGGGTTGGTTGTGTTAAAAGAAAAA
>JBKKAS010000262.1:0-4724 GCA_046714595.1 Pyrinomonadaceae bacterium | reverse complement strand
TCTTTCGGTCGCGGACCGCGCTCGTGATGTCGTCAGCCTTCGCAAACTGTTCGAACTTCGCCGTAAGGGGACGCTCAGGTCGCTCCTGGGCGGAGTTAGGCTTCTCACCGAAAATAATATACCCCGTGATCAAGGCAACGATCGACAACAAGACCGAGACGAGATGCCCACGGGAAATAACTCTTTCCATCTAAATTTTCTCCTGAGTTGTAAAACTGAATAATGGCGATCCAGGGTCGGATAGAAATCTAACATACCACGCAGCGATTTCACATCAATTTCGAAGGTGCATATGGTCTTTTCAGCGCAGAACGCCCCGGCCCAAACCGGGGCATTCGATGATCGCTGGATCGGATCAGATATTTGGAACCAGGATCAGATTCACCCTCCGGTTCTTCGCACGATTAACATTCGTTGTATTCGGAGCGATCGGCAGCGTCGCTCCCATACCTTTGATCTCAATGCGGCCATCGGCGACACCAAAGCCGGTAAGCCGCTCGGCGATCGCACGAGCCCTCTGCTCTGTCAGCGTGCCCAGCTCCTCCGTCGTGCCTTTATCGTCCGTATGCGATTCGATGACGACCTTGTAATCCGGGCTGTTGGCCAGCAGTTCGCCGAGCGAACCGATCTTTCCATCCGAGGCCGGTGCAAAGTTACTCGCACGCGCCGCCGACCAATAGGTCTCGGGCAGCGTCAATACTATGCCGCGCTCGTTCTTGGAAACTGATCCAAATCGGCGAAGCGCCTGCATGAATGCCGGCTGCCCCGATTCGAGACTTCCCATACGCTGCTGTCTCACACGCTGCTCGTTCTCTGCACGGCGTTCGTTTTCTATCGAATCGACCCGTGCCTTTGCGTTGTCAGCTTCGACCTTTACCCTGCCAAGCTCTTCGCGCAGCCGTCCGTTCTCGGCGCGAAGCTCTCGGATCTGAGTGGAGTGCGTGGACACGTCACGTTCGGAAAGCTCGCGCTGGTGAGTTTCGTCCAGTAGCTGTTTCTTCAATTCGGCGATCTCATTCTGCGCATCAGCGAACTTGTCTTCGGCCTGTCGTGTCTCGGCATCTGAGCGCGCCTTTTCGTTTCTCTTCTCGCGTGCGTCCTTTCGGACATAGGCGGTCGACTCAGCCTTCACCGCGGCGCTTATGGCCCGACGCGCACTAATATCGATAGCGTCTTCGTCGCGCCCGGCCTTCCACGAATTCTCGGCATTTAAGAGCAGCGTCTCGGCTTCGCGAAATTCATCTGACGCATCGCGCTCCGCACCAGCAAATCGGGCGAGGGCAACGGCCTGTTTAGCCTGCAGCACCGCCGAAGGTGTTTTCGAATAATCGAGCTCGGCGATCTCGGGCGTCCTCGCATCTCGAAAATAGTCGCTCGAGTTGCCGAAGTATTGAACCGACGCGGTGGTCGTGATCGTTTTCCCGCTCAGACTCGCCGGGCTAAGATTCTCAAGCATGATCTCCTGGCTCGGACCTCGAACAAGAAAATGTGGTTCGGCGGTTATGATCAGCGCGAAAGTTTGAAGCGGCGTCGTGACGCTGATCCTCGAATCGAACTCAAAAAATCCTCGCCGCCTTATCTCGCCAAGGTTATCGACTTGACCATCCGGCGACACTGCCCACAACACGTACGTCGCATAGCCGGCACCAAGCTCGAAAGGCCGCGGCATCTTCGAAACCGACAATTCGATCTCCGTCCCGTTCCGACTCGTCCGCTTCATACGGGCCTCGCCTTTCATCCGCGGAAAGCGCGTCGTGCCGCGAAATTGAACCAACACTATTTCGTCGAGCGGATATGTGATGGCCGTCGTCCGACGAGGCACATCGACCTGACCAAAACCCAAACTTGCAAACACACAAACAACGAGGAGCGTGAACAACAGTCCGAGAGGCCTTAAATTTTCCATACTTTTTGAACTCCGAAAAAAGGAAGCGCTTTTGAGAAGATGCCACATTATATTCAATCGTTGCAAAGGAATGCCGTTTGGACAAACACCGTGAGACTCAAGTATATTCAACATTTTCACGACCTACATGAACGATTTCCGCCGTCTGCTCAAATACGTCCGCCCACACTGGCTTACATTCGTGTTCGCCCTGGTGGCGATGATATTCGTGGCTATATTCGAGACAGCGACCGGAGCCCTGCTGGTTCCCATCTTCGGACAATTCTTACCAAACGCTGTCGGGCAGTCTGAGACCCTTTTTAGTCTCCAGCGCTTTATTCCGCGGGAGCCGTGGTATCAAGCGTGGCTCGCGATCTCGGTGCTGCTGCTGTCGTTTACGATCGTGAAGGGTATCGCGGAGTACTTCTCATCTTATTTGATGGCGAAGATCGGTCAGGCGGCCGTATTAGATCTGAGGCGACAGCTCTACGACCACTTGCTGCAACAGCCCGCTTCGTTTTTCGAAAAGCATCGTACTAACTTTCTTGTCTCACGTCTGGTCGTCAGCTGTTCAGCGATCGAGATGGCAGTCTCGGGAAATCTTCGCGACGTTCTGCGCGAAGGCTTCATGATAATTTGCTTTTTCTCGGCCGCGTTTTATTTCAACTGGCGCTTGATGCTTGGCGCGATAGTGATCGCCCCGATCATCGGCGTTCTAACGACAAAGTTTAGCAAGGCGTTGCGCCGTTTGGCGGAAGAATCGTTCGAAGGCAACAAGCTTCTCAGCGACACCGCGCAGGAAACACTCGCGAATCAGACGATCGTCAAGGCATATTCGGCCGAGGGTCGTGAGAAGGAGCGATTCGGCGCGATCGCAAAGGTCATCGCGAAAGCCAATCGACGCTCCGGCCGAATCGCGGCGACGTCGCCGCCGACGATTGAGATAATCGGTACCGTCGCGATGCTAATCCTATTTTATTTTGGGCTTCGCGAAATAAACGGCGGGCGGATGGACGCCGCTCAGTTTTTTACTTTCCTGTTTTTCCTGTTTCGAAGTTACGACCCGATGCGGAAGATCTCGCGGCAGCATAACGAGATCTCGAAGGCGTTTGCCGCGCTAAAGGACGTCTGGACCGTACTCGACACGAACGAAGTCCTCCCCGAGAGAAAGGATCCGGTTCGCATCCAGCCGCTCGCTGAGGCGATCGAGCTAAAAAACGTTTCGTTTAATTATCACAACGACCCGAAGATGATACTTGACTCGATCTCTTTGACGATCCCAAGAGGTACGATGGTCGCGCTTGTCGGCGAAAGCGGCGGCGGTAAATCAAGTCTGATCCGCCTGGTCCAACGCCTGTACGACCCAACCGGCGGATCGATCGAATGGGACGGAACCGACATTCGCGACGTGAAAGTTGCCGACCTCAAAAAAATGATCGCCCTCGTCACGCAGGAAACGGTTCTGTTTAACGACACCGTCCGCTATAACATCTCGTACGGAAAACCCGACGCTACGGAAGAGCAGCTTGCAAACGCCGCCCGGATCGCATTCGCCGCCGACTTTATCGACGAGCTGCCCCAGAAATACGATACGATCGTCGGTGAGCGCGGTATTTTTCTTTCCGGTGGACAACGTCAGCGTATCGCCATCGCGCGTGCCGTCCTTGTGGATGCTCCGGTTCTTATCCTGGATGAAGCGACATCAGCGCTTGATGCCGAATCTGAGCTACTTGTCCAAAAAGCTCTTGCTAATCTTATGCGCAACAAGACATCGATCGTGATCGCTCACCGGCTCTCTACGATCCGTAAGGCGGACAAGATCGTCGTGATGGAGAGAGGCAGGATCATCGAGACCGGGACTCACAAAGAGTTACTTTCGAACGGCGGAAAGTACAAGCGGCTTTACGAGCTGCAGTTCGCGGAGGAAGAATCTCGGCCGGACTACATCGATATTGCGAATTGAGAATTGACCTATGAAATCAATGACCGGATTCGGCCGCGGCGCCGTTACCGAAGACAACTTTTCCATCGCGGTCGAGCTCAAGACGGTGAACAACCGCTTTCTCGACGTCAACTTGCGCTTGTCTAACGAGATGCAGGCGCTCGAAACGGAGATCAAGCGTTTGCTCAGCAGTCGCCTGTCGCGAGGGCGTGTCGACGTCAACGTGCAATACGAGCGGACGGACGAAATTAATTATGAACTGAATCGCCCGATGATCTCCGGGTATCTGGCCGTGATGAAGAAGATGCAGGACGAGTTCGGCCTCGCCGGCGAACCCGATCTGAATGTAATCGCGAAGCTGCCGAACGTGATGATTCCGAAGAAAGACGATCTTAGCGAGGCCTTCACATTCGGTGTCGCGGCGGCGGTCACCACGGCACTTGAAGACCTTGAACAAATGCGTTTAAGCGAAGGCGAGATGCTAAAGACCGAGCTTGCATCGCGTCTCGGGTCGATCGAGAAGTTCCTGCCCGCGATCGAGACCGAGTCGGGATCAATTAGCGAGGAGTATCGCCAGCGACTGACGAAACGGATCGGCGAGATGCTCGCGAAGAGTGAATCCCAGATCGAGATCGACCAGGGAAGGCTCGCGCAGGAGATCGCATATCTTTCTGACCGGGCCGATATTTCCGAAGAGATAGCGCGGCTAAAAACGCACATCGAACACTTTCGGACAATAATGGACGAGGACAAAGAGGTCGGAAAGCGGCTCGACTTCCTGACGCAAGAGCTCAATCGCGAGGCAAACACGATAACATCGAAGACGAACAACATGGTCGTGAAAGAGAACGCGCTCGCGATCAAAAGCGAGATCGAGAAGATCCGCGAACAGGTACA
>JBKKAS010000261.1:0-4259 GCA_046714595.1 Pyrinomonadaceae bacterium | reverse complement strand
CGAACGGATGGCCGCGTGCGGTTTCCCAGTCGAAATTAATTCCCGGCGTCGCATAGTGTGCGTGCTCGCTGAGGTTGACGCGCTGAAGATGCGCGTCCATCGCAAGTGTTTTCCAATCAAGCGACGTCCGCTCACCGTTTCGATGAACGAATCCGTTTTCCAGCGAGAGGTCAGAAACGTTTTCGGCTTCTACGAGCGGCCTGGCCATTTCGAGGAGTCGATCTCTGATCGCTTCACAGGCCATCTGTGTCGCTTTTCCGTTGAGGTCTGCGGCGGCCGAGGCTGCCGTCGGGCTGGTGTTGGCGATCCGCAGGGTGTTGGTTGTGTGGATCTTCACGCTCTCGATCGGAAGCCCGAACATTTCCGCGGCGACCTGCGCGATCTTGGTATTCACGCCCTGGCCCATCTCGACTGCACCGGTCGAGACCGCGACGCTGCCATCGGTGTAAACATGAACAAGTGAGCGCGCCTGGTTCATCGGTGTCTTGGTGAACGAGATCCCGAAACACACCGGCATCGTCGCGACGCCCTTCTTGAAATATTTCGACGATGCGTTGAATTCATCCGCCTCTTTCTCAAGCGTTGCGAAATCGTATTTCGCATCGCCCTGGGTCCAGGATGTGATCGCGTCGCTCTCGGCGATCTGGCCGTAAGGGAATTCATCGCCGTCGTCGAGCAAGTTCGCACGCTGGATCTCCGAGGCAGAGACGCCGAGTTTCTCAGCCGCATGCGCGATCGCAGATTCGATGACGAACATTCCCTGCGGTCCGCCAAATCCGCGAAACGCTGTATTCGGAGGCAGGTTTGTTCGGCACGAGTACGCAGTTGCTGAGACGTTCGGAATAAAATACGAGTTTGTGCAGTGAAACAACGTACGTTCGAGTACTGGCGGAGAGAGATCGGCCGATGCACCGGCGTTTTGATAGAACGTGACCTCGTACGCGAATATCTTCAAGTCCTTGTCGAGGCCGATCTTATAATCGGCCGAGTACGGATGCCGCTTACCGGTCATCCGCATATCTTCCATTCGGTGGAGCGCATATTTCACCGGGCGTTTGGTCAGTTGTGTTCCGACTGCGCAAACCGCGGCCCACGCATTCGCCTGGTCTTCCTTTCCACCAAATCCGCCGCCGAGCCGCTGGACGTCGACCTCGACGTCGTGCATTGCGAGTCCCGTCACGCGGCAAACCGTACGCTGAACCGCCGTTGGGCCCTGCGTCGACGAATAGACTTTCATCCCCCCGTTTTCGGTCGGGAGCGCATATGCGCCCTGCGTCTCGATGTAGAGATGCTCCTGTCCGTTAATGTCCGCACGTCCTTCGAAAACGTGCTCGCACCTGACGAATGCCGAGCCGGTATCGCCGAGCTTGAACTTCTTTGGCGGAACGATCAGATCATTGTTTGCCGCTGCGACGCGGGGATCGGTTACGGGTTCGAGCTCTTCGATCTCGGCGGTGATCTTTTTGGCTGCTTTGCGTGCAAGCTCTTCCGACTCGGCGATAACGATCGCTATCGGCATTCCCTGGAAATGAACCTCATCGTCCGCGAGCAGCGGCTCGTCCGGGATGATTCCGCCAATCTGGTTCTCGCCAACGATGTCTTTGGCCGTGATGACCCTCACCACGCCTTCGCTCGTCTCCGCCTCGCTTATGTCTACGCTTTTTAGTTTTCCGTGCGCGACTGGTGAGTCAAATACGCAGGCGTACAGCGTGCCTTGCACCAGCGGGATGTCGTCGAGATATACGGATTCACCGCGGACGTGAGAATGTGAGTCAATGTTTTTCACTAAAGGTATTCGATTCCGCTAATCTCGAAAAGAGCGCCCGTAACCACATTACAGGGTCCGTTCTCGATATCGCGGAAAAAGACGTATTTTCCCGTGACTATCGCCGGTCGAGTCCCCGGGATACGGTCCCAAAAGCCCGGTTCAAATCCGAAGGTGGAATTAATCGCCCACTTCGGATCTGCCCCGTATAGCTCCATGTCGACGGGCGTATAAAGCCATAGACAGTTTTCTCCTATACCCGCTACAACTATCGCGTGGAAACGGATGGTAACATTCGCGGGGGTTCGCGAGATCTCGGCTGCACTCAATTGCAAAACGGCTAATGACCCGTCAATGGTTCCCGACGTCCCCGTTGACCACCTAAAGTAAACTAGGGCCACGCCGCCGACAATGACCGCCAGAATTGCGACCAAAAACTTATTCTTCATCGACAAAAACATCCATTGAAAGCACTCCACAGAGTGTGCTGAAACGACCGTTGCAAAGCAGGCGCTTGACCTTCGCAAGCCGCGCACCTAGAAAGCAATACCTACTTTTTATTCAAGCGGAGATTTTCAATATCGGCCAGATCCTGATGACGCCCGGACGCTTCCTTGTTACGAATCAGGTCGTCTTTTCCGAGGAAGTTTACAGGCACTCCTCTGAACTGAGCCCTGTTTCGGTTCTGCCAAGAGGTGGAAAATTCCAATCCGTCTAGTGACATCATCACGTCGATGCGTGCGGGCGGACGGCCCATCTGATAAAAACCATTTCCCGAAAAATCGTTTTCCGTGATTCCTTCGAGCGGCGCTCCGAAAGCTTGAAGCGCCGCAAAAACTTTTGAGGCGTTTTCCGGCGAGGCTTCTATCCAGACGTCCAGATCTTTCGTGTAGCGCGGTTCAGAGTAGACCATGACGGCAAAGCCGCCGACGATCAGATATCTAACTCCGTATTCGTTGAAAATGCTCAACAGTTCTTTGAATTCTGGTGTCGCGAATTCCATTTTGCTGATAGTAGAGATGAATCAATTCAAAGGCCGCGTCGATGATCGCGTCGGTCCCTTGCCGCTGCCAAAACTCGATGTCGAACGAGCGATCCATATCCTTGATGTTCTTCCCGTGTCGCATCATGGTGAAGTCGCCGTTCTCGCCTTCTATTACAACGGTTTTCATAGTGCAATTATACCGCAGGCTCGCCGAACAGCTCGTAGAAATGCGCGCGGAATAGTTGCCTCAAAAGCAGGCGTTTGTAATCCGCCGACCCGCGGACGTCGGAGATCGGCGAGATCTCGGCCTGCATTATCTCGTTCGCATCGGCTATTGTTTGCGCGCTTACCGGCTGGCCTTGGAGGAACGCGGACGTTTCTTTCAGGTACAACGGAATCGGCGACACGCCACCGCACGCGACGTGAGCGTCGATGATTTTGTGCTCAACCGAAGTCCCTTGTCCCAAGTCCCTGGTCCCAGCTTGCTCGTCACTCGTCACTTGTCCCTCGTCCCTCAGTGCTGGAGGCACCCATCCCGGGCCGGGCGTGCTTTCGACCGTAAGCGAGATCGCTGTATTGACGGTCGCGATGTCGAGATACGTTCGTTTGCAGACTTTCTCGAAATTGAAATAGAAATCCCCGCCCGGTTTTTTGAAGCGAATTGTCCTGATGAATTCATTATCGGTTTTCGCCAGCCGCTTGTAATCGAGGTAAAGCTTTCTGAGCGGCATCTCGCGTCCGTTGTTGAAAACAATGTCCGCATCAAGTGCGAGAAACCAGACTGTCATATCGCCGATCGGCGAGGCATTGACGAAGTTGCCGGCGAGCGTCGCCATGTTGCGGATTGGCGTCGATGAGATCAGCTTCAGATGTTTGTAGAGATCGGGGAAGATCGCCTGCATCACCGAGGTCTCGAGCAGGTCGGTGACCGTCGCGGATGCTCCGATCTCGATGAACACGCCGTCGTCGCGAATGCCTCGCAACGCTTCGTCATAAAAAACGTGAGACGCCTCTGTTTCCACGAGCTGTTCGGGCATCTGTACGTAAACATCCGTCCCGCCCGCGACAATCGATTGGTTCGATTGCGGATTGCGGATTGCGGATTGCGGATTTGTCGATAAGAGGGCTGAAAGACGGCCTGCAATTTCTCCGAAATACAATGGAACGGACGTCTCCCCGTCGCCGCGTCCCGCGCTCACCGCGTCGCAAACTTTCACCGCCGCGCGCTCGATCGACTTGTATCCCGTACACCGGCAGATGTTGCCGTCAATCGACGAGACGGCCATCTCGGGCGTCTTCGCTGTCTGGTCGATGCAGAAACCCGTCAGCGACATCACAAACCCGACGGTGCAAAAACCGCATTGGGTACCGCTCTCATCGAGCATCGCCTGCTGAACCGGGGTGAGGGATCCGTCAGCGGGATTGATACCTTCAACCGTGACGATGTGTTTGCCCGAGGCGTTGGCGAGCGGCATCAGGCACGACGTCATCGTGCGATATGAAACCTTC
>JBKKAS010000260.1:0-7413 GCA_046714595.1 Pyrinomonadaceae bacterium | reverse complement strand
GTCGAACGCCTGAGGTCGCGGCGGCAACTCGCCGATGGAAAGCTGCAGGCCTCGATGGCAAAGCTGAAATTCTACGCAGGTGTGCCGTATGAACAAGCTCTCAGACTTCGCGAGGAAATCTCCACTGCGTCTATTCCTTTGCTTCCTACAACCATTGAAACAGGCATTGCCGTCGGGTTGAGAAACAGGCCGGAAATCCGTCTTGCCGAACTCGATGAACAGCTCGCAAGTGCTGGCCTCCGTCTTATACGCGCGCAGAGTAAGCCAGATATAACCGCCTACACTCGTTATTCGCAAGGACGCTCTGAGATCGACTTACCCATCGGTAACTTTCCTCAGAGAGATCGAAATTTGACCTTCGGTGTAGCGATCGGGCTTCCGATCTTCAACCGGAACCAGGGATCAAAAGCTGCGGCGGAGATCGCGATTCGCCAGGCGCAGGAGCGGCGTGTTTTTGCCGAGCAAGTGGTAAGGAACGAGATCATCACCGCCTTTTACCGAATCGAGGCCGCAAAGCGTGCCCTGCTGATTTTGGAAACGGCAGTCTTGCCCCGTTCGCGCGAGAACATTCTCACAGTTCGCCGGGTTTATGAGCTGGGCGAATTGAAAATTACTGATCTGATCGCGGAGCAGAGAAAACTTCTGGATGCGAATCGCGATCTCACGGAAACATTGACAGAACGTTACCGCGCGCAAGCGGATCTGTTCATAGCCCTGGGAATCATTTTGGATAATTAAGGAAATCGCATGTCGGAAAAAGATTTTACAAGAGATATGGAGCACCACGATAAAGACGAGGCCGAGGTCCGGCGCCTGGAAGATGAATTCGATGACGGGTCGGTTGAACCGGCGCCGGGACCCAATAAGAAATTTGCCTGGATCGTAACCGCGGCGATCGTCGGGGTTATCGCCCTCCTAGCAATTGCATGGATGTCGATGAAAGGCTCGTCTACCGACGTTAAGGTCAAAGTCGCCGCGACCGAAGAAGAAGGCCACTCGGAAAACGAAACGGGCAAAGAAGTAAAGCTGGATCCTGAAACCCTGGCCGCTGCAGATCTTGCATATGAAACCGTCACGCAGCGGCCGGCGATCGCGAAACTCTATGTCACCGGAGCAGTCGAATTAAACCCTGAAACGACAGAGATGGCCACGCCACTTGTCGGCGGCCGAATCGAAAGGGTCTTTGCTGGTGTTGGCGACTACGTTCAGCGGGGCGCTGTGCTTGCGCTGATATCGAGTCCGCAACTCGCCCAGCTACACGGTAAGATGCACGAGGCACGGACTCGTTATGAATTGGCCCGACGCAATCTCGTTCGGGTTCAGAAATCCGAAAATCGCGTTGCCGTTCTTCAGGCGAAAGCAAAGCTCGATGAGGCCGAAGCCACATTGCGCCGAACCAGACGGCTGATCGAACTCGGTGCTGGCGCCGGTAAAGATTTGATCTCCGCCGAAACGAATCAAAGAACCGCTAAGGCCGATTACGACTTCCAGTTGAATATTTCTCTGAATAAAGAACTCCAGGAAGCGCGAGCCGAGGTCGAAACCGCCGAAGTTGACGTTCGTCATATCGAGGATGAAATGCGTTCGCTTGGTGTTCCCGTGGTATCCGGTCGGGCGGACGACCATTCGAGAGACACTTCGCTCGTTTCGTTACGTGCGCCGCTATCCGGAGTCGTCACAGAACGGAAATTCAATTCGGGAGCAGGAGTCGAAGCGGCCACTCCGATTTTCTCGATTTCAAATCTTTCGACCGTCTACGTCATTGCTAATGTTCCCGAAGCCAGTATCAACCGTCTTCGTGTCGGCTCGGTCGCCGAAATCGAATCACCGGTGATTGGTAGAGTAAATGGCCGCATCGCTTACATTGACCCCAGACTTGATGAAACGACCCGAACTGCGCGAGTTCGCATAGAAGTTCCCAATGGAAGCGGAACACTCCGGGCGGGCATGTTTACCGAAGTCGGTTTTTATGCCGGAACAAGTGGAACTACGGGCCTCGAACTAGTTGTACCGACTGCGGCCGTCCAGCGTAGCGGTGATAAGACGATAGTCTTCGTTCCGCGTGAGTCGGAGCCCGGAGCCTTCGAGGTCCGTGAGATCGAAGTCGGCGGAGAGACCGAGGGTTATACACATGTGATCAGCGGTTTGGAGCTCGGAGAGAAAGTCGTGACCAAAGGAAGCTTCACGCTGAGAACCCAGTTCGAAAAAGGCTCGATGGAGGACGATCATGAATGACCCGGTCTAGATTTCCCGAAAGATTGGATATGTCTGATTGTTGTGAAAAAGATGACGCGATCGCCGCGTTACGAGAAAGTCAGAGCACTACGCTAAAGATCGTTCTGGTGATCAACGCTGCGATGTTTCTTGTTGGGCTCGGAGCGGGCATCTATGCCGGCTCCTCAGCAGTCCTCTCCGACTCGCTCGATAACCTTGGCGACGCGTTGACCTATGGCCTGAGTCTCTACGCTGTTTATCAGGTACCGCGAGCTAAGGCGCGAGTCGCAATGTTCAAGGGATCCCTGATATTGCTTGCGGCCCTGATCGTCCTGGCGCAAGTGATCTACAAGCTCCTAGTTCCGACCGTGCCCATTTTTGAGGTCATGGGAATTGCCAGCTTGTTCTCACTCGCTGCAAACGGAGTGTGCTTGTTTCTTCTCACGCGGCATCGCGAGGACGATGTGAACATGAGCTCGGTCTGGGAATGTTCACGGAACGACATTGCGTCGAACATATCCGTTTTTGTCGCGGCGGGCGCGGTGTGGTTTACGCAATCAGGCTGGCCTGATGTCGTGATCGCACTGGGCCTGATGTTCCTTTTCCTGCGTTCTGCGTTTCGTGTGTTTACAAGTGCGACTCGTGAACTTAGAGCGGCCGCGTAAAACGTTCGTCGCTGATTTGAGATTTTATGATCAACGCTCTAATTAGATTTTCTATTTCCCAAAAGCTCATCGTCCTTTTGCTTGTCGCGATCATGGCGGCGGCAGGCTCTTACAGTCTGATAAATCTACCGATCGATGCCGTGCCTGATGTCACCAATGTTCAGGTTCAGGTGTTGACCGGAGCTCCGTCGCTTGCCCCACTCGAGATCGAACGGCAGATAACCTTTCCCATCGAGGTCGCGATGAGCGGACTCCCAAATGTGGAGGAGATTCGCTCGGTTTCTAAGTTCGGCATATCGAACGTGACCATCGTATTCTCGGACGACACCGATATCTATTTTGCCAGGCAGCTCATTTTGGAACGTCTAGCCACCGCCCGTGAACAGATTCCTATTAATATCGGCTCCCCCGAAATGGGTCCGATCGCGACCGGCCTCGGCGAAATTTATCAATACGAAGTCAAGGCGGAAAAAGGGAGCAATTTTTCGGCTACCGATCTACGGACCATTCACGACTGGAATATCCGCAGGCAATTGATGGGCGTTCCGGGCGTTACCGAAGTTAACTCACACGGCGGATACGGCAAGCAGTACGAGGTTCGGCTGGTTCCCGAAAAGCTCCAGTCGTATGGTTTGCGTCTGCGTGACGTTTACGAAGCCGTAATTCGCAACAACTCAACGGTCGGCGGCGGCTACATCGAGAAAGGTGCTGAGCAATATCTTTTACGTGGTGTCGGACTAGTCGAAAAGATGGACGACATTGCGAATATCGTCGTGAAGACCGGTACCGAGGGCGTTCCCGTTTATGTAAAAGATCTCGGTGAGATCGTCGAAGGAAAAGGCATCCGGCAAGGAGCCGTAACAGCCGATGGCGAAGGTGAAATAGTTTCGGGCATGGCGATCATGCTCAAGGGCGAGAACTCTCGCACCGTTGCGACGCGGGTTGCGGAACGAATCGACGAAATTCGTAAGACCTTGCCCCCGGGGGTTTCGATCGAACCCTTTTACGACCGCACCGCGCTCGTTAAACGCGCGATCGCGACCGTCCAGACAAATCTGCTCGAAGGAGCGGCCTTAGTGATCTTCGTTTTGCTCTTGCTGTTAGGAAATTGGCGCGGAGCTTTGCTTGTTGCAACGATAATTCCACTGTCCATGCTGTTCGCGGCGATCCTGATGCGCTTTTTTAATGTGTCCGGAAATTTGATGAGTCTGGGCGCGTTGGATTTCGGGCTGATCGTGGACGGTGCCGTCGTGATGGTCGAAAACGTGGTCCGGCGCCGGGCTGAAGCTCAGCATGAAAGGTCGCATGAGCCGCCTGAGCGCACCATCCTCGAAGCTTGTCAGGAGGTTGCACGGCCAGTGGTCTTCGCTGTTGCGATTATCGGCATTGTCTATCTGCCGATCCTGAGTCTACGAGGTATCGAAGGTAAAATGTTTGTGCCGATGGCTCTGACGGTAATTTTCGCTCTCCTGGGCTCACTCATTTTGTCTCTTACCTATGTTCCGGCAATGCTCGCACTGATCCTGCGCGGCGAAGTATCGGAAAGGGAAAGTTTTCTGATTCGCTGGGCGAAACAAATCTATGAGCCATCCCTTGCCTTTGTCATGAAATTTCGCTCGCAAGTGTTGGCGGTCGCCGTTGCCCTGGTCTTTGTGTCCGGCGCCGTCTTTACGTATCTCGGCGGCGAATTTATTCCTCGACTGGACGAAGGCGACATCTTGATCGAAGCGATAATGCTTCCGAGCGTTTCGCTGGATCAGTCGATGAAGACAACAACCGAGATCGAAAAAGCCCTCGGGGTTTTTCCTGAGGTCAAACAGATTGTTTCAAAGTGCGGGGCGCCCGCAGTTGCAAACGATTCGATGAGTCTCAATCAGTGTGATGTTTTCGTTATGCTCAATCCTATCGATGAATGGAAATCGGGAATTACGAAAGAAGAACTCGTCGAAAAGATGTCAACGAAACTCGAAACAGAAGTTCCCGCAGCGGCATCGTTTGGATTTATGCAACCGATCGAGATGCGCGTCAACGAGCTTATAGCCGGAACCCGCGGCGATGTCGCGATCAAGCTTTTCGGAGATGATCTGGATATTTTGGCCAAAAAAGGCGAAGAGATAGAGCGGGTTCTGTCGACGATTCCGGGGGCGGTCGAAACAAAAGCCGAGGAGACCACTGGCCTGCCGCAACTGCAGGTGAAGCCCGACCGCGCGGCGATCGCACGGTATGGCCTGAATGTCGAAGATGTCAACGACCTGGTCGAATCGATATTCTCGGGTAAGAAAGCGGGCGAAGTGTTCGAGGGCGAACAGCGTTTCGATATCGTGTTGCGGCTGGATGAAGAGGCAAGCCAGACGATCGAATCGGTCAGGAGCTTGTTATTGACCGCGCCGAACGGTGCCCGCGTTCCGCTGACTCAAGTGGCCGACGTGTCACTGGTGGAAGGCGCGGCTCAGATCTCTCGCGACGATACTCGCCGCCGCATCGTCGTTTCTACCAACGTTCGCGACCGCGATGTGGCTACTTTTGTCGAAGAAGCCAAACAAAGGATCGGTGCCCAGGTCCAGCTTCCGCCGGGCTATTACCTGACGTGGGGCGGAGCGTTTGAAAATCTCGAGCGTGCAACCGGAACGCTTCTAATAGTCGTCCCCATCGCACTCTTCCTCATCTTTGTGATGCTCTTCTCTACCTTCGGTTCCGCGAAGCAGGCGTTAATGATCTACACGGGAATCCCGTTTGCGATCGTCGGCGGGGTGTTCGCTCTCGCCGTTCGCGGAATGCCGTTTTCGATCTCGGCGGGCGTTGGTTTCATCGCCTTATTCGGCGTGGCGGTTTTGAACGGCGTGGTGATGATCAGCTTTATCAACCATCTCCGAGAGGAAGGAAAGTCGGTGATCGAGGCCGTCAACGAAGGCTCGATGACGCGTTTACGTCCGGTTTTGATGACCGCTCTCGTAGCAAGCCTCGGCTTTATCCCGATGGCGATCGCAACCTCTGCGGGGGCGGAGGTCCAACGTCCGCTGGCCACGGTCGTTATCGGCGGATTGATAACTTCCACGCTCTTGACGCTCTTGATCTTGCCGACACTCTACGCATGGTTTGAGAAAGATCCCAAAGGCGAAAGGACGGAAGATTAACAATGAGCGAAAGCAGCGAAAAACATCACGGACACGATCACCCGCATGGTGACGAACATTCCCACGGACACACGCATGGTGCGGTCGATCCGTCGATCCTGACAACAGAGAAAGGTGTCTGGGCGCTGAAGTGGTCGTTTATCGGTTTATTCATCACCGCGATTCTGCAGGCGATAGTCGTCTGGTACACCGGCAGCGTCGCGCTTCTCGCCGACACTATTCACAATTTCAGCGATGCGACGACCGCCATTCCGCTGTGGATCGCGTTTGCAATCGGTCTTTGGAAACCGACCAAGCGATTTACCTACGGCTTTGGACGCGTCGAAGATCTAGCTGGAGTTTTCATAGTGCTGGCAATTTTGGCGAGCGCTGTTTTTGCCGGATACGAATCGATCAAACGTATTTACGCGCCGCAGGACGTAACGTATCTCTGGGCCGTCGCGGCGGCTTCGATTGTCGGGTTTGTTGGCAATGAAGCTGTCGCCCTGTTTCGGATCAAAGTCGGGCGCGAGATCGGCAGTGCCGCACTCATTGCCGATGGATACCACGCCCGAACGGACGGCTTGACGAGTCTTGCGGTTTTGTTTGGAGCGATCGGCATCTGGTTTGGGTTTCCGCTCGCCGATCCGATCGTTGGTTTGGTGATTACGGCTATGATAGTGAGAATCGTGTGGCAATCAGCAAAATCGGTTTTCACTCGACTTCTTGACGGCGTTGAACCCAATGTTCCGGACGAGATCGCCGCCGCCGCCAATGAAACACCGCAGGTCGAAGAAGTGACGGAGGTTCGCGTTCGTTGGCTCGGACATAATCTGCACGCCGAAGTAAATTTAGCCGTAAGTCCCAAACTAACAATTGCGGAAGCGCACGAAGTAGGCGTCGCGACTCAAAAGCATCTTTTGGAAAAAATCAAATATTTGGCGCATGTGACGGTTCACATCGACCCAAACCACGCATCGGGTGAGAAATACCATTAGGATAAGCGGGAGATTGCTATGAAATTGATAATCGCGATTGTTAGACCGTTTACGATCGAACGCCTTGTGGTGGCCTTTGAAGACATCCAGGACTTTCCCGGTATGACCGTTATAGATTCTGAGGGATTCGGGCAGCGTTTGCGACATACGTCGATCGACGCACTCGACCCATTCAAACCGAACAAGCGGGTTGAGATTGCCTGTTCGGACGAAATGGTCGATCAGATCGTTGCGGTTATCCGGGAACACGGGCGCACCGGAAAAAAGGGCGATGGAATAATTCTGGTTCTGCCCATTGACGCAGCTTTTCTTATATAGGCGGCGTTACGAGGATATGGGACATTCACACGGTCACGGTGAGAGCGCCGCAGGCCGCAACAAGAAAAGCTTAGCGATAGTTTTCTGCCTTACGTTGTCCTACCT
>JBKKAS010000259.1:0-2328 GCA_046714595.1 Pyrinomonadaceae bacterium | reverse complement strand
CATGAATCCATTCCGGCCGCGTGCAGCATTTCTATGAACTCCTCATCCGACATATTGTAAATCCGCGCCAGGAAAACAAGCTAGACCAGGGTCAACGCTATCAGGTGCAGCTTCGGAAATTCGCGTTTGAGCGACGAGAAAAGATCGGTGTAGTACTCGAATGGAAGTTTGCTGTTGAGTCCGCCGACGATGTGGAGCTCGGTCGCGCCTTCTGCCACCGCGGCCCGCGCGATGTCGATACCTTCCTGAACCGAATGCGTGTACGCACCTTCCTGTCGAGCACGCTTATAAAAACCACAGAACTTGCAGTCGGCAACGCAGATGTTCGTGTGATTGAAATGCCGGTTGACGTTGTAATAGGTCGTCAGTCCGTGCTTCCTGCGACGGACAAGATCGGCAAGCTTGCCGAGAGCATTGAGATCAGTGGAGCGGTACAGCGCGAGACCATCCTGGAAAGTCAGACGCTCGCCGTCTTCTACTTTGTCTGCGATGTCGCGGAGATTGGGGTCGAATGAGAAGTGCATCAGGACTATTCTAAGCGCATTCGCGACGATGTGCATCCGTAGATCGGTCCCGCGACGCTGGTATCATCTGCCCCGGTTTCCGACGTATGAATCACGTCCGATCGTCATCAGCTCGCGTACGCGAGCGGCAGCATAAAGCCCCCAGCGTGAGCTGGGGGTTAGGCGGCAACAAGTACCGAGCTCGCGTATGCGAGCGGCAGACCGGACGAACGCTGTCGCTCGCGTACGCGAGCTCGTTATCTATTTGATCCGTACCCCCGGCTCACGCCGGGGGCTTTATGCTGTCGCCGTCTACGACGGCTGTAAATCAACATTCCGGTTCGATGGTTACCTCCAGAGAAACTTCTCGTCAAACTCGATCTGATTCACACGAAGCATCCCTATGAACTCATCTCTGAAGGAGTGTTTCCTGTGATGCTGCTCTTGGTTGGTAATGTAATTGGATACCACCGGAATGTGCGACGCGCTCACGGTGAATGCCCCGTATCCGTGCTGCCATGCGAAATCTTTTGCATCCGGAAACACGTCATGCATCCAGCCGGACGAGTTCGCCTTTAGATCACGCAGAACTGAGGAGAGGGCGTTGTCAGGCCGCAGCTTTGCCAGAAGATGCAAATGATCTTCGATGCCGCCGATCGCGAGCGATGTCCCGCCGAGTCCGCGAACCGTTCCCCCTACATATTCATACAGTCCGTGCCGGCGGTCAGGTGTGATAAGTGGACGGCGCTCGCGCGTTGAAAAAACGATGTGATAGAGAAGGTTGGTATAAGATTTGGGCATGGGAGATCTATCGCTCGCATACGCGAGCTAAAACGCGTCTACGACGGCTGCCAGCGCTGATAAGACGGTGCCGTCTTGTTGCTCAAGAGAACTATTTTTATCCGGCCCATACACAAAAGTCCTTAACGAATATAAAATCTGCATTATGCAATTCGGACAAGTTGATAACATCGACGACGTCGATTTCTCGATTCTGCCCGATCATCCCGAGACGACGCGCGTACTCGGCAAATCCAAAGCGAAGACTTTAGCGTCTACGTCGGCTGTGCGAAGTGGAACAAGGATCAGTGGACCGAAGAGGAATCGCCAAAGTTGTCGGCGCATTTTATTGAGAAGTTTAATAAGAAGGTTGGGACGAAGCTGAAGGTTCCGCAAGTGCTCGAGAAGGAGCGGGGCAAGCCCGCCCCCGCTCTTGGCGGTTATCGCTTCTTTCGGCCCTTGAACGTCGTTCCGTACGCGTAAGGTTTCCCGCGCAGCGTTTCTGACATATCAATCTCCGGGAAAAACTTAAATCCGGTCGATTCGACCAGATCCGGATATTTCTGCTGCAGGTGGCGGATAACAACCCTCGGGCTCTTGAAGGTGTGAAATGCCTTGAACAGGAGCAGCTCAAAACATGATGATTCGATCCAATCTACGTCGCGGGTGAAACCAGTGACCATCGCTACCTGGGTTTGCTCGACGAAATCCCGAACGGCGGTAGGCTTTCGAAGTGTGCTGCACGTTCCGAAGTGGATTATCCAGTTCGTGAACCTGTGATTCATCATTCCGGCGAGCTCTGGAAGCTTCACGCGGTCGCGGTGCAAGTGGATACGGCCGGGCGAGCCGTGAAAGGCAAAGTAAAGAACCCCGTAATTCCGCTTGCAGAGCAGATTGAGGTTGTACTGCAGCTCTTCCCGGGTATTGCATGTGAGGTGGCTGAACTTCGACTCCATCGTCTTAGAGATCAGCTCCAATGTCGGTAAAACGTTGAGTTTATTCTCGATATGGCCATTCCACATCGATTCGACACAAGCAATATTCC
>JBKKAS010000258.1:0-1592 GCA_046714595.1 Pyrinomonadaceae bacterium | reverse complement strand
AAATTCGAACCGACCGTTCAGCGAGTACGCTATACCGACCGTCGTCACCCTCCGCGGCGTCTCGGGCGTTCGGGTGACACGGCTGACATACCCGCGCGGCAAAAACCGCAAGTTCCAGTTTTCCGAGAATCTGATCAACGTATACGAGGGACGGGTGAATTTTCCGTTCACCGTCACAGTTCCCGCCAATTATCGTGGGAAGGCGATCACCGTAAGGGCTTCGGTTCGGTACCAGGCATGTACGGACGAGGTTTGCTATGCGCCGCGGACGAAGAATCTTGTGCTGACGGCGTTGGTTCGTTGATGAGCAGCAATAAGCAATAAGCAATAAGCAATAAGCAGTGAGCAATAAGCTTGCCGCCTGATTGCTTACTGCTTTCTGCCTTCTGCTTACTGCCTCCCGATTACCGACAACAATCTTCCCGTCTTACCGTACTTTTTCTTCTCGACGCGGTACGAAAAGAAAAGATCAGTCCGCACTATCGTGCAGAACGGGGCAGTGAAGATCGCGGTCTCAGGCACGCCCTCGCCCAAAAGCTGGTCCTTGTTCGCACGATGTAGATCGACCAAGGCATGCCCGTCCCGGGTAGGCGTGAAGTACTTCTCGCTCGAGGGAAAATTCTTTCCGAATGCGTCGATGACATCCTGACCAATTTCGTAACATCGTCCGGTTGCAGCCGGTCCGATCGCGCAGATCAGATCGGCGGGTGCGGTACCGAACTCGTCTCGCATCCTGTCAACGGTTTTCGCGGCTATCGTTTGCGCGGTTCCGCGCCAACCGGCGTGTACCGCCGCGAACGCACCAGTTTTTGGATCGCCCATAAGGACCGGCACACAGTCCGCGGTTTTCACGCCGACGACGATACCCCGCAGATCCGAGATCAGTGCATCGAATTTTTCATCCGAGCTAAGTACGTCCGTTTCGTCCGCGACCAGTTTAATCTTGTCGCCGTGGACCTGCCATGCCGTCGCAAGCCGAAGATCGCCGTCGAACACCGTGAGAAAACGGCGTCGATTTTCTTCGATGTTCTCCGCGCTGTCCTCATCGAAACCCGCCAGGTTAAGGCTATTTTCCGGGAACGGCGACACGCCGCCGAGCCGCGTGGAAAAACCGTTCGTGAAACCCGCGCGTTTGAGCGGATCGCATACAAGGACCTTCACACCGTCACGCTCTCGCCAACTGAAGCCCGCATCGGCTAGAATCTGTACATCCCCGAGTGGCGATGGTGGTGATCCAATCTCTCTCATCACTTATCACTCATCACTCATCGCTTTCTTATGATCGTCGCAATCGGCATTGACATCGTTGAGGTCTATCGTATCGCAGAAACACTGGAGCGGACACCGCGCTTCGGCGAGCGTGTTTTCACTGAAGCAGAGCGCGCGTACTGTGATGCAAAAGGCGCCGCCGCGGCGCAGTCTTATGCCGGACGCTTCGCCGCAAAGGAAGCATTTCTCAAAGCACTTAAAACCGGCTGGCGTGGAAAGATTACATGGCAGGACATCGAGGTGTTGTCCGACGAGCAAGGAGTTCCCTCACTTCGCATCTCCGGCGAAGCCTCGAAACTTTTCTCAGATTCGGGCGCGACGCA
>JBKKAS010000257.1:0-7385 GCA_046714595.1 Pyrinomonadaceae bacterium | reverse complement strand
TACTTTTACATCTGGACCACTGCGGCTGCGTGGTTGGGAAGTCTATTCGCGGTCTGGTTATTGTTCAGACCCGACGGCTTCAAGCGAGATCTGAAGGCGCTGACGGCGGTCGGTGCAGGCTGCCTCCTGTCGCTCATACCCTATGCGTGGCTGTTGTCTAAACGGTCGGAAACGATGGACGACGTGCAGCTGCTTGTTCTCACCCGCGCGCCGGACCTGTTTCGAATGCCCGAGTACATCAGCATCGTGTGCGTGCTGCTGATCGCTGTCGGCGTGACAAAACGGATGATAAGCCTCGGCGATCGGGCGACGTTGTTTTCTCTGTCGCTGGCGCTCGTGCCGCTCATTGTTTTCAATCAACAGATCATCACCGGGCGGTCGCTTCAGCCGATCCATTATCAGGTTTTCATCGGAAATTATGTTGCGGCGCTTGCCTTGGTTGTGACGGTCGGTGTGTTGCTGCGAGATAAATTGAATTTGGTCGGCGTGTGGCCGAAGATCGCGTGCACATCCCTCGCCGTAGTCGCGGTCTTCTGGGGATTCGTCGAGTGCCATTACACCGTCCGTGTACTCGACGATGCGAATGTCGAGCGTGACATGGCTTTGCCTGTCGGACGGCGTCTCGAAGAACTTGCTCGCGAGGATGTCGATCCGCATCGCTCGACGGTTTTGGCATATGACATGATCCAGTCGGACGACCTGCCGACCATCGCGCCCCAGAACGTTCTATGGGCGCGCCATCAACATGTGTTCGCCGGGATGTCCTGGCAGGAAAACAAGCAGCGTTATTACCAGTTTCTCTATTACCTAAACGTAGACGAACGCGGGTTGGATCATCTTCTGAAAAACGACTTCGTCTCGAAGATCGCACTTTTTGGCTGGGGCCGGCATACCGATCGGTTGAGCGTGGATGCGAAACCGCTAACGTATGGCGAGATCGCGGCAGAGGTTCGCGCGTACGGTGCTTACCGCGCCTCGTTTAACGCCGCGACGGCGGCGAACCCGATACTTTCTTACGCTGTGGTGAACAACCATGCAGAAACTGATCTCAAGAATCTCGACACGTGGTACGAACGTGACGCGGGTGAAGAGATCGGCAAGTACACTCTATACAGGTTGCGGTTAAAGGCCGAGTAATTCAAAGCGCAAAAAAAGCCGCCTCGTTTCCGAGGCAGCTATATGTATTGCTAAGTAAATATAAATACTTCTTAAGCGGCTAATAGATCATTCGACGTTTCGGCGAAAACGCGTCTGCCGTTCAAGGCATCGTCGATTATTTCGCGAACCGCTGAGGCATCCGGATTTACTTCCATTCGTGCACACGCACGAAGATGCCGGATTATACCCTGCGTCGCGATCTCCATAGCATCC
Organism: Pyrinomonadaceae bacterium; assembly: GCA_046714595.1. Taxonomy (GTDB): domain Bacteria; phylum Acidobacteriota; class Blastocatellia; order Pyrinomonadales; family Pyrinomonadaceae; genus OLB17. Next base: position 6,014 of record JBKKAS010000257.1, on the reverse strand, counting down.
TCGGTCAGCTTAGAGTACCGGCGTGCCTGAATGTGATCGATTTGCAAGATCCTGTCCTGCAATGTCATAAGTTTAGCTGCTGCCACTTTTTACTCTCCTTCTTGGTAAAATTCCCCTTAACGAGATGTCCTCGGCTGGATACGACCGGACCCCTGGAAAATGCGGTAAAACCTACATATCTCCGATGTCATTTAGTTGAAAAAAACGATTTCAACGTTGCTAATAAAGAGGGGTTCGAACGCTAACCAACTTTGTAATGGAATTTTAACAGAAAGATTGAGGTTTTGTCACTAATTTTTTTCTCGGCTGCTTTTAACGGAAGGACCGACGAGCAAATGCCGGCCGGTCCCCATAAAACTATCAGTTTAAGTGCTCTTATTTTCCGACAGCGTCTTTCATCGCCTTGCCGAGACGAAACTTTACCGTTGTTTTCGAGGGAATTTGGATAACGGCACCGGTTGCCGGGTTGCGACCTTCGCGGGCCTTGCGAGTGGCTTTCACCAGCTTTCCAAAGCCGGGAAGCGTGAACTCACCATTTTTCCGAACCTCGTTTGCCGCGAGCTCCGCGATCGAGTCGAACATACCTTTAACATCCGCCTTTTTGAGTCCCGACGAATCCGCCAATGCGTTGACGATCTCCGATTGTGTCATACGAGCCATAGTTAGTTAACCTCCAGAGTGATGTGTGATTATAAATACTTCTTTCTCGAACAGAATGTCTGCAAGAAACTGCAGCAGAATGGAAAATGATCCGTTGATCGACCCGCCTTATGGTCGGGGCGGCAAGATTCGAACTTGCGGCCTCACGGTCCCAAACCGTGCGCACTACCAGGCTGTGCTACGCCCCGTCACGTTTCAGCTAAGAAACGATTTCAAGTGTCGAATTTTACTGGCGAAAAATCGTTAGGTCAAGTCAAACCGCCGTAAAATCCAGTAAATATCGAATAATTAGCCTCGAAGCCATGGCGCGATGGCTTATTTGCTGCTTTATCTCGTCGGTTAGCTCTCCAAAAGTGCGATCAAAGCCGTCTGGCAAGAAAATCGGGTCGTATCCGAATCCGCTCGTGCCACGGGATCTTAAGGCGACCGAGCCGGTGCAGATCCCCTCGACACTGTGGACGATCTTTCCGCTGCCGTCCGCGAGCGCCATGACGCACACAAACCTCGCTCGTCGTTTCAAATCACCGGTTTCGTCAAGCATCTCGAGTAGCTTTGGGATCTTTACATCGTAACCTGTGTCTTCACCGGCGAATCGTGCCGAATAGACGCCGGGTGCATTTCCGAGCGCCTCGATCTCGAGTCCCGAATCGTCTGCGAGGGAATACAGTCCGTACCGGCGCGCGTAAGAGCTCGCTTTTAGTTCGGCGTTCTCGTGAAACGTCTTGCCCGTTTCCTCGACGTCTTCAACATCTGAAAAATCAGCGAGGCTTTTTAACTCGATCGGCAATTCGCCTAACAAACCGTGAAGCTCACGAATTTTCCCGGCGTTCCTGGTGGCGATCAAAAGGGATGTCGGCTCGTGTTTCATAAAGCAAAATGTCGGGGACGGCAACGACGTGTCCGAGTCGTTCCGAAAGTTTTTGTTGCTAAGATAGGCCTTTTAATTGTATAAGATAAGCAGCGACTTTGTTCGCTGACCCGCCTCTAATCTTCAACTATAGTGAGGGACCCCGGTTGGAACTAGTTTCGACGCAAACATCGTTTTTTAATCCCGCAACCATGTTTTCTGACGAACGCGACGTACTCGAAGACTCGCCGATAATCGCCGTTTTCGATTCCGAAGAGCTTTCGTTCGAGCTGGGCGTCTGGCTGGCAGGACTAGAGAGTTTCTTGAAATCGAGCGGTCACGCGTTTGCCGACAAGAATACAGACGGGCCGTCTCGGGATTGGACTCGCGAATGCCGGCTTACTGGAGCCGCACTTCTTAACTGCTCCAAGCTCAACTTCAGACTTCGCAAGGCACTTTTGGGACGGGCGCAGGAAGAAGTTGAGTCAACTGAAAAACACGACTTCTTTAGTCCGGCCGAGCTCGACGCGTTTGCACTTGTTCTGCGAGAAGCGATCGTATTGAACGAAAGCGCCGTCGCTTCCGGACGTTTCAATTTTGGAGATTGGCGGTCATGGAGCTCTGTCTTGAGCGACAGGCTTGATTCGTCGCCGGTACATCGCAAACTTGTAGCCGGGGCTCAGGTGTTTGGCGAGTCGTTCCTCCCAAAGAAACTAAAAGTTCTTATGTCCGATCGGCGGATCCCATTCGCCGACGAGGTCGATCTTCACGTTCTTCTTCCGCAGTTCGGAACGATCCTGGGTTCACTGAGCGTCGTCGGAAACATGCTCAGAAACGACGAGCCGCTGAAACCCTCGCTGATCATATTCTCGCGGATCTACGATCAAACCCACGAGTTGATCACGCATATAAACAACCGGCTGTCGAGGTTCGCAAGCGAAGAGTCAGCGATGTTCGACTCGCTCGACAGTGCTTCGTATACGGCGTCGCTCGAGCTGAAAAAAGTTTACTCCCAGGAACTGAACGGACTCGCCGGAGTGCGTCCGGTGCCGTCGGTGTTTGCTCGAGTCGAGACGGCGTGTGAACTGTTGAGCGACAGCTTCCGCCAAATCCTCGCCGGTTTTGCGCGCGTGATCGATCCGACCGTTTCGCCGTCAGATCTTTTCCCGAATTTTCAGACCAAGCTCGAACAGTCCATCGCGCTGCGAGAACACTTGTGGCAGGCGCTTCAGGCAGTGAAGGCAGGGGAGCAGAGTCCCGACAAAAAGCAGCTCGATGCCACGACCGCCGAACTTCGTGAGTTTCTGGAAAAAACGGTTTCCTTCTTATTCCACAAGGACAGGGAGACGATCGAGCGATTTGCAGAGGAGATCTTTGCGACTACCGAAAAGAAAGATATAGTTCCGATCCTGCACCGGTTCGGCGCTTATCTCGAAACTCTTTTAAGCCAGATAAACATGCGTACGGTGCTTGCCGCGCACCCCTTTAATCCGACCGACAAGTAAGCAGGCATCACTGCGATCGTAGTGTTGAAAGCGGCTTTCGAAACAGCACATCGAAGCTCGCCGCCGCACCGACGAGCATTACGATGCCAGCCGTCACAAAGACACCGGCAAACGCCAGAACCGGATCGAATTCCCAGTCAATTTCCAGGACATACCGGCTGACACCAAACGACATCAGCACCGCGAAACCCGCACCGATGATGCCGGACAGGAGTCCGAGCAGTCCGTATTCAGCGAACAGGATCGCGGTCAGCGTCAATCGTTTTGCCCCGAGCGTTTTCATGATCGCGTTCTCGTAGATCCGCTGAGATTTCGTGAGAGCGATCGAGCCGATCAAAATCAGAATTCCGCTGAGTATCACAAAGCTTCCGACAAACGAGATCGCCAATACAAAATTACCTACCAGCTTTTGGACCGCGGCGACGATGTCAGCGACGTCGAAGATCTGAACATTCGGATAGGCGTCCAATACATCTCGCTGAAGGCGTTGACGGTCGGTCGCTCCGACGCGTTTCAGAACACTCGCCGCAAACGTTTGAGGGGCTTTCTCGAGCACGCCCGGCCGGAACACGAAGACAAAAGCAGTTCGCGTATTTCGAAGGTCAAGCCGCCGGATGTTCGCCACCCGTGACGTGATCTTCCGGCCGGAAATATCGAACGTCATCGAATCGCCGGATGAAAGATTAAGCCGCTTCGCCATCTCCTCTTCGACCGAAACCTCGGGAATGTCCGCGACATCGCCGCTCCACCAGGCTCCGTCGATAACACTCTCGTTCTCGTCCATCTCGGCACGGTACGTGACCGCAAACTCGCGCCCGATCTGGCCCTGCTGCTGTCGCACTTCGCGCTGGCCGAAATCGAACGGCTCGCCGTTCACATGCGAGATCCGCGCGCGTACGGTCGGGATTGTCTCAGCTTTCTCGCCGATGCGCGATTCGATCATCTGCGCGAGGTTCTCGATCTGGCTCTTTTGAATATCGATGAAAAATAAACTCGGCAACCGCTGGTTGCGCGTAAAGTCGAATTCGCGAACAAGATTAGTTTGGAGAGATTGGACGGCCAGGACGACGAACGCACCAAGCCCGACGGCGAGTAAGATGATCCGGGTCTGATTACCAGGCCGGTATAGCGAATTTACCGCCTGCGCGAGTGCGAATGGACCGACGCTTCGAAATCGTCTCAAGAGCCGAGTCAATAGCAGAGCCGTAACGTACAACACCGCCGATGTGACCGCGAGGCCCCCGAGAAAAAACGCCCCCACGATTACGGAGCCGGCTTGCCAGACTGCAAGACCGAGCAAGCCAAGCAGGGAGCCCGCACCGATCAGCCACTTTGTAATATCAAGCCGGCGGAGGGAATCATTGTTCTCGTCGCGGAGCAGAAGTTTCGGCTTTATGTTCCGGACCTGCAGAAGCGGGAGAGCTGAAAAGAGCATCGATATTAGAACGCCCAAAACGATTCCCTGAACGGCGGTGCCGGGATTTAAGGAGTACGTCATGTTCTCGGGCAGCGAATCGATAAACCGCCAGCGGACGAAGATAAGTGCAAGCTGGGCGAGCACCACTCCAAATAGGCTTCCGACAAGTCCGAGCGTAAGTATCTGCAGAAGATAGACCGTGATGATTCGTCCGCCGCTGGCACCAAGACATTTGAGAACCGCGACGGATTTACGTTTTTGTTCGACAAATGCGCGGGCTACATTCCATACACCGACCCCGCCAAGAACGAGGATCAACAAACCCGTCAACGACAAATAATTTTCGGTGCGCGCAAACTGTTCGCCGAGATTTTCCTGCGTTTCCCGATACGACTGGACAGTGACTGTCGAGCCTTTCAGCGTTTCGCGCAACTCGCGAACCAAGTCAGTCGGATTATCGGTCGTTCGAAACAAGATCCGCCGCCGCACCCGGCTTGTGTTTCGCGTGATGCCGGCATCGTCGAACGCTCTTTTCTCGACGAAGACCCTTGCTCCCAATCGAAAGCCGCTCGTCCCCCCCGGCTCTTGATCGAACATGCCGCGGATTTGAAATTCGCCCTCGCCGATGCGAATACGATCGCCGACCTTCACCTTTAGATCTTCGAGCAGGATCTTGGCGACGAGGGCGCCGTTATTCTCCAAAAGCGAAAAGTCGAACGGCGTTCCATCTTCCAGCTCGAATCGGCCGACTAGCGGGAACGGTGGCTCGATGCCTTTTAGCTCGACGAGTTTTACGCTCACATTCGCCGGATCGGACGGGCGGGCCATGGACGAGGTCGTTATCGTCTCATTTCGCCCGTCGAAGATGCCGGATGCGGCGACGACGGTTTCGATCTTCGAGATCTCGGTCGGTGTGAAATCGTTCGTCGAGCTGACCTCAAGGTCCGCGGTCATCAACGCGCGTGCATCTGTTCCGACCGCACGTGTCAGATTCTGGATCAGCGAACGTAACGCGACCACGGACCCCACGCCGAGCGCAATGCACAAAAAGAAAAAGAGCAGGCGTCGCCAGGATGAGCGAATTTCGCGTCGGGTCAGGTTGAATATGAAACGCATAGATTCTTACCGCGGAGACGCCGAGACGCCGAGAATGAGAAGCAGAAAAACCGAGAGGCCTAATCGAGTCGAAATTCGGTCTGAAATACTCCGCGTCTCCGCGTCTCGGCGGTTATAATTGGTCGCTCACAACCCGGCCGTCTTGCAAAACGATCTGCCGCTGTGCCTCCGCGGCAAGCGCGTGGTCGTGAGTGACCAGCACAAGTGTCACGGCGCGTTGTTTATGAAGCCCGGTCATAAGCTCAAAAATGTGCCGGCCGTTTTTTGAATCAAGATATCCGGTTGGCTCGTCGGCAAGCAAGATCTTTGGCTTATTGGCGAACGCCCGGGCGATCGCGACGCGTTGTTGTTCGCCGCCGGAGAGCTCTGATGGATAATGATGCCCTCGTTCGGTAAGGTCGACGTCGCGCAAAAGCTCGGCCGCGCGGTCCTTTGCCCCGCGCAGTCCGCGGATCTCCATCGGGATAAG
>JBKKAS010000256.1:0-4236 GCA_046714595.1 Pyrinomonadaceae bacterium | reverse complement strand
TGCCGCCGCCGAGGAATGTTGAGTAGATAAGGGTAACGCCGTTTCTATCGAGTCTCGTTACAAAAACGTCAATGCCGCCATTGTATGTGTCATCGATACCGGTGTCCGTCGGAAATGACAATGAGGTCGTCTCTCCCGTAATATAAACAGTATTGTCGGCGCCGATCCTTATTGCGCGTCCGCTTTCACCTGCCCCGCCGCCCAGAAAAGTTGAAAAGTCCAAATCTGTGACAGGGTCGATGGTGAGCGGCTGTGATTGGTCGTAATCCCCGACCGAAAAGCCGACGCGGTTTTCTCCGCGCTGCTCAAAACGGCTTTCGACCGCGCTTCGCAAACCGTCCGTTTCCTGGTATGTAACCGGTGCATTTTGTTTCAATGTGCCAAAAGGGGTCGAGATCGTCAGCGAACCGTCCGTTTCGACCGTGACTTTATCCGCACCTTCGATCTGCCATTCTATCTGCTGCGTCGAAGCAAACGGCGAAACCTTAAAATCGTGTTCGATGCTGCCCGCTTCGTTGCTGCGCCATTCAACGTCCACGCCTTCATAAACATTATCGAATCTCGCTCTTTGATAGAGGGGGACGTTGCTTTGCCATTTGCTTTCGTCACTGCCTCTAAAATAATTGTGTTTTCCTGCGAGCTCGTCGATTCCGACGGCTTCCGAGTTTTGATTTGCGCCGGCTAATTTCATCCAAACCGAAACGGAGCGGCTCGATTTCGGAGTTTGAAGCGACGGAACCTCGGATTCGGAGTTCGGATCTTGCGCTTCAACCGCTTTGCGTTCTGGAATAACATAAACAGCTTCGGTCGAGGTCAGAAACAATTTGTAACCCGAACCGTTGGCGGAAAATTTAACGCGCTTGTCGAGTTGGCCTCGGTTGGCTTCAAAAAAGATCCCACCTTTATTGCCAGGCGCCGTAATTTCGCCTCCCGGTAATTGGTTCATAGGTAACGGCTGATGCTGTTCGGCAAAAACTTGGCGTGGGCCATATCTCACCGGCATAAAAAGCCAATTGGAGACTGCCGCTAATAGAGTCAGACAAACCACCTTCGTCATCGACACTCTTATCTTCATACTTTGTAGCTCGTAGATTTGCTTTGTCATTATCTGTTTCCTTTATCCGCCTGCCGTGCGTTCGCCCACTGATCAGCCGAGATTCGATCGATTTGTCTTTCTCGAAGAATTGCTTCTCATAATCGTCCACCCATTTCGGATAGATCTACTCCCCTACGGCAAATATGCGAGCGGCGTCGGGGTATCGGTTGAGAGGCCGAACGAAAATGTTCGGTCCCCCGCGGTGCTCTGCTGAATATGCCAAATGCCACCGCGATAGACAGCCGGATCCGCGCGCCCGTCGCCGTCGTAATCGGCCGGGACAGGTCTGTCAGTTGAGAGTCCCCAGTAGGCGTATTGGGTAAGGCCACCACTGCTCTGAAGGATGAACCAGGTTCCATTCCGAAAGACCGCACGATCGGTTTTCCCATCGGCGTCGTAATCGGCGGGAACGAGTTTGTCAGTCGATAGTCCCCATGCGAGCGCGGTACTGGTGCTGCTTCCCAAATTCAGGGAATACCAAACCCCGTTCGACGGACGAAAAACGGTCGGGTCAAGCCGGCCGTCACCGCTGTAGTCGCCGCGCGCGGCAACATCGCCATTTGTTCCCCAGGGGACGTAGGTAGTGTTTCCGTTGGGATTGTTCAGACTTCGGCGATAGTAGAAATAACTCTGCTGGCCGGCCGCTGCGCCGGGACGGTAGACCGCAGGCTCTGCTTTTCCGTCGCCGTCGTAATCGCCGACTATTGACGGGTCGTCGCCGGTCTGGCCGAATTGTTCGACTCTGGCCGTACCGTTCGAACTGTTGAGGATATAAAAATACGCGAAGGCCCCTGCCCGCCAAACCGCGTAATCTGTTTTCAGATCTCCGTCATAATCGGCCGGTGCGAGTTCATCCGTCGAGACACCCCATTTGACACCGAACATAGCGCCGGTTGCTCTTGCGAGAACATACCAAGTTCCATCCGTTGGTCTAAAGACCGAAATATCCGAAAAGCCGTCGCGATCGTAATCCAGGTCTATGCCGGGATCGCCCAGATAACGCAGGAGAGCAAAACGATTGTCTGGAAGATTTGCACTGCCAAAATTCTGGGTACCGGCGGCGACTACCTTTCCATCGGGTTGAATGGTGATCCCGCCGATGGAATTAATGCTTGTCGTCACAATGCCCGTCGACGTCCATGGAAAGCTGCCGAAAGTATCAAGCGAGCCGTTCGGCTTATAACGCACGATCTCGGCGATATTTCCCCCAGGTGCGCCTCCGGCCGCCACGATCTCATTGTTTAACTGGATCGCTACCGACTTATATTGATAGCCGCCGGGAGAGACGATTATCCCGTCACCGTCAAAAGTGGTATCGAGCGATCCGTTGGGGTTATATCGGACCAAAGCAGAGTGGTACGTAACGCCGACGACGGAAGCCCCTGCGCCGACGATCTTTCCGTCCCGCTGGATCGCCAGTGACTGAATATACTCGGCGGACGTTCCGATCGGTGTTGTAACTTTGCCGTCGCCATCGAAGCTTGTATCGAGCGTGCCGTTTGCGTTGAACCGCACGACGGCGATGTCTGCGGTCGCGGTAAAAGCATAGCCCCCGATCAAGATCTTCCCGTCTTCCTGGATCGCAACCGTTCGAATGTTATCGAACGATCCAACTTGAGCCGTCGCTATGCCATCGGTATCGAAGCTGACGTCCAACGATCCATTGGGATTCAAACGAACAACAGTAGCTGATATGGGCCCTCCATTGACGGCGGTGCTGTCGCCCGCGATGACTATCTTGCCGTCGGATTGCAGCGTCATCGCATACGCCGGTGATCGAATGCCAACCACAACCGTGCGAATTCCGTCGCCGTCAAAACTCATGTCGAGTGAACCGTCGGTATTGTAGCGGGCGATCCCGAAGGCCGTAGTCGACGTATTCGGATCGACATAAGCCTCACCGGCCACGACGATCCTGCCATCTGTTTGAACCGCTACGGCCCAGGCGCCGTCATGACCAACGCTGATTGGAGTTGTCACTATTCCAGTTCCCCCTCCGAAGCTCAGGTCCAATGAGCCGTTTGCGTTATAACGCGCAACCGCGAAGTCATTTGTCCGAGTATTTGGGTCGCTACCGATCTGAGCGTACCCAACGGCGACAATCTTGCCGTCGGCCTGGACCGCGATTGCGTTGGCGACGGCAAGCATATTCGTTCCTATCGATGTGATCACTTTTCCGTTAGTTCCAAATGTTGCATCCAGCGTTCCGGGCAGCGTTTGGCCGGCAATGGCGGTTGAGAGCAAGCCTAAAAATAAAGTGCAAACACCGATGTAAAATCTCTTGTTCATAGTTCTCCTATGCTTGGAGTCCTGCTTAAGCAGGCTCCGACTAGCTTCCTTCTTTCAAAGGAGGGCGCTTGTTGTTGCAAGCCTCCCAAAGACCCGACTCTTACGTTCAGTCTCCACCTACCTAAAACGGAACTTGGTGCTGTCGGGACTCATGGACGGATTTTGGTCATCTGCCGAGTTGTTGGTCAGACGGGTTTGATTCGTGCCGTCGGCGTTCATCACATAAATCTCACTGTTGCCATCGCGGGTGGAAACAAAAGCAATCTTTTCCTGAGCGGCGCAGATCAGCGGCAAGGCCAAAAAACACATTGCCAGAAATAAAGCGATTGAAAATTTGTCGGTTAGGTGTCCTTGTAATTTCATGATTAGATTTTTCCTTTAAGATCCGCAAAGGATTTCAGACAGACCAGAACGCGATCGGTTTCAACGAAATGGACATCACCGGTCTCGACGAGCCTGTAAATCTCACGTTCGGTCGTGTGCGATAGAATTGCGGCGATCTGCGGCGTGGCCATCTCCGACATTGATTTGCAGGTCGGACAAAAGTTCTCGAACCGCTCACTGCGACGGCTGTACGCAACAGTTTCGCTCACCTCAAACTCGATCTCAGTTTTCTGCGTCATTATGTTTTTCTTGTTTCCCACCCCGTTCGGGTCTACAATTGGCTTCGTAATCCGCACACTGTTCACAACTCGATGCCGTATCCTCGCAGAAACGACTAATAGTCGTCTTGGATTCGTTCGGACAAAGTTCTGACATTCTTTTGACATGAACGAAGCTCAGCAAAATACGGGAATCAAATACGAATTTGGAAAGTTTGTGCTTGACCCACAGGAGCGCGTCTTGCTGTC
>JBKKAS010000255.1:0-1714 GCA_046714595.1 Pyrinomonadaceae bacterium | reverse complement strand
TTCGACGTTTCGGGAACGGGAAAGACGTCCGGTGAGATTTGCGCGCGACTGAAAGAAGCGGGCGTACTCGCGATCGGTATTTCCGAAAAGCAGGTGAGGATGGTGACGCACTGCGATGTCGTCCGTGACGATATCAAAACCATGATCCGCGTTCTGAACCATTTGCTTGGTTAACCTTTGCGAACTTAGCGAGCTTTGCGCGAAACGTCCTGCTCACGCAAAGCTCGCCAAGTTCGGAGAGGAAGAAGAGAAAATGAACATCGAACAGCTCCGAAAATTTTGCCTCGAGCTCCCCGGTGCGACCGAAGATATCAAATGGGGCAACGACCTCTGTTTCAACGTAGGTGGAAAGATGTTTACGGTCACCGCCGCCGATTCGAGCGATGCCGGCGTCTCGCTTAAGACAACGCCCGAGAAATTTGCCGAGCTGACCGAGCGCCAGGGCATCATCCCGGCGCATTACGTCGCACGTTATCACTGGGTAACGATCGAAGAACTCAACGCGGTCACTCCGGCGGAACTGAAAGACCTCATCCGCGAGTCTTACCAGATGGTTTTTGATAAACTACCGGCGAAAGTGAGAAAAGCTATCGAGTCCGGTGACGCCGCCTAAAGGCGGGACTCAAAACGATTCGTAAATGATTATTGCTATCGACGGGCCTAGCGGAGCGGGCAAATCCACCCTCGGCAAGATGCTCGCGAAAAAACTGGGCCTGCTGTATCTCGACACCGGTGCGATGTACCGGGCCGCTGCTCTATCGGCTCTGCGAAAGGGCGTCAGCCTTGATAAAAAGGGCGAGGTCGCCCGCATCGCGGAACAAGCTGAGATCGAACTGCTCGGTGAGCCTGATAATTTGAAAGTCATACTGGACGGGACGGACGTTTCCGCCGAGATACGAACGTTTGAGGTTGCTCAGGCCGCGTCGGTGGTCTCGACGATCTCAGAAGTGCGGCGGATCATGGTTGGCCACCAACGCGAGATCGGCGGCCGGGACAAAAAAGGCTGCGTACTCGAAGGCCGCGATATCGGAAGCGTCGTTTTCCCCAACGCCGATTACAAGTTTTTCCTTACCGCAAAGCCCGAAGCCCGCGCCGGACGCCGGTTCGCCGAAGACACCGCGAAGGGCGGGGTGAACACATTCGAGCAAACGCTCGCGGAGATCAACGAGCGGGACGCACGCGACGTATCGAGGGAAGATTCGCCGCTTACGATCGCACCGGACGCGATCGTTATCGACACGAGCGAGCTTGATCTAAGCGAGGTATTTGCGGAGATGCTTGCGAAGATCAATGACCGTCGGGCCGAAACCGCCTAATGTTTGACTTGTCCGCACCCGGTAGCTAACATCTTAATTTGCTTTTTGATATGCTCCCGTAGCTCAGTTGGATAGAGCAACAGCCTTCTAAGCTGTGGGTCGCACGTTCAAGTCGTGCCGGGGGTACTTTAATTTTAGATTGCGGATTTTGGAATGCGGATTATTATTGAAAATTGATTTGGGAAAATCCGCATTCCGCAATCAAAAATCCCAAATCGCTCTATGGCGGCTATAGTTCAGTTGGTTAGAACGCCTGATTGTGGTTCAGGAGGTCGTGGGTTCGAGCCCCACTAGCCGCCCCATCTCCTCGTCCGGCGATGCATCTAAATGATTGTATTCTGCCGTGTTCGATTTTATAATTAATGTATGTTTTTACGTCGCACACGCACTGTTAATAT
>JBKKAS010000254.1:0-9683 GCA_046714595.1 Pyrinomonadaceae bacterium | reverse complement strand
GCTTGTAATGGTCGTCTATTTCGCCCCGTGGTGCCCGAACTGGAAACACGATGCGCCGTTCGTGCAGGCAATGTACGAGAAATACAAAATAAACGGCTTCGATGTTATAGCTGTCGGCGAATACGATCCGGTCGATGCGATGAAGACGCACATCGGCCAAGCCAAGCTGACGTTCCCGGTGGTGTGGGAATCGGATGCAAGGACCGCGAAGCAGACGACGTCACATTATGAGTATAGAAGGTCGGTTGGCGACGCACGAAATTGGGGCTCGCCCTGGTACGTTTTCTTAGAGGTAAACAAACTCGAACCGAATGGCCTGGTGATGACGAAAAAGGCACCGATTGTAAATGGTGAGTTGATCCAGCCGGATGCCGAAAAATTCATTCGGGAGAAACTCGGTTTACGCCCGAGCGCGACGGCGGCGATAGTAAAAGCCGGTGAGGTAGAAGTTTGCGATCCGGAAAAACCGGCGACGGCTTTGGTAAAGCCGGAAAGCAGGCCCTGATCGCGTGCACATAAAGGCAACTAAAAAATGCCGCCTGTTTTCGGGCGGCATTTTTCGTTTATTTCGTTTTCGTTTATAGCCCGGCGTTAGGCATCGCTACCAGCGTGTCATTTAACTTTTGCTGGATCGACCGCAGCGGTGTGTTCGCGGCTACGAGTTTACCCGCAATCGCTGACGCCTCCGATTGACCGGCGAGGTCTGAAATGCCCTGGATCGTCAGCAAGTATTTTTTGAGCGCGGGTTTTACACGGAATTCGGATTCGAGCTTGACCATGCCTTCACGAAGCCCGCGAATTGCTGCGACGACTTTCAGCTTGTCCGCCTCATTCCTGTCGAGAGCTTGCTTGTTAAATCTCGTATTCTTCGCTTCGGCGTCAACGGCCTCGATCGCCTGAGCGATCGGTCCGAACCGTTCAACAAATGCTGTGATGTTCGCGAGCTGGTTCGAAACCTTGACCCTCGCGGCTCGAACATCGAGCGGCGGAAGCGTCGCAGTCTTAGGGGCTGAAGTTGTCCGCTTCACTGGCCGTTTAGGACCCTGGCCATGCGAAACGAAAGAGAATAGCAACGTCATCGCAAACGCTACCGCTAAATATCGTGTGATCTTCATCGTACTGTTCACCTGTTCAAACTGTGCTGAACATTTTATCATATTACTATGCCGGAGAGATCGTTGGAGGTTCGCAGAGTTGGCCGCGTTGCCTATTCGGATGCCCTGGAACTGCAGAAGGAGCTCGAAAGCGAGGTCATCGAGGCCCGGACCCGCGATTATCTTTTGCTGCTCGAACATCCGCATACGTTCACGCTCGGGCGGCGGTCCAAAGACAATGGAGTGCTCGCTACGGCCGACGTATTGCGCAAACTCGGTGTCGAAGTTTTTGAGACGAATCGAGGCGGAAAAGTTACCTATCACGGGCTCGGACAGATCGTCGGCTATCCGATAATCTCACTTTCGCCGGATCGTGAGGATGTTCATCGCTACGTCCGGGACATCGAAGAAGTTTTGATCCGAACGATGGCCGATTTCGGGATCGAGGCGTTTCCTATCGAAGGCCTGACCGGTGTTCACACAACCGAGGGCAAGATCGCCGCCATCGGCGTACACATCAAACGGTGGGTGACCACACATGGGTTCGCTCTGAATGTAAACACGGATCTGAGTTATTACAACTGGATCATCGCCTGCGAGGGCGAGCCGGTGACGTCGATGAGCCGGCTGCTCGATCGTGATGTTGACATGGCTGAAGTCGAGGATCGAATCGTCGAGAATTTCGAAATTGTTTTTGGATATGAGTCGGTCGCCGCTGACGTGGCAGCGGGCGTCTTGTCAGTACCGCCTGCGGTAGCGGGCGGGTCGGGCGCAAAGAACCCACCCGCTACCGCAGGTGGTACTGACTCCGGTCGCCATCTTCCAATAGTTCACAAGGAGTTTGTTTCATGAGATCAGCTAGCATTTTTACCGTTGCGTTTCTTCTGACCGCCTGCGGTACTACGCCATCAAACAACAATTCTTCAACCGCATCCAACACCGCGAACTCATCGCCCGCGGCGCAGGTCCTTACCGTCGTCGACACGCCGCAGCGGATCAAGGACCTGATGGCCGCGCGAGGCGAACAGGACCAGGCAAAGCCAACATTAAAGATCCTGGAACCAGCCGCAAACAAAACCGTGAACAGCTCGACGGTAAAAGTGAAGCTTGAGCTGAGCGGTGATCTGAAGGGTTACAAACCTCACAAAGATCCGTCGACACAGATGGGCAATCACATTCACGTGATCCTCGATAACCAGGGGTACGAGGCGTATTACAATCTCGACGACGAGTTCGAGCTGCGAAACGTGACTGATGGCGAACACACGCTCCGCGTTTTTCCGTCGCGGCCGTGGCATGAGAGCTACAAGAACCCGGGCGCATTCCAGATGGTTAAGTTCAACGTGAAGAATGGTGGAGCTGACGCAAACAAACCAGCGACGACAAACTCCGGCCAGCAGATGTCGAACGCGAACACGGCACCGACGCCAGAAGGCAAGGACATGCCCAACTCGAAGGCCGGTCCGGTTGATCCGGCAAAGCCTCTGCTGACGTACAGCCGGCCGAAGGGTGAGTACAAAGGCGTAGAAAGCGACCCGATAATGATCGACTTCTGGCTTTCTAACGCAATGCTAAAAGACGATGGCGGGACATACCGTGTACGTTATTCCGTCGATGGCAGTGAGGCGAAGTACATCGACAAATGGGCGCCCGTTTGGCTTTCGGGCTGGACCGCTGGCAAGCATACTATCAAGCTCGAGCTTGTCGACGAAGATGGATCGGTGGTGGATAACGGCGGATATAATTCGACGACACGGGAGATTACAGTTGTGAAATAGGTAGCCGAAGCATCTTCTGGGTACGGCTCTTTTCTCTTGTTCATCCTATTCCGTGGTTAGATTTAGATTTTAACCACGGAACAAGAAGAGCAAGATGAAAAAGAGGAAAAGGAAACCGGCATAATCTTATAACTTACGGTTCGCCCCGGCTGCGGGCGACGGACACTATGAGACGTGACACAACTTCGTGGTACAGCCACAATTTAAATATGGATATGCCGCTCGTGGCATACGGGCACGCGGGCTATCCGCTGCTGATGTTCCCGACGGCGGCGGCGGATTATCTTGAATACGAGCGGTTCCATCTGGTAGATGCGATCAAGGACTTGATCGAGGCGGGAAAGATACGTGCCTACTCGATCAACTCGGTGAACAAGTACAGCCTGTTGAACCGCGAATCGCACCCGGCGTGGAAGGTCGAGATGCTGGCGCGATACGAGCGGTACGTCATGGAAGAGGTTTTGCCGCTGATCCGCAACGAATGCGGCGATGACGCCCGGCCGCTTACGACAGGAGCAAGCCTGGGCGCGTTTCTCGCGGCGAATACATACTTCAAACACTCGGACGCATTTCGCGGCACGATCGCGATGAGCGGCAGCTACGATATTTATAATTATCTCGACAAGGGGTTTTACGACGACAACGTTTACTTCAATAACCCCGCGATGTATCTGAAGAACCTGAACGACGATCATCACCTGCCGCGTCTGCAAAAAGCGGATTCGATCGTCATTGTCACGGGCCAGGGTTCGTACGAAGCGCCGGAACGCAGCCGTGAGCTATCGAACATGCTCGACGCAAAAGGCATCCCGCACATGCTTGAACTCTGGGGCAACGACGTCAATCACGACTGGCCGTGGTGGCGGAAGATGTTGCCGTATTATTTAGGGCGGTTTACTGAAGGATGAGCCTTTAAAGGATGAAGGCGGAAGGATGTAGCACCAAAGGTGCGGCAGTAGTTTAGCCAGGGCCGAAGCCCATTCGTACAGTCACCGAAACGATTCGAGCCGTAAGCGCCGGCGAGATGACAAGTTCTACGTGTGCAACCGTTCAGAAGTTTAAGAGCCTTCGCCGGTGTCCGAAAAATTCTAACTAACTAAAAAAGGAGAAGGTCTCGCCGCTTCCGCAGCTATTCCTATTCTCCTTCCAACCGAATGGTTTCTGACCCGCCGTTATATCTTAACCGTCCCCTTTTTTTCCCTTACGCTTCTTGCCTTCCGGTGGATCGGAAGCCGGCGGGTCCGGGTTACGCTGCTGGGTCTGCGGCAGGACAGGCCTCGAGACCGGCGGGTCGTCGCCTGCCGGATTCGCTTTCGGCACATCCGGGACTGCGCCGGTCGGATCGGCTCCGGTCGTGACCGACGGGTTGGTTGTCGTCACGCCCGTAGACGTCGTAGCGTCGGTCGAAAACGTGGCGCCGGATTTGATTGCGGCCTGTTCGGCTTTTTCAAGTTTCTCGAGTTCTTCGCGCTTATTCCGCTCCATCAACGTCCGGATCTCCCGTGGGATCGGCGGCACACTCGGGAAAGTCTCGCGCGGTTTGTCCTTCATGAACGGGATCATGAACGCATTGAAGAACGGCATAGCTCCGTGACCGCCTGTCATTCCGCTGCCAAGCGACTCTTTTCTTTCCGGATTGCCCATCCAGACGCCCGTTGTGTACGTCGGCGTGTAACCGATGAACCAAACGTCGGTGTGGTCGTTCACCGTTCCGGTTTTTCCGGCGAGTGGGTGACCTCCCGCATTCGCACCGGACGCGGTACCGCCATTTACTACACCACGCATCATATCGACCATCGTTAGCGCTACGTATTCGTTAGTCACCTTCGAAGTAACATTCTTCCATTCTTCGAGGAGAGTACCATCGCGGCTGTACACCTTTCGGATCAGATGCGGCTGCACGCGAATACCCTTGTTCGGAAACACCGAATACGCGGATGTCATTTCCAGCAGCGATGCTTCGCTCGCACCGAGTGCCGACGGTAAGCTCGGCGCCATCGGATTCGTGATCCCGAATCGCCTGACCATCTGGCCGCCCGCCTGTATCCCAACCTGCTCGAGCAAATGAACCGCGGCAAGATTGTATGATTTCGCGAGCGCGATCTTCATCGGCACGTTCGGATGACTTGTACTGCCGTCGTAGTTGTGCGGCATCCACCCGCCGCGTTTGATCGGCGCGCCGCTGACCAGCATGTCCGGCGTCATACCATCTTCAACCGCTGCGGTGTAGATGAACGGCTTGTACGCCGAACCGGTTTGCCGCAGACCCTGGGTAGCATTATTAAATTTACTGGTGTGAAAATCGTATCCGCCGACCATGCACACGACCTCGCCGGTCTTCGCGTTGATCGACACAATTGACGCCTGAATTTCGGGCACCTGTGAAAGCTCGACCTGCAATATCTGATTTTCGTTATCGACCTTTTTGACCAGGAATTCAGCAAGGGTCCCGGGCTTGAGTTCCTCCCGAGGCCGCTTTCCGCTTCGGCCCATATCGCTCGCCGTCACTACCGCTTTGTATTTTCCGAATCTTACGCCAACCTCGTCCGCACCAGCGTTGGCTCTAACGATAAGGCCTTTTATGTATTCACCTTCTTCGTACTCATCACCGTACCAATCGGCGTGCTTGTATGAGGTCAGCTTATTCGCGATCTCCTTTTCATCGGTCAGCGGCAGACTGTCAGCATCCACGAGGATATCCTGATACTCCGAACGCCATCGTCGCCCGCGGTCGAATGCACGCAGACGTTCGCGAATCACTTTCGTTGCGATCTTCTGCGCCTCGACATTGATTGTCGTGTAAACTTTCAACCCGCCCTGAGCCACACGCGTCGTGTATTCGTTTTCAAGGTAGCGTCGGATCTCCTCGACCGGATAATCCCAGGCGGTCGATTTCGGAAGCGACTGGTAAAAAGCCGTGTCCGCCAGCTTGATAGGCTTCGCCTTTGCCGCATCGACTGCCGACTGCGAATACCGCTCGGGAAAGTACCTGGTCATCTGATCGAGAACAATGTCCCGGCGCGATTTGGCCTTCTCCATGTTTCGGGTAGGCGAATACTCCGGAGACTTTGGAACAGCCGCGAGAAGCGCGGCTTCTTCGAGACTCAGATCCTTCAGCGACTTACCAAAGTACGTTCTGGAACCGGCCTCAAAACCGTAGGCGCCCGCACCCAGAAAGACATAATTCATATACATCTCAAGGATCTGGCGCTTTGTGTACAGCCGCTCTATCTGCAACGCGACCGCCCATTCATTTACCTTGCGGCTATACGTCTGGTCCTTGTACAGGAAAAGGTTTTTTGCGAGCTGCTGGGTTATGGTTGAGCCGCCCTCGAGTCTGCCGCCGGTGAGATTTTTGAACACGACCCCGGCAATACGATACGGATCGATACCGATATGATCGTAAAACCGATTGTCCTCGATGGCTATCAGTGCATCTTCTACATTTTGCGGTATGTCCTGTTCCTTGATCGGTATGCGTTTCTCGATCGCGAATTCTGCCAGCACGGTCTCACCGTCATCCGCGTAGATCGTCGTGACCTGCGGGGGCCGGTACGTGGCAAGAGCTGAAACCTCGATCGAGTATCGTGAGTTGTTCAAATAATACGAAAACAAAACACCGGTCAGGGCGCCCGCCGATATCGCCAGCAACAAGCCCATCCCGAGCCACGTCAGCCTTGACGACATGCTGCTTTTCGCCTCTACTGACCTGACTTCCCGTTCGACGATTCTTCTTTCTCGTGCCATATTACTTCCCGTTCAGAGTTCGCGACTTATCGCGTATAGCCTTGGCCACACGTGATAAATCACACACTCTGAACTCTAATTAACAAACCGGCGCATCTTCACGCTGACGACAAAACCTATAGCAATAAACGTTGAAAGGATCGCCGACAACCCCGCGCTCATAAGTGGTAGCGGGACGCCGATCACCGGCAGAAATCCGAGCGCCATTCCGACGTTTATAAAGATCTGAAACACCATTGCCGTCGCAATTGCCATTATAACAAGCATGCCGGGACGGTCTGAAGCCGAGCGCGCCCCCGCAATAAGACGCGAGATCAAGAGCGCATAGGCGATCAACAACGAGACGCAGCCGATAAAGCCGGTGTTCTCAGCAGCCACCGCAAAGATAAAATCCGTATGGGGTTCCGGTAAGAACTTCAAGACGCTCTGTGACGTCTCCGGATCTCCCTTGATGCCCGAGAGGCCGCCCTTGCCGACCGTAATGATCGACTGCATCGTGTGGTAGCCATAACCTTTCGGGTCGGCGCTCTCCGGATCGATAATGGCGTTGATACGCTCTTGCTGATATCGTTTGATGACTCCGGTCTGGACGCCCGCGTAATAGCTCGCCGGGATAAACATCGCGCCTGCGACGAGCGCGATAACGACGTATTTGATCCTGATCGCGGAAAGGAAAAGAACCGCCGCAAGGATCGGAAAATAGGTGATCGCCTGCCCCGCGTCCGGCTCAAGCATGATCAATCCAACGGGCCCGGCGAGGATCGCACAACCGACGAGGACCTCGTGCAGGCTAAGTGACCCTGACTTTCGCGCCCCGAAATACTTGGCAAGCATCAGCACGGTCGGTATCTTTACGAATTCGGACGGCTGGAACTGTCCGATCACCGGCAGCTTTAACCATGCCTGCTGACCATTTACCTCGACACCGAGCGGCGTCAAAACAAGCGCCAGCAGCAAGAGTCCAAAACCGTAAAAGAAAGGAGCAAGTTCGATGATGCGGCGATAGTCACTAAAAGCGATGACAAGAAATGCGACGATGGCGATACACAGTCCGATGATCTGCTTCGACCAATAGCTCTCGCTCGGCAACGCATTGTGGATCTGCCAAATGCCGAAGCATGCGATCGCGAGCGCGAGAAATGTCGTCAGCCAGTCGAAATCTCGTAGATCGCGTTTTTCGATTATTGCTACCATTGGTTTCTAGTCGATCGCCCGTTTGCCTGCGGAATTAGAGTTCGCTTCGGCGACCTTGGTGCCGGCGTCCGCGGGTAAAATACCTTTGCCCGCCATGTATGCTTCGTAGACGCCCTTCGCCGCCGGTGCCGCATGGCTGCCGCCGAATCCGACATTCTCGACCAAAGCGATGACCGCGATCTCGGGTTTATGCGCCGGCGCAAAACTGACAAACCACGCATGGTCCTTGTTCGCTCCCGTGTCCTTTCCTAATTCCGCGACCTGCGCGGTTCCGGTCTTGCCGGCGATCTCAAATTCCGGGATCCGTATGCCCGCTCCAGTTCCGCCACCGTTGACCACTGCCCACATCCCCTGAACCACGATCTGTTCTTGCTCGGGCGTCATCGCGATCAGCTTCGGCTCGGTATTTTGATAGGCAATTCCTTCACGCGGTCGGATGTACGTCTGATCGTCCGGCTCACCTACTGCGCCGATCGGTCGAAACTCTTTCAGAAAATGCGGGATGTACATCTTGCCTTTTACACCGATGCTCGCGACGGCACGCAGCATCGCGATCGGCGTAACGACGACCGTGTCCTGGCCGATCGACGCATATACGGTTCGGATGTCGCTCCATCGTCCTTCGCGTTTCTCCACGATGGGCTTCCAGCTCTTAGGCGTTTGGCTGATCTTTTCATTCGGCAGATCGACGCCGGTACGCTTGTCGTAATCGAAGGTCTCGATCATCTGAATCATTCCCTCGATCTTCATTTTCAAACCGAGGCGATAATAGTATCCATCGCACGAGTGCGTGATCGCGTACGACAGCGGCGGTGCGCCGTGGCTGCCCATACAGCGCGTGAACTTGTTACCAATTTGAATTCCACCACCACAGAGCATGTTTGAATTCTTGACGGTTATCACACCCTGCTGCAGCGCGGCTACCGACTCGGGGATCTTCCAGGTCGAGCCCGGCGGATAGCGACCCTGAATTGCGCGGTTATAAAGCGGGCGCTTCTCGTCCTGCCAATATGCTGCGATCTGCTTTCGCCCCTCCGGCGTTTTACTGCCCTGAACAAAAATGTTCGGGTCGAACGACGGCAGCGACGCCATCGCAAGCATCTCGCCGTTATTCGGATCCATCGCGATTATCGTCCCGCGCTTTGTTGCCGACTGGGCAAGCTGCTGTTCAGCCGCCAGTTGCACATCGAGATCGATGGTCGAAACCATGTCCTGCCCGGCCTGCGCCAGTACAACACCGATCTCACTCTGAACGCGCCCGCGGCTGTCCACGATCACCTTTCGATAACCAGGCTTGCCGCGAAGATATTCGTCGTAATATTGTTCGAGCCCGCCCTTGCCAATGATGTCACCGGCCCTCAGGCCCTTCTCCATCCACTCACCACTCGCGAGTTGCTTTGGACTGATCTCGCCGACGTAGCCGAGCACATGAGCCAACTGGGTCCCGTGCGGATAAAAACGCTGTGGCTGATTCTCGATGCGCAGCTCTGGAAATTCGAGCGTGTGCGATTCGACCCAGGCAATGTCCTGGATCGTCGCATTTTCTTTTAGCACCATCGTCTCAAAGTCGTTCTGCTTCCGGATCAGATCCAGGCGTTCTACAACGAAGCTCGGCTCCAAATCCAGCCCGGTCGCGTAATCTTCGACTCGCGATGTTACGTCGATCTTTTTTATCGGTTCATTCGACAGAACGACGTTCCAGGTCGGGCGCGAATCGACGAGGATCTTTCCGTTACGGTCGAATATTACGCCTCGCGGCGCGGGTATCGGAATATGACGGATGCGTTGGTTCTCGGCTCGCTCGGCGTAATGCTCGCCTTTTACGACCTGGAGGTAATAAAGCCGAGCTCCAAGAAGCCCAAGCATAACG
>JBKKAS010000253.1:0-13752 GCA_046714595.1 Pyrinomonadaceae bacterium | reverse complement strand
CGTTACGAGGATATGGGACATTCACACGGTCACGGTGAGAGCGCCGCAGGCCGCAACAAGAAAAGCTTAGCGATAGTTTTCTGCCTTACGTTGTCCTTCCTGGTCGTCGAGGTTATCGGCGGCTTGTGGACGGGCAGTTTGGCGCTGCTCGCGGATGCGGGACATATGCTGACGGATGTCGCGGGCGTCGGTTTGGCTTTGCTTGCCATCTGGTTCGCCGAAAAACCCGCTTCGCCGGAAAGAACTTACAGTTATTACCGTGTCGAGATTCTCGCGGCTCTTACGAATGCTGTAGTTCTGATCTTCATATCGCTATACATACTTTACGAAGCTTACGAGCGCTTCAAAGATCCGCCGGAAGTTCAGAGCGGAGGCATGCTTGCGGTTGCCGCGATCGGTTTGGTAATAAACATTGCAGGAGTTCTCGTTTTACGTTCAGGTTCGAAGGAGAGCCTTAACATGAAGGGCGCTTACTTCGAAGTTTTGTCCGATATGCTCACATCGGTCGGCGTGATAATCGCGGCTGTGATCATGCTGACGACCGGCTGGTATTACGCCGATCCGCTTATCTCGGCCGGCATTGGATTATTTATTTTCCCGCGAACATGGGTATTGTTGAAGGATGCCGTTAGCGTCTTGCTCGAAGGCACCCCATCGGACGTAAACATTGCAAATCTACGGGCGGCTCTTGCCGGGCTGAAGGGCATCGCCGAGGTTCACGACCTGCATGTCTGGTCGTTAACTTCCGGTGTAAACGCCATGAGCGTTCACGCCGTGCTATCGCGTGACGCGGAACATGATGACGTTCTCAAACGGGTCCACAATTGCTGTACAAAGGAATTCAAGATCGCACACGTAACCGCGCAGACCGAACGCGAAGGCTTCGCGTGTCATGAGACGCATTTATAGACGATGGAGAGAGAAAGAAATGACAATTCGCTTCGCACAGACGCCGGGACTAGGCAGACCTTGAACGGTGCTCTTCCGTATGTGGCGTGGATCATCGCTCTCATCGCAACAGCTGGCAGCCTTTTTTTTAGCGAAGTGATGCAACTCCCACCGTGCGTTCTGTGCTGGTACCAACGCATTGCGACTTATCCGCTTGTCCTTATAATCGGAATCGGCATTATCCTGCGCGACGCGCGGATGAAGATCTACGCATTGCCAATTGCGTTGATCGGGTTGGCGATCTCGATCTATCACAACTTGCTCTACTACGGGTTTATTCCAGAGAGCATTACTCCGTGCACCGAGGGCGTGCCGTGCAACGCAGTTCAGATAGAGTGGCTCGGATTCATCACGATCCCGTTGATGGGACTCGGTGCATTTCTGGCAATTTCCATGTGTTTACTACTTTACGATCGAAAGGAATAATAAATTATGCGAAAGGAAATCTGGATACTGGGTGCGGTCATGGTGGTTGTCATCATTGCCGCGGTTATCGGTTCAAACTATTATCGGAGTTCAATTCAGAGCACGAGTGTAACGGGAAACAATAATTCCAGCGCACCGAAAATCAACCCTGAACAACTCGTTCGGCCCGACAGTCCGACGCTCGGCCCGGCGGATGCCCGGGTAACGATCGTTGAGTTTTATGATCCCGAGTGCGAATCCTGCGCCGCGTTCCACCCAGCCGTCAAAAAGATCCTGAAGGACTACGAGGGCAAAGTCAGGCTCGTCGTTCGCTACATGCCACTTCATCCGAACTCACTCTCCGCCGCGACCTTCACCGAAGCCGCGGGTGAGCAGGGGAAGTACTGGGAAGCTCAGGAATTGCTTTTTCAGAGACAACCTGAATGGGGACAGAAACATGGTGCCGCAGCCTCGGCGCCGGCCGCCAATATTAACGTTTTGTTCGAAGGATACGCCAGGGAGCTTGGTCTGGATCGCGCCAAGGCTGCCGCCGCGATCGCGGAGAACCGATACGGCGCAAAAATCGAACGCGACAAGAAAGACGGCCAGGCGATCGGCGTGCGGAGAACGCCGACTTTTTTCGTTAATGGCCGGCAGCTTGCTCAACTTGGCGACTCTCACCTGCGCGCTCTCATCGACGAGGAGCTGAAAAAATAGGATCCGAGCACTTCCATTCGCTTATCTTTCGAGATGATTTTCAACAATGAACTGCTGTCAGCGTGAAACCATCGATAAACATTTCGGCAAGGAGCTTGTCGAAGAAGAACTTCGCCGATACGAACGGAAGGGGCCCAACGCCACGACGCGAATCCTTCTTGATGGACTCAAGGCGCAGAACCTCGGAAGCGCAACCTGCTGCAAAGCTGGCGAATATCATTGACCGCGACCGGTTTTTCCGATAAGACTTTTTACTATGAGCACTAATATTCTCGACAAGGTTGGTTCGGTGGGTGCGGTTATTGCGGGAGCGGCGGTTCCGTGCTGCTTTCCGTTTCTCAGCCTGTTTGGTTCGATACTCGGGCTAAGCTTTTTCGCGGAGTATGAAGGCGTGATCATGTATTTGATCCAGGGCTTAGTGGTGTTGGCGCTTGTCGGCAGCATAATCGCGTATCGCGGACATCGAAAGGCTCTTCCACTGATACTCTCGGTCCTTTCAACGGCTTCGGTGCTCTATGGAATGAGCACCGGCCTTGATATTTATTATATTTACGGCGGAATGATCGGACTGCTGATCGTTGCGGTCTGGAATACGATCGAGGCTCGGAGATGCGCGGCGGCCTGCAAAGTTTAGATGAACGAATCTACCATCACATGTCCGAAGTGCGGCTTTCAGAAGTCGGAAGAAATGCCGACGGACTCGTGCGTGTTTTTTTACGAATGCACTAATTGTAAGCAGATGCTCAGACCGAAGCCCGGCGACTGTTGCGTATTCTGCTCTTACGGCTCGGTAGCATGTCCGCCAAAGATGAGCGGTGCAAGCTGCTGCTGAGGAAAGCAATGAAGCGAAAGAATATCAAATGGATCGTCGGGGGTATTTTGCTAATCGGACTTGGCGGGTTGATCGCATACCAATTCTCCGGCGGACGCGAATATTCTACCGATATGAACGCCCTCCGCTCACAATTCAGCGGAGATAAAGGCAAGGTCCGGCTGCTCGTCCTTCTCGCTCCTACTTGAGGACATTGTCTTCGGGGGGCCTCCGAAGTTCAAATGGTATTGGATAGATTGCCGGGAAGAAATGTCAAAGTCTATTCGGTGTGGGTACCGATCCTTCCTTCCGACGGCTCGTTCGCGGTTGGACGCGCAACGAAATACCTGCCTGACTCCCGCGTCACACATTATTGGGACGGCGACGCGGCACTCGTGAAAGGCTTCGCGCCCGTACTAGGACTCGGTGACGGCAAGGCGTGGGACGTATATCTTCTTTACGACCAAAACGCCGAATGGACGGAAGCTCCCCCCAAACCGGTGTTCTGGCAGGAACAGCTTGGAATCTCAGAGGAATCCGCACTCGACGCAGACAAACTCACGGCCGAGATCGAACGTTTGCTAAAAGAAAGCGGACAATAAGCCGGCAGAAAAACATTTAACACAATGACGAAATCTACAGGACATTGGGAACGGATCTATCGAACTCAGGCGTCGGACAGGGTAAGCTGGTACGCGCCGCATTTGAACCGATCGCTTGAGTTAGTCGAATCCGCCGGGCTTGGCGCCGACAAAGCAAGGATCATCGACGTTGGAGGCGGAGCCTCGACGCTGGTTGACGATCTGCTGGAACGCGGATTTAAGAACATCACGGTCATGGACATTTCCGCCGCCGCACTCGAAACGACAAAAGAACGTCTCGGCCACCGCGCGGCTGACGTCAGTTGAGTTGCTGCCGATGTAACGCAGTTTGCGTTTCCCGAAAATGTTTACGATCTCTGGCACGACCGTGCCGTATTTCACTTCTTAACCGACGAGAACGATCGCGGGCTTTATTTGCAAAATCTTCGTCACGCGCTAAAACCAGGCGGACATTTTATCCTCGCTACCTTTGCCGAAGACGGTCCTCAGAAATGCAGTGGACTGGACGTCGAACGCTACGATCTGCAAAAAATGATGGATGTAATCGGACCAGGCTTCGAATTAGTCCAAAGCCTCCGGGAACTGCACCCAACACCATTCGGTACGGTGCAGAACTTTCAGTACGCACATTTTGTTTTCGGTATTTAGATCGCGGCGCTTCGTTGGCTTAAGTCGATACCGGACGAAGTGGCGATCAGACTGTCGCAGTCATCGAGCAATATTGGACTTCAAGAAACGACCAAATTCGAAACCGTAACGCCTTGCTCGCGTAATATGATATTGCTAGACTGGCACTGTCGTGCAGAATCTTTCTCGACAATTGATGTGGAAAAGAATCTTCCGTCGTTTTATTGCGGCGGCGTTTCTTGTTTTTCTGCTAGCCGAATGGGGATCCCACAGTGTAGCGTTCGCTCACGCGTACGAAGGCGAAGGTGACGCCGTCTACTCGGAAGAATCCGGGCACGAAGACCCGTGCAAGACGCTTATCCGATGCAGCGACGGTCCTAGCGAGAACCGGCCGGTTCCCCTGATCGGTCACGACCTTTCGCAACATAATGCCCTCTTTGATCATCACTACAAAACGCGTCGACGTGGTGGCACTTACAAAGATCCGCGAATTATTCGCTCAAAGATAAGCGGCCTTTCCCGCACGTTAAATCCACCCTTTCATCCTCCGGAACTCTCGTAACCCAGCACAAGTCCATTTGGACTGTCGGTTGTCACGGTGTGACAAAACGATCTGTTTAAAACCTGCGTGAAGGCGGGATTAGGTGCGGTGGTCGGCATGACCACGAGAGTTTTGAGGATGATGTCATGAAAAAAATTTTGTTTGCTTCTTTGTTTTTGCTTATTGCGAGTGCTCTTTCATACGGTCAAGCTACCGGCAACGTTTCGGGCACGGTAACGATCGGCGGTTCTACGGTTTTACACGGCGCCGAGGTCCACATACTCGCGATCAAACGTTCGGCGCAGACAGACGAGACGGGAAAGTACCAGTTCGCGGACGTGCCTCCGGGACGCTACACGATACTCGTACATAAGGAGGGATTTGCCGATTCAAGCAAAACCGTCGACATCCCGGCAGGCGGCGGGGTGCAGGCTGATTTTGAGTTGGCTATCGCGTCGATCCGGGAGCAGGTTACCGTCACCGCATCGGGAACCGAACAGTCGGTTTTCGAGTCTTTTCAAACGGTCAATTCCGTCGGCTCAACGCGAATCGCGGAGCGAGCCTCGACGTCGCTTGGCGAGGTTCTCGAGACGGAAACGGGTGTCGCGAAACGAAGCTTTGGTCCGGGGTCTTCACGCCCCGTGATACGCGGCTTTGACGGCGACCGCGTGCTGGTACTCCAGGATGGTGTGCGGAGCGGTTCGGTCGGTTCGCAATCAGGCGATCATGGCGAGACGGTAGACCCGCTCAGCGCCGAACGGATCGAGGTCGTCAAAGGGCCGGGTACGCTTCTGTACGGCAGTAATGCCCTCGGCGGCGTAGTCAATGTGATCAGCCATCACGAGGATGAAGCGCACGAAGGAGTCCGCGGGTTCTTTACCGGTGTCGCCGGGACGGCTGACGGTCAAGCTGGTGCCGCGGGTGGCGTGGAATACGGAATCAACAAGTGGCTTATCCGCGGTAATCTCAGCGCTCAGCGGACTGGCGATTTCCAGACGCCGATCGGACGCATTCCGAACTCGGCCTCGCGATCCAACTCGGGCTCAGGCGGGCTTGGCTACTACGGCGATAAGGCGTATTTCAGCGGTACTTACGGTTTCGACGTTAGACGATACGGAATTCCATTCGCCGCATTGTTCGAACCACCACCAAAGGAAGGTGAGCTACCTGTTGTTGATGACGAGATAGATCTTCGCGCGCGGCGGCATAACTTCCGGATAACGGGCGGCTTTCGAGAGCTGACAAACCCCTTTATTAGCGGTGTTCAGTACAATCTGGATTACACCAACTACCGCCACAAGGAGATCGAGCGGGCCGACGGCATCGATACGGTCGGCACGATCTTCGACAACAAGACTTTTTCTTATCGGTCGCTGTTCGAACAGACGAAGCGAGGTAAACTTACCGGCCGCTTCGGCTTTGAAGGTTTCGACCGCGATTACGCAGTCAACGGCGCCGAGCAACTCATACAGGGTAAGGTCAAGCATCAGGCGTTGTCCGTTTTCGCTCTCGAGGAACTGGGATTCGAACGCGTGAAATTTCAATTTGGCGGTCGGCTCGAGAGCAATCGCTACAATCCCGAAAGTGTCGATCTGCGAGATCGGAGCTTCACCGGGTTTTCGGGCGGTGCGGGCGTGAACTTTGCGCTCTGGAAAGGCGGCGCCTTTATCATCAACTACTCACACTCGGTCCGCGCCCCCGCACTCGAGGAGCTTTACAACCACGGCCCTCACATCGGCAATGTGACCTTTGAGATCGGTAACAACGATCTGCGACACGAACGCTCGAACGGAATTGATTTTTCACTGCGCCACCAGTCCGATAGATTCCGTCTCTCCGGCGACGTCTACTATTACGGGATCAGCGATTTTGTATTTCTGGCTCCGCAGGACGCTGACGGCGATGGACAGGTAGATATCGAGGACGGTTTGCCCGTTGCACGTTACGAACAGGCCGGTGCAAGGTATTTCGGGGCCGAGCTAAGCGCCGACGCGACTTTCAACAAGTATGTGGGTGGGTTCGTGGGGCTCGATTTCGTTAGGGCGGAACTCGTTGACGAGGGATTGAATCTACCTCGCATACCGCCGGCCCGAGCTCGCATTGGGCTCGATCTTCGATACAAGGCTCTGAGCATTCGGCCTGAAGCTGTAGTAACGGCTGACCAGGATCGCGTCTTCCCGCTCGAAACACGAACGGCCGGTTACGGCATCGTGAATGTCGCTGGATCATACTCGATCGGTCGACAGCATTACGCGCATATTATTACTTTCAATGCGTACAATCTGACGGACCGGCTTTATCGCAACCACGTCTCGTTCATCAAGGAACTAGTTCCCGAGATCGGTCGCGGTATTCGGTTCGGGTATACCGTGAGGTTCTTCTAATAGCATAAGGCGGAAGCCTGAACCGTCGGGGGAGGGCTTCACGTCAAGTAATCTTTAAGCCCTTCCTGAGGGGCATGCTTCTGCCTCGACGCGGTATTTTGACTATAATCGACTGATACACAGACCACGGAGGATCGACCTGTATGAAAACTGAAACTATGTCCTTTGAGACGGCCAACGGTGAGACGTCGGCCTACGTCGCAATACCAGACGTGCCGAGCGCCAGGGCCGTCGTTGTCATTCAGGAATGGTGGGGCCTGAACGATCACATCAAGGACATTGCGAACCGGTATGCCGACGAGGGATTTATCGCGATCGCTCCCGATCTATATCGTGGGAAGATCGCGACGAATGGCGAGCAGGCGGGCAAAATGATGCGCGATCTTCGGATCGAAGACGGCCTCGATACGATCAAGAACTCGGTCGACGCTGCGCGATCGAAATACGAACTTTCGCATTTCGGCATAACGGGTTTTTGCATGGGCGGGACATTCGCCTTGCGAGCGGCCTGCGAGCTCGAGGGCTTTAGCGCCGCGGCACCATTCTATGGAGACATACCCAGCGACGATGTGCTGCAGAAATTGAAAACGCCGACGGTGTTTATTTCCGGAACAAAGGATGCGTGGATCAATCCGGAAAAGGTCGCCGAGCTTGAGGAAGCTGCGGTGACATACGAGCTGCCTGTTCTCTCGGTCAAATACGATGCCGATCACGCATTCTTTAACAACACGCGGCCGGAAGTCTATGACGAAGTCGCCGCGATGGATGCCTGGGCGCTTGTGACCGGATTTTTCAACGACAAGCTGTGAGTTCTACGGTGCGATATCTGCCGTCCCGCCGGGAAGAGAGTTTATAAAATCGATACTTGCCGCGTTGCTTCGCTTCCGCAATTGTTTTCGCCGATACATGACGGTATCGGCCTTCTTGATCGCACTCTCGAGGTCGCCGGCGTCGGAATAATTGGTGAATCCCCACGACACTCCTACTTTTATCGGTTCCGGGATGTTGTCGATGTACACAAACTCGAGCAGCGAGTCGAGCCGGTACATACGCTCCTCCGCCATCGCAGCGTCCATGCTGACCATGATCACAAAAAACTCGTCGCCGCCCCACCGGTAGATCAGGTCTTCCGCTCTTATTACTTCCCGGATCGACCTGACAACCGCTCGGATAACCATGTCACCAGAGGCGTGACCGAAACAGTCGTTGATCGCCTTTAGATCGTCGATATCAAAAAAACCAACACAACCGGTCGACGCCTCGGGGTCTTCACCCTGCTTTCGCACATAACCGTAGAACGCGTGGCGGTTGAATGCGGCCGTGAGGGAATCGGTGTGAACCAGCCGCTCAAGTTGTATCTGCGCCGACAGCAACTGCTCGTTCGTGCTTTTCGCGTCACCCAACACCTTTTCGAGCAGGATGATCACCATTCCGAATCCGAGGGCTGTTTGCAAGACAAGATCGATGATCGAATTGTAGGAAAGTAGATCGACCGGAAAGACGGCAAAATGTCGTAGTGAGAAGATGGTCGTATAAAGGAAGAAGTCGACGGCCAGAAGGGCGAGTGAAACATGCATGACTCGCCATCCGAAGTTCGCCTGTCTCGATTTCCGAAGAAAGTAAAACGCGGTCGCGTAAAAACCCGCCATAATGAACGAATGAATACTGAAGACGTCGTTAAAATCCGCAGCCAGATGCGGAAGGACGACCGCGGCGGCGAGAAAAGGGATCGTAAAAAATTCTGACCACGGCTTCAGCTCGTAGGTACCGTCGAGGCTCCGGCAGCCGGCGACGAGCATAAATCCAAAGAGATATTCGCCGAGGAAATAGTATGCAAACAGAAATGAGGCGAGTTCGTCGTAACCAAAAGCGAGACGCAGGCAGATCAGTGCGAACGACAGACATAGCCACGCCATCGTCCAGTATTTCAGCGCCGTCAGTTGCAACGCGCGGCGAAGACACAGTGAAAGCACGGTGATGAGGATGACGCCGTTGAGCTGAATAATTAAGCCGATCTGGGAATCCATATAGGGGCGGGAAGGAGGAAAGAGGGGTTATCGAACCGGAGGAGTTGGTAAATCCGTCGTCAGAGAGGATTTGACCCTCTGTATTTTAAGATAGGGGCGGGCGATATGTCTATGTTTTTTTCAGAAGGGCGTCGAGTTCGTCCCGGGTGGGAAGGCTGGTCCGTGCACCGACACGGCGGCACTTCAGTGCAGCGACCGCATTGGCAATTCGTGCGCTTTCCTCAATCGATACGTCCATAACAAGGCCGTAAATAAGCCCGGCCCGAAACGCATCGCCGGCTCCGGTCGTATCGCTGCAGCCCCCGGGGACCTCAAACCCGGTGGTCTCGATAAATTCGCCCCCGCACAACAGGAGCGATCCTGCGTCGCCAAGCGTGACGCCGACAACGGCGGAACCAAAACGATCCTGCATTTCGAGCAGCCCTTTCCGGATATCGGTGGTACCGAGCAGTCTCGCAGGAAAGTCCGCGGAAGCAATGATGATATCTACTCCGCGAAGAAGCTCTTCGATCCTGTCAAAAACGTTGTCTACATCCACGGAAACTACGACACCGTTTTCGCGAGCGGCTTTCGCGAGCAGGATGCAGGCGCCGGTGTCGTGCGGTGTAAAGTGCAGGACCTTTGCGCCGTTGACGGCCTGAAGCGGAACGTCAGTTTCACCGTAGCTCAGCTTCGGGTCGCGTTTCCATATAACCGTCCGCTCGCCGTTTCGCTCGTCGATAATAATAAACGCAACCTGCGTCCGCCCACCGTCGACCTGTTCCGCGTAAGTTACATCAACACCTTCGTCGCGGAGCGAGTTGATTCCGATCTCGCCCGCAGCATCGGATCCGAAACGTCCGACATATGCGCTGCGTAGTCCGAGCCGCTTTACGCCGACCATGGTCGACGCGATCTCGCCGCCGGCAGCCTGCACATAATCCGTGAGCTCGATCTTGGAATTGAATTCCGGGTAGTGCGGAACCTGGATAAGGAAATCGACCGCGTTCGTCCCGAAGCCTACGACGTCGAACTCAGCATCTTTTTTCAGCGTGAACGGAAATTGCATCTGCAAAATTGTAAAACGAAATTGGAACCAATAGAATTCAGAATATACCGACAAAGATTCTTTGCTAACGCGTACACGAACGAGTTAGATTTGTATATTAACTTTTACCTGTATCTTGAGCTGCTCGACTCAAATTTATTAGATTTTCGGAGAAAGAAAAAATGCCTACAGCGATTTGTCCCGAATGTGATGAGGAAGTTTACGTCGCGTCCGATTCGGAGCAGGGCGACATCGTAAAGTGTGACGAGTGTAGCGCAAAGCTCGAAATTGTCGGTCTTGACCCGATAGAAATGGATATCTATAAAGAACCCGAGTCGAAAGACACTGGCGATGAAGATGATCTCGAGTCATACGGGTACGACGATTACCGCTATTGACCCGGGGGCCTACTTCAATCTGTATTCCGTTCTGTTCTGCCTCACCGTAAACCCGCTTTTCGTCTGAATCCTGATCTTTCGATCCCTTATTGGAACCGCGTCGTCATTTCGGTCGGGATAAAATGCGATCGCATACGAAGCCGTGATCTCTTCGGCCAACGATTGAAACAGCGCGTCGAACGACTTGTCCGTGGCGTAAAAACTTTTCCCTCCCGTCCTGTCTATCAAGCCGCTCGCCTCGAGCGGGGTGATGACGGGTTTCTTATCGCCCTGAAGACGCGAGTATGACGGCAGGATCACAGAGTAGACCGTTGTCTCGGCGAGGTTTGTCCGTTCGATCAATGTTTCCGGCGAAACGGTATCGCCCACCGGGAAGCCGTCGCTAACAAGGATCACCGCCCGTTTCGGGTGGCGGCCCTTTATAATTTTTGGCGACTTCCGGGCGATGAGTCGTACCGATTCGTCGACCGCGTCGTACGCGTGAGTCGAGAGGCCGTCCTGGTCGCGGACGAGTTTGTCGAACGATCTCTCGAGCTTGTCCCGACGGTTTGTAAATGATTGGAGAGTTCGGACCTCCATCGCGAAACTGACGACGGCAAAATAGGAATTGTAGTTCGCGAGCCGGGCCAGAAAACTCTGCATCGCCGATCGCAACCGCTCGATCTCGGCATCCGTCATACTCCCCGAAACGTCGAGTGCGAAAACAACCGAGAGCGGCCGGTTTTCGTCATGCTTTCTGATAGGTTGAAAGAAATCTATCCGCCGCTGGCGACCGTCCTCAAAAACCACAAAGTCTTCTGCACGAAGATTCTCAACCGGTTTCCCGTTTTTATCGCTCACGGTGACCTCAAAAGAAACCAGTTCGGTATCGACCTTGACGACTTCGTCGGCTTCCTGCCCATCAACGCGCGCGGCCGGCGACACCAGCAAAAGAACGAATGCAAAAATGAAAACAATTCGGCTGCGCATGAGCATGTCATTCTGAACGCGTTCGGTCATTTTGCTCGTTCAGGCTGAGAGTAGTCGGTACGATGGATCGACGTTAAGCCACTACATTCCAACAATTTCAATGATATTCCTTTGGCATAACGGTTGTATAGCTTGAGGCAAGGGATCGCCACATCCATGGGATCCGGGTTTTGGAAATCCATCTCCCGCAGCGGACCCGAAAATGAAGAGCTTAAGTTCACCCAACGAAACCTGGCCGTCAAGAACGCTTTGGCTCGGCGCGGTAGCGGCGGCTGCCGCGGCGCTCGGTTTCGCGGTGCTCGAAATTCTCTCCGCGCCCGTTTCAATTTCCCGTGCTGCTGTCGTGCTTACGTCGGTGTTCGTGGCAATTATCGTTGGGCGGCATAACGTTCGTATACCGGGAACTCAAATAAGCTTTTCTACCAGAGACATCTTCGGATTTTGGGGTGTGATCTGGTTAGGTGTTTCGGGCGGCGTCCTTTTGGGTGCCTGTGCGTCGATCGCAAGTCATGGTGTGAGCTCTCCGAATCGGCGCCGGTTGGCGTCAGATATCGCCACCGACATTCTTTCCACGTTCTTTTCGGGAATAGCGTTTTACCTTTCGCTCGGATACCTCGGCACCGTCGGCAGATGGGTGGTTCTCGGCGAGCTTAGTATCCCAAGCGAGATCGTGCTTGCCTCGTGTGTCATGGCATTGACGCATTTCTCGCAACGTTGCGCTCTTAGTCACTTGCTGTGCAGCACAAAATACTCCTCGAGTCCGAGAGCGGACCTTTCCGAAATTCTCGTAACACCATTCACCACCACGTCGATCAGCCTGCTTACAACCATCTTCCTATTCATTGTATTTAGTCACTTCGGAATTGAATTCGGCCTTGTTTTCGTCCCTCTTGCGATCTTCGGTCACGCATCGTATAAGATCCATGTCCGGCGACTCGAACAAAAAACCAAGCTCATCACCGAAGCTAGCCGGATACATCTGGCGACCGTCGAAGCCCTCGCGACTGCGATCGACGCACGCGATCAGGTCGGCATGGGGCACGTCCGGAGAACTCAGATCTACGCGGTTGGCATCGGCAATATCCTTGGCCTCGCCGAAGACGAGATCAATGCTCTCCGGACCGGCGCGCTGCTTCATGATATTGGGAAGCTCGCAGTTCCGGATCACATTTTGAGCAAGCCCGGCCGCCTGACGCCGGCCGAGTTGGAGAAAGTGAAAACACATTCTCTGGTCGGTGCGTCGATACTCGAGAAAGTCGGATTTCCATATCCAGTAGTGCCGACCGTCAAATATCATCACGAGTTTTGGAACGGCTGCGGGTATCCGGAAGGTTTACGCGGCGGCAGCATTCCGCTGACGGCTCGGATCCTGGCGATCGCCGACGCGTACGACACGCTTCGCGGAGCCCGGCCTTATCGTCCGGCAGTGCCACGCGATGAGGCATTAAACTTCCTCCGATCCCGCTCGGGCTCGCAGTTTGATCCGAGCCTGGTCGATGTTTTCCTGCGCAACCTGAACATCTTTGATAACGAGATCCGTGCTCAGCATTTAACGTATGAAAGCGATCGTGAAGCGGTCAGCGTATCGGACGTCATCGACGCGGGTGCGAGTCCCAATTACGTCGAGCAGATCAAACGCGCGAATCGCGAGGTATTCACCTTGTACTCGCTAGCACGCGACTTTAGTTCGGCACTTGAGCTGGACGAGATGCTCTCGCTGTTCACCGAGAAGATCCGCGAGCTCGTGCCCTTTGATACAGCGATCGTCTACCTGCTGGACGAAAGCAACGAATTTGCCACGGCCGCGTATGTCGCAGGCAGGAACAAAAGTACCTTCGCCCGCCTGCGCGTCAATGTCGGCGTCGGGGCCACCGGGTACGCGCTCAAAAACTGCGCGCCTGCCGAGAATTTCGATCCGGCTTTGGATTTCGAATCCTGCGGTGTCGAGCTCGCCGGCGAATATCTTGCGATGTCTTCGATCCCGCTAATCGCGGATGAAAAGCTCATCGGCGCGATTTCGATCTATTCAGCCGAGATCCCGCGTTACCAGGATGAGCACCTCCGGCTGCTTGAAACGATTTCGCGAATTGCCGCCGACGCGATCTGCAAATCGCTCGAACACGCCGTGACGGAAAACTATGCGCTTACCGATCCGATGACCGGGCTTCCCAACGCCCGCAGTCTGCAGATGCACTTCGATAAGGAAGTGAAACGCGCGGGCCGCAGCGAGGGCAGCTTCCAGGTTCTGGTGCTGGATCTTGACGGATTCAAGTCGGTAAACGATACGCACGGACAC
>JBKKAS010000252.1:0-1267 GCA_046714595.1 Pyrinomonadaceae bacterium | reverse complement strand
CGCACGAGGCGATCGCGGAAATCAATATCCTTCAGATCGATGTTCACGAGCTCGCCGACGCGTATGCCGGTGGCGTAGAGAAATTCGCACATGGCCCGGTCGCGGCGTCCGAGGTCGGAATCGATGTCCGGTGTTTCGATAAAACGGATGGCGTCCTCGACCGATAGATGATTGGGAAGTTTGCGTTCGATACGCGGAGTCGACACGAGCTTTGCCGGGTTCGATTCGAGCTTGCCCTCGCGTACCAGGAACTGGAAAAAGGTTCGCAGGCTGGCGAGCTTGCGCGCGATCGAGGTTTTCTTTTTGTCTGCCGCGTGCAGCTCGGCCATCCACTCACGGATCGTCAAACGGTCGATCTCACCGACGGCGACGTCGTCCCGCTTCTCGATCTTCAGAAGGTGATCGCGAAACTGCCCGAGATCGCTGGCGTAGTTCCGCAGCGTATGCGGGCTGACGTTTCGCTCGTACTTGAGGTGCTGGAAGAATTCGTCGAGAGATGTGTTGAGCATTCTTCGTTAATCGTGAATCGTGAATCGTGAATCGTAAAGAACCCTTCCCTCGATCACGATCACTATTCACTATTCACTATTCACGATTCACTTCTTAGGGACGTAATAACCTTTTCGTGTTCTCAAACTAAAAGTCGGTCTGCTCTTTAACGTGAGAGTGATCTCGCGAAACGCGCCGCGCTTCTCCGCGTCGTTATCCGGATAATAACTGAGAACATACTGCTGCGAAAGCTCGGCCGATATCTGCTTGAAGGCCTCATCCAGTTCACGTTCGTCGATCGGCGAGTACACAGCTCCGCCGGTCTGGGCCGCTATGTCGGTCATCCGACGTTCGGCTGCGAGCTGGCGGATATTCGCACTCCCGCGTCGTGACCCGGTCCGTTTGTAATTCTCGAAATCGGTCGTCTTTACTATAAAGACCTGACAACCCGACGTGTGCAAAGCTCGAACGGTTTCGGCGAGAGTCGCGTCGCTCTTCGTGTCATCACCGTCCGAGACGATGATCATCACGCGTCTTCCCTGAACTTCGTAAAGATAATCGGCCGCCATTATGATGCCTTCGAGCAACGCCGTCGCGCCTTCCGGTGGCGGGAACATCTCGATCGCACGCGTTAGCGAAGATATCTCGCGGGTGAATGGCTGCTCGAGCCTGGTCACTGTCGCGACGCTGAACAACGCTGCCAGATCTTTCTCCGGCCGAATGACGCGGCGCAGGAATCTGATCGCGGCCTCGGTCTCGAACTCGCGCGCGATCAGGA
>JBKKAS010000251.1:0-19931 GCA_046714595.1 Pyrinomonadaceae bacterium | reverse complement strand
GGTCGATTCATGGTGTAGACATACCGATTAAACGTCTGCGGATTATCAGATTTTCCCGAAGCCAGCAACGGATCGACCGCGGTAAACCGGCCGTCGCTTTCGTTGTAATATCGGGCTTCGGCAAAGTCGAGGTCGGTTTCGTCGTCGCGCTCGTAGCCGGTGAATTTTTGACGGACATCATCCGCGACACCGTACTTCAAGTTTGCGGTTCGGTAAGTGGCATCGGGTGTCAGTTCTTCGCCGAACGGCATGAAGTCGCGGCGCGATACGATCTGGCCACGGCTGTTTGTCAATACCCGCGGGCTGCCGAGCTGGTCGGTCGCGGTATAATTAACGGTCGGATTCTGAGGCGGCGCGGCGGTGGATAGTTCGGCGATCAATTTTCCAATACCGTCATAGACGAAAACGGTCGTCTCGGTCGCGGTGATCTTCTTCACGCGTTTTCCGCCGCCGTCGTAGAGATATTCACCGATCAGATTATCCTGAGCGTCCCGCACTTGCACCTGTTTGTTATCGCCATTGAAGACAAACTCGCGGCCCTGCGGATCTGCGATCAAGTTCCCAACCGGATCGTAAGAGTAGCCTTGCTCGGATTCAAACCTGTTCGTATCCGGATCGATCTGCGGCAGCGTAAGGTTGTTGATCTGCAGTTGCTGCCCGCCGATGTTTTGTGCGAACGCGGTCCGGTTGCCATATTGATCGTAATCAAACGTCTGGATCCACGTTTGGCTCCCGTTGTTCGTTTCTTTTGCTTCTCGAATGCGCCAGAGTTGATCGTACTTATAAGTTTGCACGAACGGATTCGACAGGCCGGAAAGGCCTATGGTCTGCCGCGCTATGTTCCCGGTGTTCTTTGTTATGTCCACGTTGGTATTCGAATCAAGCTCGCCGTAAGCGTAACTTAATCTCCACAAACCCCCGCCAGTCGGCGAGTTTCCAAGATTCAACTCGGTCACCTGATTTCGGCTGTTCAGCTGTGCACTTTCCCACAGCCCGTTTCCAAGTTGTAATTGTTTTATAACACCGGTCGCCGCGTAAGAAAAACTTGCAGCATAATTTTTGAACTGGCCGCCGGCGATCTTACTCGCGATCGAGGACAGGTCACCGTCAGTTTCGAGAAAGTTCTTTAATACTCTTCCAGACGGATACGTTTGTTCTGTTATTGTTCCGGCGAGATCGTACTTGTAGCTGGATGGATATGCTTGCCCGTCGGTTTTCTGTTCGCTCGCGATCAGACGGCCGGCCACGTCGTAAGCGACGTACCGCATTTCTGACACGGACGAACTCACTCTCGTCAGCTTACCTTTTGAAAAGGGAACGTTGGCGTCATCGTATGTAAAACTAACCGCGGCCGTCGTCGAATCGGAATATGACCGCGTCAGTTGGCGACTCAATGCGTCGAAGGTGCTCGTGATAGTTACGTTTTTTGCATCCACCGAAGTCCGAAGATTGCCGTTATTGTCGTATGTAAAACCAGCGGTCCAGCTATTATTATCTGGATTGGCGACCGTATTCAACGAAATATTTACATCCTGTTCGGGTTGTCGGACGCGGCGCAGCCGTCCGAGCGAATCGTAGAGAAAATAGCGATTCTGTACGCCCTGTTGAACGCGCACCAGTTTGCCGAGAGTGTTGTGGAAATAGTTAGTTGCTTGCGCCGGAGCTAAAATGCTTCCCAATTCACCATTCGCGTTCGGCTCATCAGCCCTTATCAGCTGTCCGAATGCATCCGATACCCTTCTCCGCTTTTTACCAGCCTGATCGGTCACCGTCGTTGCATTCGCGTCCGCCTCGGTCGTGACGACACCGGTAGAACTGTTATTGCTTCCCCACGGAGCGGGTTGAGACGCGCCCGAGAATGTTTCAACTTCCTGGTGGCGGCCGGTGTTCCAGGCATTCGAGCGCGTCCAGCCCATGGTCGGTTCGATCGTCGCTTGTGACGCCGTTGCGGACCGGAACGGGTTTGACGTCAAAGCATAGGTTCCACGGTTGAGGTTCGGATCGTCCGGATTCGATGGCGTCGGATCGTTATAGACGTAGCGCGTTTCGACCTTGATGCCGTCGGTCTCGTTCGTCGCAGATTGTGTCGCCGCATCCTCGAGCGTTTTTGAAAGGCGCACTCGTCCCAATTGATCGAAAAACTGCGTCGCGACCGATCTGCCATCCCCGAGGGTTTCGATGTCCGATCGCACAACGATACGGCGAGCGATATCGTCGTACTCTGTCCGCCTCCATGACTCGAGTGGGGTTCCCGCGGAGCTTCGAACTTTTATAGGGCGCCCGAGCGCGTCGTACTCGGTCATCGTCGTGACATTGTTATCGACGTCTGTAGCACTCGTCACCAGCCCCGAGTATAAATCGTAAACAGCGCTGGAGGTTCGCTTTACCGACGCATAGTTAGAAGCGATCTCGGTCTTAGTAGGATATAGCCCGGTCACGTTTCCATTCGGACCCGCTACATCTCCAAACGTGAAAGTCGTCTTGACGCCATTCGCATCCGTTGTTTCAACCACGTTGCCGTATTGATCGTACGCAGAGAATGTAGATATCGAATTAGTGGTAGCTAACGGATCGCTATAGACACCCTTCGTCGAATCCCAAACCCGCGCCTCTATAAGGTTACCCCTGTTATTCGGGTCGTCGTAGAAGAACTCGCTTCTCGATACTGGAGTACCGCTGCCGTCCTGAATTTCTGTAGATCGAATGACGTTCTTTAGCTTTGGCGAAGACGGATCACTGTATGAATTTGAGTTGCTCGTGGCGCTTTCCGCATCGGCTGCCTGATTGTAGTATCTGTTAACTGTTTTCCGCTTTAACGTGAGTGCGGGAAGAACGGTGACCACGCCCCCCATTCTGGTAATAGAACCGTAGGTTACAAAGTCATATTCTTTTACCTCTAAAACGTTGCCGTTCTTGTCATACTTGTAGTCCTTGATCGCAGTCGGGGATGAAGACGATGCAGACCCGTTCGCATTGCGCAGCGTTGTCAATTCGGTCTTTACATAGGCGTTCGCGGATCCCACTCCGACAAAGTTTCCGGGGGGAGACGGTCCATTGCCGGGAATCGTGAATGGAATGTTGTGTGCCCAGATCCGCTCGACCAGATTATCCGGATTGCTGTTTACATATACGAGACCGTTCGTCCATAAAGCCAAGTTAATATTGTAGTGTTTACCTTCGACGCTGAATGAACCATCCGGGCTGGTCACCTCGCCGCCCCAGTTCGAAGCATTGTAGAGCCATGTGTCTGTTCGGTCGACCGGGTTCTCACCAGGATACTGATCCGTGTATTCGAGCTTCTTGTTTGCGGTCGACCGCCCTAGAACCTCTGCCGCCGTGTCGCCCGCCTGCCCGTATTGAAAGTGAGTTTGGGCGCCTGTCGGCAGCGTAACGCTTTTCAATTCGCCCCATTCCTCAGTCTCCACTCCCTGTCCCGGTGGCGTCTCTGAACCAAAGTAATCGAATGTCATTTCCTGCTGGCCTAGCTGGGCCGGAAACTCTATCTTCTTCACTGTCTGAGTACCGGTATACACAGTTTCAAAAACCAGGAAATACGGAGCATTTTGCGCGGTCGTTATCCTGTACGTTTTCTGTATCCACCGCGTGCCCCATTCGATTCGCGTCGATACTGTTTCACCACCGACACCTTTTACTGAAACTATAGTGTCGTGGTTGGTGTTCGTGCTGAATACTATGCATCTTCCGACCTGATCACAGATCCCATCGGGCCTGTTCTCAACAACGTTCCCGTTCCGATCCGTGATCCGTTGCGTTACGGTGGGATCATCCGGAGGGGCAGTTTCGACCATTCGCCCGTCCGGAAAATACAACTTCCAGTTCACGGACTGATATGGAATGAACAGCCGGAGCTGTGATCCATCCATCGTGATGTAGGTCATCCCGCTTGTCGTAAGCTGCGGATAGCTGTCGACGATCATGCAGTTTCCTGTGACGGGATGGGTGGTTTGAACGACCTGATAGTACCTTCCGGTGGTATCGACTGCCGCATAGCCGTCGTCGGACATGATCTGCTGCCCGCTGTAGGAGAGGCGTGGATAGAACAGCTTTATGCTTCCGTCCGGCATTTCGATCTCGGTTTTCCATCGAAACTTTAAGCGCGCTACAGGGTCGCCACGCCAGCATGGATCGGGCGCTTCGAAAGCCAAGCGGTCAGTTATCTTTAGGTTGTAAGACGATGCCAGTCGCCATCCTCCACTGTCGCTCAAACTAAGTTTGGTTACTGAATATTTCGTGTTACCGTTTTCGTCCGGATTGCCGTTGCCCCGGATCGACTCGTTCGATTCCCAGAGTTTACTGTTGTACTGGAGATTCACCGAGTAACCCGGGCTGCCGCCTCGGCCGCTCGGAAGTGAGGCCAACGGAAGGTTCAGTATCAGATTTCCGTTGGCCAGGTTCACGGCATCCAATCCGGACGCCGCATACGAATTCGCGGACCGAAAGCCGCGGTCGGGCTGCTGGGCCAGCGCGGCGGATGAAAGGTACAGTGCCGCGGCAAAGTACCAAAATGAGCAACGAACTAAGCGCCGGATACGGGGGGTTTTATGTACAGAATTGGTGTGGAAGATTTGATCTCTCATGGTAGTCCTCTCTGAGCTTTTTGTTGTTCCATCTGATAGTTAGAAATAAAGGCGACAAGTAACGCTATCGTCGATAAAACGCAGGCACCGGAACATCGCGCAAAACTCCCCACTGGACCTGCCGGAGCGAGTTGCCGAATGCGGATTGGCGGATGAACCAGTTGCCGAGGGTGCCGGCAGGGGAATCAGTCGGACGCCAGACCGCGATGTCGACCTTTCCGTCGCCATCGTAATCGTTATGCACGGCGATGTCGGTCGATTGCCCCCAGGCAATGGTGACGATCTGGCCACTGGTGCTCTGGCGGATGATCCAGTTAGAACCGTTTCGAATCGCATGATCCGCTCTGCCGTCGCCGTCGTAGTCGGCGCTGACTGGCTCACTGCCCGGCTGGCCAATGACGATGCTCATCGACCCGCCATTCGAGCTGTTTGTCGAATAGAATTTTTGATCCGAGTTTCGCCAGACCGCGAGATCGGCCCGTCCGTCGCCGTCATAATCGGCCGGTGCCGGCATGTCACCGTTCATGCCGTAGGTCTGATAGACGCTTGCCTGATCGGAGCTGCGCACGATGTACCAGACACCATCCGACGCACGCCACACCGCCCTGTCTGTTCGCCCGTCGCCGTCATAGTCGGCAGGAACGCGTATGTCGGTTGAGGCTCCCCAGGCGAAGACCGGTGCCCACGCGTTGTCACTGCTCTGTAGGACGTACCATTCGCCCGTTGTGGGACGAAAGACAGAGAAGTCAGTTTTCCCGTCTCCGTCGTAGTCGCCCGGAACGGCCTGGTCGGCAGAAAGTCCCCAGCTCTGTGTCGCCGGCTGTGAGCCGCCTGCTCCGCCCATCACCCACCACGTCCCGGTAGATGGACGCCACACCGCGAGATCCGCCGGCGGTGCCGCATTCGCATTTGCATCTTCAACGGCCAGGAGCCGCGAGCCGGCATAAATATATTCCTTGCTCAACTGCAGCGTCGGTGCGGGCAAGGAATTGGCAAGCGGATTCCAGCTGCTCGAGGCGTGTGCCGGGAGCTGTTTCCCGAACCAGCCGGTCTTCTTTCCGGTCATTGGATCGGTTGAAGGAAGCCATCCGTTTTTCGCGAATACGCCGATCACAATCAACGCTATAAAAACGAGCGAGACAAGAATAGTGAAAAGTTTTTTTGCCTTTTCAGCCGACGGGGAGAATTGCAGAGACATAGGAGCTTCTCCTTAAGGACCTAGCGTGTAGGTCCTTTGTAGATGTATTCAGCAGCGGGGAGCACTTGAGTCGATGGCTGAAGATACTATCAGCGGTTTCAGTGACAAGTAATGTATTTTCCTTAATTATTCGAAAACAAAATAAACATGCGGGATGATCGGGATACTAAGACCAGCGCATTACCTAGAATGTGTTTCGGAGCATAACAAAAGACGCCTCGTGTTATGCACACGAAGCGTCTTCCTGATTCCATCAGAACATCCAAAAATGTCCTGCTACTCAGACTCGAAAATAATCACTCACCAGATCGAGCACGCATTCTCGCGGACCATTGTCTGTCCCTGTTTGCAGCCGAAGGCTTTTGCGAACTGCGGCATGTTCGAGAGCGGCCCGTTCACACGCCAGCGGGGGAGCGAATGTGTGTTGCTTTTTACCTGCTCGCGTTCAGCTTCTGCGGTGTACTTTCCGGCCCAGACCTGTGCCCATCCAAGGAAAAAGCGCTGTTCAGGAGTAAACCCGTCGATGTCGGCGGGGCGTGGTTTTCCAACAAGCGAGCGCATATAAGCGTCGTATGCGACGGTCAACCCGGCGAAGTCGCCGATGTTCTCACCGAGCGTAAGCTTGCCGCTGATGTTGAGACCGGGTTGCACTTCGTAATTGTCAAACTGCTTGATAACGCACGAAGCACGTTCCTCGAATTTCTTCCTGTCATCGGGGGTCCACCACATCTTCAGGTTGCCGTCGGCGTCGAACCGGCTGCCCGAATC
This sequence comes from Pyrinomonadaceae bacterium, assembly GCA_046714595.1. Classification (GTDB taxonomy): domain Bacteria; phylum Acidobacteriota; class Blastocatellia; order Pyrinomonadales; family Pyrinomonadaceae; genus OLB17. The sequence goes on along the minus strand of JBKKAS010000251.1, from coordinate 13,367 downwards.
GTCAAAGCCGTGGCTTATCTCGTGTCCGATCACTCCACCGATCGCGCCATAATTGATCGCGTCGTCCGCGTCGAAATTAAAGAAAGGCGGTTGAAGTATTCCGGCCGGAAAGGTGATGTCATTGTTCACGCCGTTGTAAGAAGCGTTCACCGTCGGCGGCGAGAATCCCCAGCGCGTCTTGTCGCGAGGCTTGCCCAGATCGGCGAGGCTCCGGCGGATCTGGAACTGGTTCGACCTGAGAATGTTCATCGCATACGACTTTCGATCGATCGACAAGCCGTTGAAACCGCGGAGTACGTCCGGATAACCTATCTTCCGTTTGAACGTCGAAAGCTTAGCCCGCGCCTGCTTTTTTGTTTCATCACTCATCCACTCGAGATTATCGATCCGCTCTTTCATGGCAGCCATTAGATTGTCGATCAGCTCGTTCATGCGGGCTTTCGCCGCAGGCGTAAACACGGTCTTTACGAACTCCATGCCGAGCGCCTCACCAAGGTTACTGTCGGCCGCCTGGACGCAGGTCTTCCAACGCGGCTGCTGTTCCTTCTGTCCGCGAAGGTACTTGTTAAAGAAGTTGAAATTCTCGTCGGCGAAAGGTTTCGCCAGCGACGGGGCAGCGGAGTTGACCGTCATCCATCGAAGGTACGTTTTCCAATTCTCTATCGAAACGTCCTTTAGCATCACATTCATCTCAGCGAAGAATTTTGGCGGTGCAATATTGAGCTCGGCGAACGCCGGGGTCGAACGTCCGGCCAAATACGCCGGCCACGGGAAATTCGGGGTCAGTTCCTGAGCGGCGGTAAACGTGATCTTGTTGTAGTTGTTATCCGGGTTTCGACGTTCGACCGGCGTCAGCGAAGCCAGTGCGAGCCGGGTCTGCATATCAAGCACCGTCTTGGCATTTACAGCGGCAGCATCGGGTGAATCACCGAGCAGCTTGAACATGTTCGTCATATACTCGACGAACTTCGCACGCGTTTCAATCGCCTTGACGTCATCGCCAGTGTAATAGTCGCGGTTCGGAAGCGTGAGCCCGGCCTGTCCCGCATTAACAATGACGACATTTGAATTTTTAAAGTCGGCCCCGACCCCGAAGCTGAAGGCCGTCGGAAGCCCTGCGTCATGCATCGCGGCGAACTGGCGCCCAAGGTCTTCGACGGTCTTGACGCTATCGATGTTTCGTAAAAAAGGTCTAATGGGGTCGAAGCCCGCCTTGTTAATAGCCGCTTCGTTCATACACGACGCATAAAAATCACCGAAGAGTTGTGCACCGCTTCCTGCTCGCGACTTCTTCTTTCCCGCTTCATCCAGGATCTCCCGAAGCAGCGAGTTATTCTGGTCGGCGAGCATGTTGAAGGTGCCCCATCTCGATTCCGACGCGGGGATGTCGGTCGTTCTCAACCATGTGCCGTTCGTGTACTGGAAAAAGTCGTTGCATGCATCGACTGACGTATCCATTCTCTTTGTGTCGAAACCCTTGCTCTGGCCGAGCGTCGTGATGCAGAGAGAAAACAAAACGGCCGCCGCCGTCGAAAATCGAAAAAATGTCTTGTGCATTTTTTGTGCTCCTTGAAAAAATAGTCAGGAATATTACGGATAGATCTCCGGTAAGTTTAGCCGGTTGTCCTCATTCATAAGCCAAAAACGTGACGAGGTGACGATACGCGGGACAAGCGGTCATCACCCTGTAGCGTTTTCATCAGATCACGGGAATAAATCTTTCTTTTACGCGCTGGCGCAATTGGGCCGCGAGCTGTTTACGATCCGGATTGACGACGCTCTCTTCGCCAAAATCCAGGATCGCGGTGAATCGCTTCAGGGTAAAAAGTCGTAGGAGATGGGTCACGAATGAAATGTCCTCCCACCAACAGATCATCGCGCTTGCCGGCGGCTCGCCCTCCGGCGTCCGGTAGCTGATTGACGCATACGACACCGGCAGGTCCGTCTTTGCAGCAAATTCAAGGAACGAGGAGTTGAACGGAAGTACGTCTTCGCCTTTTGTGCTCGTGCCTTCCGGGAAGACGATGACGCCTTCGCCATCGTTCAGCTTCTGGATGATCTCGGCCCCCGCACGCGGTATATCGCGACGGTTTTTCCGGTCGATGAAAATTACTCCCATGTCCTTGACGATGCGTCCGGCGAGAAACCACTCTCTCACTTCAGCCTTCGCGACGAACACGCCGTTCACCGCGGAGCGCAGCGCTCCGATGTCGACGTAGCTAAGATGATTGGTCACCAGAAAGAACGGCGGTTTCGGCGGTTCACCGATAATTTCGAGCTCCATTCCCGAGATCCTGACAAAGCTTTTTGTCCACCACCCGAATGCCAACTGACGCCAGTAAGTTTTATTCGGGACAAAGAACGAGGATACGAACCAAAGGCCATAGAGACCGAACGTCGCCGTAATGAACAGAAAAAAACGAACTATCGCTCGGAGATGTTTCATCGAGGAGCAACCGGGAGGGAAAAGGAACTGCGTCTACTCCTTGTCCACTTTTGTAAAATTGTAACGCAGCAAATCCCGCATCCGCAAAGTCCTCCCTCCCATCACTCATGGTAGAGCTTTTCCATCTCATCTTTTAGTTCGGAAGGGAAACAGATGCGGTGTATTCGATACTCCGCCTGCAGGCCGCGGACGGCACTGCTTATCTCGGATATCTCGCGTATTACGGGATGTGAAAATCCGTCCTCGACATAGATAAGATTCTTCGGTTTCGAGCTGTCGCTGGTGTAAAAGTAGTGTGGAACATCGCCGGCTTTGTCCTCAATGAAATAGTATTCCGGATCGAAACCGTGTGCTTCGACCAGGCTCCGTGACCGGTCGACGAACTGTTGCCGTTGGTCCTCCGGCATGTCCAGATCGAAGGCTTTAAGAAGGCGCCGGTTAAGAAAGCGTTTCGAAAGATCAGCGAGTATGGGGTCGCTGGAGAGCTGCCATTGTTTTATGTAATAAATGACATCGGAATCGTCGAGCTCGAGATGCTCTTTGAGCGTCAACTTCTCGCCGCTAAGTATGCGTTCGAACGCCGTTCCCGGCGCATGCCAAAGCGGCTGCCCGCCCTGGAATAATTGCAACGCTCGCCGCAGCAATGATTGCAGGATCGTCTCGGCAGAACGCAACGTTCGATGAAAGTAGACCTGCCGGAACATGTAGTAGCGCGCCTGAAGATAGTCCTCGACTGCATGTAGGCCGTGGGCCGAAACGTATAACTGATCGTCTGCTTCGTTGATCTCGAGCGATTTTATTATCCATTCGAGATCGTAGACGCCGTACTTAACACCGGTCATCAGTGAGTCGCGAAGCAGATAATCCATCCGGTCAACGTCCAGCTGTGACGAAACGAGCTGTGCGAGAGCCATCGGACGAAACGTGCCGCGAATTATGTCGGCCACACGCGGGGCAAGATCCGGGGAGTGTTCACGCAATAACATGCCGACCTCGGTGTTCTCGCTCAGAACAGCTTCGACGGTAAAGTCTTCGTGATGAAATCCGAGGATCGTTTCAAGCACGTGTGAGAACGCGCCGTGTCCGATGTCGTGAACAAGCGCCGCGACGCGGACCGCTGTTTGGTCGGTGGGAGAGATGTCGTATTTGCCCTCGAGTTTTGCAAGGATGCGCGTTGCGAGATGAAATGCGCCCAGGCTGTGCGTAAAGCGGGAATGCTCGGCGGCCTGATACGCAAAATGCGCCAGCCCAAGCTGGCGCACTCGCCTTAATCTTTGAAATTCAACTGAATCAACAAGCCGCGCGATCAGCGCGCCTTCCGGCGAGTCGGTCTTCAGGCGGATAATGTTGTGAACCGAATCGCGGTAGATCCGTTCAGACGAAGGCATTCTTTACGGGTCTCGCCTTTATGTCGGATATATCTTTTTTGATCCGGTCCACGTCCTCGGCCTTGGGTGCGAGTTTGATATAGGTTTCTAGCTCTTGCACTGCTTCTTTTCCCATGTCTTTCCGCATGTATATCCGGCCGAGGTATTTGTGAATTGCCGGAAGGCCACGCCCGCCTTTCAGCTCCTTGGCAGTTTCGAACGCCTTTTGAGCTACGTCTAGATCGTTCTTCAGGACGAAAAGCATACCGAGGTAGTAATGCGGCGTGATAGCCGTGCGATCGAGATGCGCTGCGTTCACCAAGGCATTCTCGCAATCCACATACTTCTTTAAGTTAAGGTAGGCGATGCCTAGATTAAGGTGAGCGTCAAAGTCGCCTTTGTCATATCGAATCGCCTTCTTCCAGGCCTCGATCGATTCGTCGAGGTCCCCGGCCCGCTGCGCGATTCGACCCATCTCAGTATATGCAGGTGCAAACGAAGGCCAGATCTCGATCGCTCGACCAAATTCCACTCCTGCACCGCGATCGTTCCCGTCGCGCACGAGCCTTAGTCCACGATCGTAGTGGTCAAGAGTGGTCTTCGGGACTTCAGCCCATTTCACATTCAAGATACCGGGCGCCGTACCGATCTTTGACGCTGCAGACGGCCGGAGGTAGATCTGGACATTCACAGTACGTGGGGCGGCCCGCATACGTACGGAACCACGGATACTGCTACTTCCCGGATCGTCTATATAGACACGCTCCGTGACGTCTTCGAACACGCCACCGCCCTCGACTAAAACGGAATATGAGCCGGCACCCAAACTCCGAAAGGTGAATGTGCCTGTCTCATCCGTAATGATGGAAATGTCGCCTGCCGAAGCGCTTGTCAGACGGATTTTCAGCCCGGACACTTCGCTACGTCTTCCATTCATGACGTAAAGGCGGCCGTGAATAGTGTGGCGTCCGCCGTTGCCAAGGTCACTGGCTGCTCCCTGAGCCTTCACCCTCGGTGCAGAGATAAATCCAAAGGAAAGAGCAAGAACTACAACCAAGGGTAAAAGTCCTCGACTGCGACCAGGAAATGCGGAATGCATAACAAAAAGCCTCCGGTATGGATTCGAACGGTATACGGTAGTTTATTCCGATTCCGCATCAAATACAATGATTTCAGATGACGAAAACAACTACTTTCCGGATTCCACAAAAAAAAGGAGAGACCTAAGAAACAGGTCTCTCCATGAAATCATGCCGCTGCCCTCAACGGACAGCGGGTGGTGGCAATTTATTTAGAACGAGAACTTCGCTCCTAATCTAACCGCCGACGGGAATTGGAAAATCGTACCGGTTCCGAAGAACGGATTCGGTACCGGAGCAATTCCCGGCGAGCCGCTGTTGATAAGGAATGTCTCATCCTCACGAACCGCCGTCTGATTGTTCGTTACGTTGAACCAATCCACGGTGAGCCGCAACTCCTTGCTTTCGCTGAACCGAATCGGGTAGTAAGCTCCCAAGTCCAGATTCCAGGTGAGCGGGGTTCGGTTGCTGCCTGTTAATGGGTTGATCGCTGTACCACGCGGATTACAACTAACGACAACTCCCGGGTTGTTAACGCAGAATCCTTCGTTGTCCCCGTAAACCGGGTGCGGGACTAATGCATTGAACGGCATACCCGACTGTGCGTAGAAGTTACCCGAAATCATCAATTTGAACGGTGTCTGATAAGAACCGTTGAACTTAAATTGATGCGGACGATCGTTCGGAAGACGTCCGTAAGTGCCGGCCAACAAGCTCGGAAGATCGAACAACGAAGTGATGTTCGGATCGGACTGGCCATTATCATTACGGAAAAGTCCTTCATAGTTACCGGTCAAGCTTGAAAACACGTACGAAGTGACGAACGAATAGTTGTTCGAAAATCTCTTCGTCGCCGTGAATTCAAGAGCTCGGTAAAAACGTCGGGCTCGTCCAAAGATGTCGCCGCCAGCTATAATAGCAGCCGCTGCTGCGTCCGCAGTCGCTGGGGTTTCGCCCTGATCGATAAGGCACTGCCGCTGCAACGCCGCTACTGCGGTAACAGGGGTTTCTCCCGGGTTGAAAAGGAAATAACAGTTACCGTCATCAAACGAGCCGTCTTCAATGACCGATCCCTGCGGTCGATAGATACCGCGGAATCCAAGAGTTATATCCTTGAAAGCCTGATACTCTACACCGGCCGTCCATTCGTTTACTGTCTGGGGCTTCAATCCGTCGGGACCCGGACTCGCGTGATTACCAAGGTTCCCGAAGTTAGAAATCGAAACTGCACCCGCAGCTCCGTTCAGCCGGCTGACGTTCAGATGGAAGTCATTCTGAATTTCGCCACCAGATGCACGGACGTTAACGTCAAGGGGAATCGGCGTTTCTACGAAACGCGCATAGTTAGCAAATATCTTGCCCTTTCCTTTACCCGTAAAGTCCCAGATAACGCCAATACGGGGCTGAAGTGTATCGAAGAGGTTAGTTAAGTTGCTGTTTGCAAGGTACTGAACCCCACCTACCGAATAGGCTCTCTGAAGATCCCAGCGGGCGCCTACATTGATCTGCAGATCGCGGGTAACCCTGAAATCGTCCTGAATATAGAAGCTCTGAGTGTCGGTGTTCGTAAATCCGCCTAGCGTATTCAGGCTGAAGTCACGAGCTCGTACAACGTCGAGAAGCAGGAAGGGATTGGTCGGGTTGATCGAAACCGGACCTGTTACGGCCGTGGTTACACCTGTCGGTGCCTGACCCGCAGTGATGATTGCCTGAACGTTCGTCGTACGCGACGCACTCGGACAGGTGATCGTCGTCGTGGAGGTGCGAGCACAGACAGCAAAACGATTCTCGATACGATGCGGACCGGGCCGGTTCGCGGGGGTAAAACTAAAGTTCGGTCCAGTCGAACGAGTGTCGATCCGGTAAAGGTTTCGGTTGAACTCGAAACCATACTTGAACGTGTGCCTACCCCAAATGTTCTGCAGCTTAGCTGCAAACTCCCAGCGGTTGCGGTCTTGCTGCGATTCGAGGCCGAAACCCTGACGGACGTAGTTGCGCTGAACGCTGCCGCCGGTTCCTTCAACATAAGCCAGTCGGAGGCCGCCCGGCGAAAATACAGTTGTTTCGAATGGAGCAACAACTGCGCCGCCGCGAAGGACTGAGAATCGATCGGTAACCAGCGTCTCGTCAAGTTCTGGGATCGTATTGGCACGCTGGTAGTGCAGACCTGCCGAAAACTCGCCAATAAAATTCGGCGAGAAGGTGGAGTTCAAGCGAAACGCATAGTTCGAGCCACCCGTCTCCGAGATGCCCCGGAAACTCGCCGGGTTCGCACCAAAGCCGCTAAAGCCAAAGAGATGACCCTCCTGCTTGGTGAGATCACTAAAGGTCGAGAATGTGAACGTATGGTCGTCGTTGATTCCCCACGTAAGTTTGCCCGCGTAAAACGGGGTCGTGATCTTGTTTTCGACTCCCTGCAAAAAGGTCTGGGTGAGGACGAAGTTCTTGCGAATCTGCGGATTGAATGCGCCGAAGAACCAAAGTTTGTCTTTAATGATCGGGCCGCCGATATCGAAACCTGCGTCGATCTCGGAAAAACCGTCAGGAGCCGCACCAGTGAACGGGATTGCACTCGGTTTCACGTCACGCACGAAGCTCTTCTGCGTCGTGTATGCAAAAATGTCACCGTGAAACTCGTTCGTGCCGGACTTCGTGATGACGTTGAATATGCCACCCGTGGACTTACCATACTCAGCGCCATATGCGCCGGTCTTGATCTCAATTTCCTGTACGAACTCGAACGGGAGGTTCGCTCCTGAACCGCCAAAGGCGGGGTCGGTAGCGTTTACACCGTCAAGAATGTAGTTGTTTTCTGGTCCCGAGGAACCCGCAACCGACGGATCGCGGTCGCGGCCCGACGCGTCACGGAGACCCGAGCGGGCAACAGTCGGGGCGAGCGTGTAAAGAGACTGCACGGTGCGCCCAGTCGGGAAGTTCGAGAACTGTTCAGAAGTTATGTTGGTTCCCGTCGTGTTATTTGTCTGGTCGATCTCAGGGTTCGCCACAACGTCAACCACGCCTCCGACACCCGCGGCCGCAACGGTAAAGTTGACGGAAGTTGTCCTCGACAAGTTGACTTCGATGTTCTCCTGCTTGGTCGCTCCGAAACCCGCAGCCGCACCGACGTCCACTGTGTAACGTCCCGGCGGAACCTGCTGGAAGCGATATCGACCGTCATCGTCGGTCGTCGTCGTTTGCGACCGAATAAGATTTGGACCGCTGAGTGAAACGGTAGCGTTTGGAACAGAAGCTCCGTTCGCGTCAAGTATCACTCCTTCTACGGATCCAGTCGAGCTGGTTTGGGCCATTGTCGCAGTTACGAAAAAGAGGGATAACACTGCAAAAATAGCCAACGAGAAAAATTTTATATTCTTTTTCATGCTTCAGATATTTCCTTTCTAAAGATTATGTAAACAGATACAAGGAAGGGATTCCTGGTTCAAGGTTTACATCCGCATGGGTTTAATGCAAGTGCTATGCCCGCAGGAGGCCGCTGAGTAAAGCGAAGTATATCAACGGTTAACGCTGAATATGAACGAGTGAAGCGGTAGGAAACGTCCAAATTTATGAATACAAGACGGAAAAGTTGAATTGTCGTTAGAAATCCAGTAAATGTCCCAGTTTTTCCTTCTTTGTACGGAGGTAGTGAGCAGCAGCCTGCTCAGTTTTAATTTCGATCGGAATTCGCTCAACGATCCGGAGGCCCGCCTTTTCTAAGGCCTTGAGTTTGTCTGGGTTGTTGGAAATGACTCTGACTTTACATAGCCCGAGGTCAAAAAGGATCTCCGCGCATTGTTGGTAGTTGCGAGCGTCGATCGCGAAGCCAAGCCTTTTGTTGGCCTCGACGGTGTCGGCACCCTGATCCTGCAAGGCATAAGCTCGGATCTTATTCAAGATCCCGATCCCGCGCCCCTCTTGTTGCTGATAGACGATCGCACCACGCCCTTCGGCGTCTATCATGTCCATCGCCATGTGAAGCTGGGGACCGCAATCGCATTTGATCGAGCCAAATACGTCGCCTGTAAGACACTGTGAATGGATCCGCACCAGTGTTGGGACGTCGGCGCTCATCTCACCCTTGTAAAGCACGACGAACTCTTCCTTGCTTGTCAGAGAGCGATAACCAGCGATCATGAAGTCGCCTCGCTCAGTAGGAAGTTTCGCAACGGCTACCTTTTCAACTGAGATTTCCGGCTTTTCGGTCGCGCAATCAGGTTGCTTAGCTGTGCAGTTAGGCGTTTCCATCTTTACCAAAACCAGGACCAAAACTTTCTGATACGTGAATTATAACCTCTAGCCGTCGCCAAAGTGTAATTAGGTTACTCGTTACCCAAAGTCGGGACAGTCAAAAAACTAACGGCTCGCGAGTTTCTTCCGCGAGCCGTTTCGTTATCGATCTAAGTGTCTCTACCTGTCGGGTGATTTCTCTTCTTCTTGAGGCTTTTCGTCCTCGTCCTCTTCATTGTGAGCGAAAACCGCTTCCTCGGTCGAGCTAAAAATTTTCGACAACACACCATTCAGGACCTTTGAGATCTTCGAAGGTTCGGCGACATCGAGCGGAACCCGTGCTTCGTCCTCGGCCGCGAATTCAAGATCCAGCGTTAGCAACGCTGCAGTTTTATGACGGCAAAATCCGCAGGCTACCAAATGACTGATCACCGGAGCGGCTTCACGCTGACGCAAGTTACCTTCGGCAAAAGCTGCCAGTGAATCCTCGTCCAGATGAAGGCTCGTTTCACCGATCGAGCTCTTATGGGAGTTCCGAGTCGAAAGATATTGTTCTAATAAACCTTGTATTCCCATCTGATCTGCTCCTTGTCTTCCCGTGTTTTCCATGTTTTGCACCCCGCCTCCCGTATAGCAGACGCTCCTAAATGAAGCATTTGCGTAAAATATTGTCTCGCAGAGGCATGTTCGTTCAGTGATTCGTTCGTTTCATGATTTAGTCAGATTTCGAAACAGACTCTTCGACGCCAAGTCCTGCGTCGCCAACTCAAGGCAAATTTCAATTTCGTCCGGACGAAGATCATGCGTCGACGCGAGCTCCGACTTAAAGATCTGCAAAACCCTTGAGTAGCTCTTTTCCAGCCACCGCATTATCGTTGACTCGTGTATTCGTCCGGCCGGATTGTTTTCCCGACTTTGCGATCTGCGCTGGAACCATTCGCGAAGCGGCGATCCTTCTTTTTCAACCAGACGGGCAATCTCGCGCAGCCTCAGCTGCTCGACGTGATAGTACAGAAGCAAGAGTTTTTCGTGATCTTCCAAGGACGAGAAAGCCACATCCAAAGATGCAACCGTGGCGGCGCGGTAACGATCCCGCGTGATCTCGTCGATCATCTCTCGCTCGCCGCCCGGAGCAGGGGTAGCGAAGCTCGCATGGGCCGAGCCCTCACCGACGTTCTCCGTCATTTCGTCAAGAGACACTTCGTCGTGGCTCGCGCGATGCAGGTCTACCAGTGAATGCCAGATCACGGTCCTTAGCCAGCCTCTCATGCTGCCCCGACCGCTGTAAGTCGCGAACTTCGAGACGCGAGCTCCGTCCACAACTCTTGTTCCGTAGAGTTCGACATAGACGCTGTCGATCACTTCCCGCGCGTCGATATCCGTTTTAGCCAGGTGGCGTGCGATACGTTCGAGATATGCCCGGTGCTGTTGATCGAATTCCCACCACGCACGTTCGTTCCCGTTAGCGCAGGCAAGCGCCAGAAATAGATCGTCCGCCTGAAGTTGATCGAGAAAATCGCGCGTCTCTCCATCGGTCGGCGGCGCGTCCGGAGACGCCCCGAAAAATCTGATCAACGCTTTCTGCACCGACGACTTGAATTCCGCGCCGGTTACCCCGAGGTTCGGTGCGCTTTCCGCGCAGCGTGCGAAGATGCCGTCAATTCGGGATTCGTATTGATCGAGAAACGTCTCGTTTAATGTCGCCGACTGCATATATAGACTCGTATTATAGATATAACCGGGAACTTAGTTCTAGCCGGCTGTCCTTTATGGTGCTAAGCCAACGACTCGGTCGCCGAATTCTTGGCAATCAGACCCGTTTTGGAGCCACCACCCTTCTCGTCCGAATATTGTAATTGATATAGACGCCAATAAAGGCCGCGAGCGTTGAGCAGTTCGTTATGAGTACCTGATTCGCGGAGCTCACCATGGTGAAACACCATTATGCGGTCACATTTTTGAATCGTAGAGAGTCGGTGAGCGACAACGAGCGAGGTGCGCCCGTTCATCACACGCTCAACGGCCCTTTGGATCAGCTGCTCTGTTTCAGTGTCTATCGAACTCGTTGCTTCATCCAATATCAGTATCGTAGGATCGAACGCCAACGCACGCGCAAACGAGATCAGCTGCTTTTGCCCGACGGACAGCCCCGCACCCCGTTCGCGAACCTCGAATTCGTATTTGCCATTAAGCCCTTTGATAAAGTCGTCGGCCCGAACTTCTTTCGACGCCCACTGAATCCGGTCACGACCAATATCCTTTCTGCCGAGCCGAATGTTGTTTTCGATCGAACCGCTAAAAAGAAATACATCCTGCAGGACGACAGCGAAGTTCGACCTTAGATCGTGCAAGTCCCAATCACGAACGTCGACGCCGTCGAGCAGGATCTTTCCTTGCTGCACGTCGTAAAAACGCATCAACAGATTTGTCACGGTCGTCTTTCCGGAACCGGTCGCGCCGACAAGTGCGACGCTTTCTCCGATATTCATCTTGAAGGAAACATCCTTCAAGACCCATTCGTTTTCCTTGTACGCGAACCACACGTTTCTAAATTCGATCTCACCGCGGGCCTTTCCATTCTTTTTCGGTTTTTCGGGACTCTTAATGTCGATATCCAGGTCAAGCAGAATAAAGATCCGGTGCGACGCGACGATCGCGGCCTGGAGCACGTTGAATTTATCCGACAGATCCCGGATCGGCTGAAAAAGCTGAAGCGAATACTGAATGAACGACGCGAGAATTCCGACCGTGAGCGCCTGGCCGGCGGTCGATAAACCGCTTAGCGATTCGTACCCAAAAAAGAAGATCACCAGTGCAATTCCGACCGCCCCGATGAAGTCGACCAGCGGATAGAAAATCGAGTAATAGTAGATCGTCTCAATATTTGCGTTTCGATAGTCGTCATTGATCTCATGAAAACGCCCGTTTGCTTTTTGCTCAGCGTTCATAAGCTGAACGGTCTGCGCGCCGGAAATATATTCCTGCAGAAAAGCATTGAGTCGGGCATTTCGCGTCCGTACCCTGTCAAAGCCGTTTCGGGCGTGTTTTCGAAACCAGTTCGTGCAGGCAAACAGGAGTGGAACGGTGACCAGAGATACAAGCGCGAGTTTCCAGTCAAGCCAGAACATTATGCCGATGATCGCGAAGATGATGACGAGATCGCCAAGGACGTCGATCACGCCAGATGTGAAAAGCTCGTTCAGCGCATCCACATCCGACGTAAGTCGGGTGATGATCCGACCGACGGGATAACGGTCGTAATAGGCTACCTCCTGCCGCTGCAGCTTGGTAAAGATCTCAGTCCGCAGGTCGAACATCACCTTTTGGCCGACATGGTTCAGCAAAACTTCCTGAACGTACGAGAAGACGAATCTGAACAGGAACACCCCGAAAAACGCCAGCGCGAACAGCCACAGGCCTTCCGTGTTTCGGGGCGTAATAAAGTCATCGACGGCGACCTTTGTGAAATACGGTTGCGTGCTGACGAGGATATTCGTCAGCAGAGTGAGTACCAGGGCGGCTGCGACCGTCTTCCAGTACGGTTTCAAATATCGGGCTAGCCGCCGCGCGACCCGAAAGTCGTACGTGTTCCCGATCGCCTCTTCTTCGTGATATTTTCTTACCTCGTCGGACATGGGAAAAATTCGATTTTAGGTTCTCGGCGCGAGATTTACAAACTTGAAGAGTTTTCAACTGGACCGCCGTGCCGGGGGCGCAAAATCTTCAACCAAAGTCAGAAGATCTCACGCAGAGCTCGCAAAGCCCGCAAAGGAGAAGCAGAATAAATTGTCTATTGCTTGTGCAATGCAGAGAGTCCGGATAAATTTTCTCTGCGTCCCTTGCGAGTTATGCGCAAAAATCTTCAACCAAAGTCTGAAGATCTCACGCAGACCTCGCAAAGTCCGCAGAGGAGAAGGAGAATAAGATGTCTATTGCTTGTGCAATGCAGGGAGTCTGGATGGATTTTCTCTGCGTCCTCTGCGTGAAGTCTTCCCGTGGATTAGTTTGCTAATCCCCAACCGTAAATTTAAAATCTAAATCGAATGAATCGTTTTATCGACGAACGCAAGGACAACTGGCAGCGGCTCGAGGGCCTCCTCGGACTGCTTCAGGGGACCTCACTAAAAGGATTGTCGAAAACCGAGGTCCGCGAGTTCGGTGAATTGTATCGCCGGGCAGCGACCGATCTCGCGATCGCACGCGCCGAGACGCGCGACCCGAAGCTGATAAATTATCTCAACAGCCTTG
>JBKKAS010000250.1:0-9294 GCA_046714595.1 Pyrinomonadaceae bacterium | reverse complement strand
CGGGAAGCTCGTCCAATTGTTCGAGCGACGCGACCTCGAAGGCCGTCACCCGACCGTCATCGCCGAGGCCCTGACCGAAGCGTTCAACGCGCACTGCGGCAAAAACGAAGCAGTAACCGCCTAGTTTTTCACCGAAAGCCGAGATTCGTGCCATCCGCCTCGCGGGTGGCCTTTTTCGTCTTTATTCGTGTGATTCGTGGTTTTTGTTTTATTACAGAACCCCGAAACACACGAAATAAATACTTGTTGCCTTTAGCGGCAGCGAGTCGCTAAAATGATAGCAGCCCCTCGCGGACAATTCTCCGGTCCGCCAACCACCACCCGATGTCGATCAATCAAAGAAAACACGTACGATTCTCGCTTGATATTCCCGCGGTCCTGATCACCAAGTACGGCGAGAAGCAACACACCCTGCTGCAACAGATAAGCGTCGGCGGCTGTTTTACCGACTGGGAAGAAAATATATACGCGGGCGACGAATTCCGGCTCGAGATCGAGCTCCCGAATAAAAATCGCCTGCCGCTTAGCTGCAAGGCCGTTTATCGTTTCGAGGACAGCGGGATCGGCGTCAAGTTTCTGGACATTTCGCAGTTCGAACAAGAATTGGTCTCGAAGATCATCGCATACCGGATGGAGGCCGAAGGCGTACCGCTTAGCGTATCGCCGTTTGAAGAGCCCACAGGTTTTATCCTCGCTCAGAAAGAATTACGCGTCGTCACGCAGCGGGAGCAGCGTGAAGAGATGCTGACCGAAGCGATGTCGAGCGAGTGATTTTCGATTTTGGATTTTAGCTTGTGGACTGCCTTCTGCCTTCTGTCTTCTGCCTTCTCAATCTTTAGAAAAGTTCTTCCATAGCTTCTTCCAGGTTCTTCACGCCGACAACGCGCACTCCCAAAAGCTTTTCCAATCCGGCTTTGTTCGAAGCGGGAATTACCAGTTTCTTGAACCCGAGAGTCTGCGCTTCGCGTGCACGCGACTGTGCCTGGAGCACGCCGCGGACTTCACCTGTCAGACCGACCTCGCCGAAAACTGCCGTATCCGGCGCGATCTGAAGATTACGAAAGCTCGAGGCGATCGCAGCGATGACGCCAAGATCGGCGGCGGGCTCGTCAACCTCGAGGCCCCCGGCGATATTCACGAAGACGTCGTCTCCTGAAAGTTGAAAGCCGAGACGTTTTTCCAAAACTGCGATCAGCAGCGACGCGCGATTGTAGTCGAAACCCTGCGCCATACGGCGGCCGGATGCGGATTTATTGCCGCTCACCAATGCTTGCACCTCGACCAGCATCGGCCGCGTTCCCTCCATACAAACTGTGACGACCGAACCGCTCGCTCCTTCGGGTCGCTCCTGCAGAAAAAGCTCGGACGGGTTGGCGACCGGTACGAGGCCGGCGTTTGTCATTTCGAAAACGCCGATCTCATTCGCCGCGCCGAAGCGGTTCTTGGTCGCGCGGATGATCCGGTGATTGTGATGGCGGTCGCCCTCGAAATAAAGGACGGTGTCCACGATGTGCTCAAGCGTCTTTGGCCCGGCGATCGAGCCTTCCTTCGTAACGTGTCCGGTGAGAAATACCGGCGTGCCGGTCCGTTTCGCAAACATCATTAGTTCACCCGCGACGTCGCGGACCTGCGACACGCTGCCCGGAGCCGATTCGACCCGGTCGCTAAAGATCGTCTGGATCGAATCGACGATCACGAAATCGGGTCGAAGCTTTTCGGTTTCAGCGACGATGTTTTGGAGATTGGTTTCAGGCAGCAGGAAGAGATTGTCGGCCGTCAGCCCGAGTCGCTCGCCGCACATCTTGATCTGTCGTTCCGATTCCTCGCCCGAAACGTAAAGCACCTTGCCACCGTTGCGTCCGAGATGATCGGCCATCTGAATGACGATCGTAGATTTCCCGATACCCGGAGCCCCGCCGATCAATACCAGCGAGCCGGCGACAATACCACCGCCGAGAACCCGATCGAGCTCTTCTATCCCCGAAGTTGACCGCGCGTCGTCCTGCGACTCGATCGCGGAGAATGCCGTGGGCGCCGTCTGTGCAAATCGCGAAGTAAAACCGCCCGAGGCGGCAGCCGCTTGAGCCGTGACACGAAAACGCTCTTCGACCATCACGTTCCACTCGCCGCATTCCGGGCACTGGCCGGCCCACTTACGCGCTTGATGACCGCAGTTCTGACAGACAAAGATGGTCGCGGGTTGTTTCGCCATACAAGATAAACGGTCCTGACTTTAGTTCTAAGATGATACATCCAACCGTTGCGGTTTTATACACGGCCCGCTGATGAACTTGGTAAACGTCGAAATCGTTAGGTTTAAGTTTTAATGGCACAGTGATTGTTAGACTTCAGGGTACCTGCCCCTCACCGGCAGGAAAAATTTATTTCATGGGGTACAAATATGCCAAATAATAAAGACAATCCTTCAAGCGGTTCGCAGAGCGCGACGGGTGATAAGCAGGATCGTGAATTTGAAAACCAGGGTAAGACTAAGGGCTCTGGCGGAGACGGACAGGGTCAACAGGCCGGCGGTTCTCAAAAGGCGAATCAAGGCAACACAAAAGATGAGGAAATGAATACAGCCGGTGGACGGAAGGGTCAGTTCTCGGATACGGATCGTGACAGCGAAAGCCAGTGGAGTCCGGGTTCCAGCCAGGCATCGGACAAATAGGCCTAATAAAACTCGGGTAGGGATGGCGCACGAGAGAGATGGGATTCTCTTTCCTGCGCCTTTCGTTTTGAGATGAAACGCCGTGTTTCGGCCGTTAGTATTCGGTGCCAGTACGAACATTCTCTGGGACGGACGGGATTTTCGTTCTTTCTTGTAAATGATTCGTGGTAAAATTCCTGACAATGAAGTGGGACGTCCTCATTATTAGATTCTCATTTGTGGCGTTACTCGCCGCCGTGGGTTATCTTCTCAATCCCGTTGCGAAAACAGTACACCTTGACCTGACGGTTCTTTCCAAAGAGCGACAACTCATATCGGCCGTACTCGGTGCACTTGTCGCGTTGTTCATAATCGCATTCGAGATGCGGGCGAGAAAAGCGAGCTTGCGTACCTTGATCGGTGCCGCGATCGGTTCGATCCTCGGAATCATTGGCGCATATCTGATCGGAATGCTGATCAGCGCACAGGACATCAATACGGTCCCGGGCGAGATGCGTACGTTTCTGACCATCGTCCTTGCGTGCTTCATGGGCTACGTCGGATTGATGGTCGGAGCTGCAAAAGGCGACTATCTGGATCTTTCGGCGCTCGGCGGCATTTTCAGCGACAAGAACGTCAAGCGCGATTACAAGATTCTCGACACGTCGGTGATCATCGACGGTCGCATTGCGGATGTCGCGGAAACCGGTTTTCTTGGCGGCAGTCTAATTATTCCAAACTTTATTTTGGCTGAGCTGCAGCAGGTCGCCGACTCGGCCGACTCTTCAAAGCGTCAGCGTGGCCGCCGCGGGCTTGATATGCTCCAGCGTCTGCGTAATAACAGTAAGCTCGATATTCAGATCATCGAGACCGATTTTCCCGCCGTTAAAGAGGTAGATCTAAAGCTGATCGAGCTTGGCAAACAGCTCGATGCCGTCATCGTGACCAACGACTTTAATTTGAATAAGGTTTCGCAGCTCCGCGGCGTTCAGGTGCTGAACATCAACGAGCTTGCGAATGCCTTGAAACCTGTCGTTCTGCCCGGCGAAGCGATGCGCGTGTTCGTTCTGAAAGAGGGCAAGGAATACAATCAGGGCGTCGCATATCTTGACGACGGAACGATGGTCGTCGTTGATAACGCCCGGCGTCTGATCGGCAAGACCGCCGACATCGCCGTCACCAGCGTTCTGCAGACGACCGCCGGCAAGATGATCTTCGGCAGGCTTTGGGAAGATAAGGACGAGCATCACGAAACGTCCGTCGGTATTCACGACTCGCGTTCGCTCGGTTTTCGAAAAGCAACTCGCGAACTCCGTCAAACGACCATCATCGAAGAGTTGAAATAGAACCCGCCCCCGTGAAAACAACCGCGATAATCGTCGCCGCCGGCACTAGCTCTCGTTTCAAATCCGATATACCAAAACAATTTCTTGAACTGGCAGGGAAGCCAGTGGTCGTCCATGCGATCGAGAGGTTTCAAGCGGCCCCGTCGATCGATACGATCGTCGTTGTACTTGCCCCGGACAAAGTTGAGCAGCTCAGCCTGGGAAATGAATTCAATAAACCTTTCCGAATTGTCGCGGGCGGTGCTACGCGCGCCGGGTCGGTGCTTAACGGATTGAACGCCGTTGACGCGGACACCGATATCGTCGCCGTTCACGACGGTGCTCGTCCCCTGGTTTCGGTTGACGAGATCGAGCGCACGGTTGCGAAAGCGAAGGAGATCGGTGCGGCTTGTCTGGTTGGGCCGGTTACGGATACGATCAAAACGATTCGGCGGGACGAGGTCTCGGGTACCCTCGATCGTGAAAAACTCCGCCGGGCACTGACACCCCAGGTTTTTAAGATAGAAATACTTCGACGGGCGTTCGAAACTGGTGAACTCAGCGATGCCGTAACCGACGAGTGTTACCTTGTCGAAAAACTCGGTCACCCGATCGCATTTGTTGAGGGCAGTCCGCGGAATATCAAGATCACGCACGCGGAGGATCTGGTGCTGGCGGAGGAGCTCGTCAAAGTGACGAGTGACGAGTGACAAAGACGAGAGACGAGTGACGAGAGACGAGTGACGAGAGACGAGTGACGAGTGACAAGAGACGAGTGACGAGAGACGAGAGACGAGAGACTAGGGACTAGGGACTAATTAATGTTTAGAATCGGCTTCGGCAACGACATTCACAAACTGGTTACGAATCGGCCGCTGATCCTCGGCGGCGTTCAGATCGAATCCGATCTTGGAGCCGAGGGCCATTCAGACGCCGATACGCTCACGCACGCGATTACCGACGCCATCCTCGGAGCGTTGGCTCTAGGCGACATCGGCTCGCATTTTCCGAACTCGGATGAGCGTTGGGCGAACGCCGAGAGTTTTGTGTTTCTGCGATTTGCGGTCGGCGAGATGAAACAGCGTGGATATTCGGTCGGGAACGTCGATGCTACGATCGAGCTTGAGGAACCGAAGCTTCGGCCGTACGTCGAACGGATCGCGGATGAGCTTCACCGCGTCCTGGAAACCGAACCGGGTTCGATAAGCATCAAAGCCAAGACGGGCGAAGGTGTCGATGCAGTTGGAACACGCCAAGCGGTTCGCGCGAGTGCCGTCGTACTCCTAAAAAAGAATTCGTAGAGTATTTTCGGAATCCGATAGCATAGACTTTAATGCTGGCCGTGTGCGAAACTTGGCCAGCTTTCCTTTTTTTGCAACACGAAATGCGACCCCAGGAGATCATCGAAAAAAAACGTGACGGATTCGAGCTCGCGGCGGGTGAGATCACGCTGTTCATCAACGGCGTTTGTGACGGCTCGTGGGCCGACTATCAGAGCTCTGCACTGTTAATGGCGATGTTCATTCGGGGCCTGAGCGATGCGGAAAGTGAAACGCTGACGCGCGAGATGCTCTACTCGGGCGAGGTCCTCGATTTTTCCGACATCGAAATGCCGAAGGCGGACAAGCATTCGACCGGAGGCGTCGGCGATAAAACATCGCTGCTTATCGCTCCGATCGTCGCGGCGTGCGGCGTTGCGGTTCCGATGATCTCGGGACGCGGTCTAGGTCATACCGGGGGCACGCTCGACAAGCTCGAATCGATCCCGGGCTATAACGTAAATCTTTCGACCGATGAATTTCGCGCCATCGTAAAGAAATGCGGATTCGCGATGGCCGGCCAGACCGAGCATATCGCCCCGGCCGACAAAAAGCTGTACGCACTTCGCGACGCAACCTCGACCGTGCCGTATATTCCGTTGATCGTCGCGTCGATAATGTCGAAGAAGCTTGCCGAAGGTCTGGACGCGCTCGTGCTCGACGTAAAGACCGGTTCCGGAGCCTTCATGCAGAGTCTCGACGATGCGAAACATTTGGCGTCTGCCCTCGTTCAAACCGGCGGGAAGTTCGGTGTGAAAACGCAGGCCGTCGTTTCCGACATGAGCCAGCCGCTCGGACAATTTGTCGGTAACGCACACGAAGTCTACGAGTGTATCAAGGTGCTTCGTAACGAAGCCGACGCCATGGCGAACGTGACTGCGGAACTATCGCTGGATCTTTCGGCGCGTATGGTGCTGCTGGCGGGGGTTGAGGACTCGATCGAATCCGCGCGGGATCTAGCGCGATCCGCGCTCTCAAGCGGCCTCGCGCTCGAAAAGCTAAAACTTAATATTGAATACCAGGGCGGCGATCCGTCGCTCTGCGATGATCCTGAAGGTCTTCTCGATCCCAGTGTCTTGCGACTGGAGATCAAAGCAAACGATTCGGGTTTTATCGCAGCAATCGACACGAACTGCGTTGGCATCGCTGTCTCCGAGATCGGAGGTGGCCGCGTGATCGCCAGCGATCAAATAGATCACGGTGTTGGCTACGAATGCGTCGCCAAGCTTGGGGACAAAGTGAGCAAGGGCGACACAATCGGAATTCTTTTTTGCCGGGATCGGTCTAAAGCCGAAGGGCCGATCAGAAAGATCACCGAAGCCTACCTCGTTGCTTCGAACCCGCCGCTGCAGGCGATCAAGCTCATTTACGACGTCATTTCACTCTAAAATTTTTCTGCAAGAACGTTTAGCTGCTGTCGTTCGGTAAGTATCGTCCTTCTCAGCAAGGCAAATTTTACCGTCCAGGAGTTTTTGTATGAAAAAGAAAGTCGGAACATCTCTCTTAATATCGTTTGCACTTCTCATTACGGCCCTTGATTCGTCCGCCCAGAGACGGACGAGCAAGGGCCATCCGGTCACCTCAAAACCGGCCGCTGAATCGCGCGACACTCTCGAGATGGTGTTCGTCCTCGACACGACAGGCTCGATGGGCGGATTGATCGACGGAGCAAAGCAGCGGATATGGGGCATCATCAATGAGGTGATGCAAAAACCGTCGAAGCCGCGCGTGCGCGTCGGGCTCGTCGCTTACCGGGACATTGGCGACGAATACGTCACGAAGGTGCTGACGATCACCGAAGATCTCGACAAAGCGTACACCACATTGATGGATTATCAGGCGAACGGCGGCGGCGACACGCCCGAGAATGTTCGTAAGGCACTCGCCGAGGGCATAAGGAATGCCGGCTGGTCCGCGCCGAAAAACCGGCTCGCCCAGATCGTGTTTCTCGTCGGCGACGCTCCGCCGCAGAATTACGAGCAGGAACCCGACGTGTTGGTGACGACCGCCGAGGCGGTCAGGAAGAATATGATCGTCAATACCATCCAGTGCGGCAGCGAGGATGGAACAAAGGAGATCTGGCAGACGATCGCGCGTCGCGGCGAGGGAAAGTATTTTGCCATTGCTCAGGACGGCGGCGTACAGGCGATATCGACGCCGTACGACACGAAGCTCGCCGATCTGGCCGCGAAACTAGGCAAGACCTACGTGACCTATGGCGAGAAGAAAACGCGGGACTCGAATGTTACCGCGCAGTCGGTTTCCGAGCTGCGGATCACGGCAGGTGCAGCGATGGGAGCACAGGCAGATCGGGCGCTCAATAAAGCGGTCAACACCTTTCAATATGATGGCGACCTCGTACAGGATGTCGAGAACGAGAGCGTCAAGATCGAAAACATAAAGACCGAAAATCTGCCCGAAGATCTGCAAAAGATGAGCGTCGCCGCAAGGAAGCGGGAGATCGACCGGCGCATCGCGGAGCGAAAACAGACGCGGGCACAGATCCTGACTTTGTCCAAACAGCGTGACGACTTCATCGCCGCCGAACGTAAGAAACAGGGTAAGACAAATGGCTTCGACACGGCGGTTGCCCAAGCCTTGCGGGAGCAGCTGCTTCGGAAAGGGATCAAATAGACGTTAGCTCCGCTAGGAGCGTCATGTTTGTAGTAACAAAAGCACGAAGAGAATTCGAGCTCCGTAGGAGCGGCATGTGATCTCAATGTGTCGCTCCTCCGGAGCTCGTAAATATATCCGGATCGGTTCTACAAACATTCGGCTCCTACGGAGCCAGGCAATTGACGCGGGCCGAACGAATCCTTGCCCATCTTTCTAAATGCTTGTAATCTAGGTTCGAAAATGCGAAACAAACATCTCTTGCTACTTTGCCTGTTGGTTGGCGCGGCTGCGACTCTTTCGGGATGCACGGCGCGAACGGAGGCTCGTCGCGAAGGCTGCCAAATAAGGGTAGGCATCGTATTCGATATCGGCGGCAAGAACGACCGTTCGTTCAATGCGGCGGCTTGGGAAGGCGTCAAACGCGCAGAACAGGATCTGCCGATCTGTCTCTACGATGTCGAGCCCGGAAATCCTACTTCGATCGAACCGGCAATGCGCGCATTTGCCGAGAAGGGATACGATCTGATCGTCGGTGTCGGCTTCGCGCAGGGACCGATCCTTAAACGAGTCGCGACCGACTATCCGAACATTAAATTTGCGATCGTCGATGGGGTCATTTTCGAGGACGACGGCAAGACTCCAAAATCGAACGTCGCTTCCCTCGTCTTTCGTGAACACGAGGGCTCGTATCTTGTCGGAATCATAGCGGCGGAAAAGTCTAAGACGGGTGTGCTCGGATTTCTCGGTGGGATGGACATCCCGCTTATTCATCGATTTCAGAAAGGCTACGAGGAAGGCGCGCAGTCTGTGAATCCGAATATCGTCGTTATTTCAAATTATGTCGGTGTTACCGACGGAGCGTGGAACAATCCGGGTAAGGGCAAAGAGCTCGCGCTCGCACAGATCGAAAAAAGCGCCGATGTGATCTTTACTGCCGCGGGTAATTCCGGTCTCGGGGCGTTCGATGCGGTTGAGCAGTACGGCAAGAACGATAAGGGCGAAGCGAACAAGTTCGTGATCGGCGTCGATTCAAACCAGAACGGCGTCAAGCCCGGATTTGTCCTGACGTCAATGGTCAAGCGTGTCGACAACGCAGTGTATGACGTGGTTAAAGAAGTGCTCGGCGGAAACTTCAAAGGCGGCTTTCACGTTTTCGGACTTGATAAGGACGGCGTGGCTTATGCGCTCGACGATTACAATAAGTCTCTGATTTCGCCCGAGACGCTGCAGCGTGTTGAGGAAGCGAGACGAAAGATCGTCGGCGGCGAGATCAAGGTTACGGATGCGATGGCTAACTAAAGCTCCCCTCCTGGATAGGAGAGGTGTCAGCCGCTTCGGCTGACGGAGTGGTGGACCAGAGCTTACATTTTTATTTATCCACCAC
>JBKKAS010000249.1:0-6241 GCA_046714595.1 Pyrinomonadaceae bacterium | reverse complement strand
TTTATAAGAGCCAGGGATTGCCCCCCCCCCGCCGCCGACGCGTCGGCACCCTTCCTTACGCATGGAGGTAAGTCTAAGAATCTACCCCCCCGTCCGCGAACCGCGGACACCCCGCCTATCCAGGAGGGGTGTCTGGACACACACCTTCATCCTTCATCCATCATCCTTCATCCTTCCAAGGTCGATTACGGCGCGGTGTATGAATCGAAAAGCCACATGCTGCGCGCGGCCATTGAAAATTTTCAAAACACGGGTGATGAGCTGCGAACAGAATTCGAAACGTTTGTTCACGAGAACGCGTCGTGGCTCGACGATTACACGCTCTATCGCGCGATCAAAGTTTCGCAGTATCAGAAGGCGTGGTACGAATGGGACGCGCCTCTGAAGCTGCGTGACGCGAAAGCTCTTAGCCAAGCGGCCGAAACCTTACGCGACGCGATCCTGGCAGAGAAGTTCTACCAGTTCCTTTTTTTCCGGCAGTGGTACGCGGTCAAAAAGTATGCGAACGCGAAGGGAGTCAAGATCGTCGGCGACGTTCCGATATTTGTCGCGCGCGATTCGGCTGACGTGTGGCGTCACCAGGAACTATTCAAACTAAACGCCGACGGCACGCCAAAGTTCGTCTCAGGTGTTCCGCCCGACTATTTTTCGAAAACGGGACAGCTCTGGGGCAATCCGATCTACGATTGGGATTCCATGCGCTCGTATGGATTTCAATGGTGGATCGATCGGATCAGATCGGCGCTTAAGACCGTCGACGTCGTTCGCATCGATCACTTTCTCGGATTCGCCGCCGCGTGGGAAGTTCCCGGCGGCGATCCGACGGCCGAGCACGGCGCGTGGGTCGACGCTCCCGGAAGTGAATTGTTCACCGCATTGAAAAACGCGATCGGCGATCTGCCGTTCTGGGTCGAGGACCTCGGGGTCGTCACGCCCGCGGTTGAAGCTCTCCGTGACGACTTCGGATTTCCCGGAATGCGCATTCTGCAATTCGCGTTCGGCGGCGACCCGAACGATCATGCTCTCCCGCACAATTACATCCGCAACTGTGTCGCGTACACAGGCACCCACGACAACGACACGACTCTCGGGTGGTGGAACTCGCTGGCGGCCGATAGTAATGTTCGCGAGTTCTGCATGAAGTATCTGAACACCGACGGCAGCGAGATCAATTGGGACGTTATCCGCGCGGCCTGGGGGTCGGTCGCCGATACGGCCGTGGCGCCGCTGCAGGACATTCTCGGTCTCGGCGGTAATGCCCGGATGAATTTTCCTTCGACGACCGAAGGGAACTGGCAGTGGAGATACAAAGACGGCGACCTCACGGATGAGATCGCCGACAGTTTGCGTGAGCTGACTGAAATTTACAGGCGTTAATTTTTACTTATCGGTTTCCGACCAGTCGGACATAAGTAATGTGTAACCGGTCACGTTGCCGACAACGGAGATATTTTTCCCGACGAGCTTATCGAGTGCCGGATCGCTGAACGGATTGCCGCCCTGACGCCGTAAAACATATCTCTTCTTACCGGTATCGAGAAGCACCGCCGCGTGCTCGCTCTTGGAACCCTTGCCGACAACTTCCTTAACTACCGTACCCTTGATTTCCATTTCAACCACATCTTACTACTTTCGATGCAGCTCGCGGTAGGAGATTATGTTGCCATTGACCTCCTTGGCGACAACGCAAACACCGGTATTGATCGATGCCGATGCATCCATCGACTTCTTCGCGGCCTTCTTTTCTTCCCCGCCGGACATTACGTGAAATGCCGTTGCTGACATAGCCTTCGCCATCGGAGTGGTCGCCGCTTGTTTGTGTTTGATCGCGAACGACAGGAACGTCGGTGCTTTCATCTTTACCTTTGCGGCGATCTTTTTCATCGTCGCTTCGATCGCTGGCGCGACAGTCGTTTTGGCATCGCTTTCAGCGCACGGCTGATTCTTCGCGAGCCACAATCCTTTCGTATGAAGTTGCTGTCGCCGCTCGCCTCGCTCGATGGTCTTAGGATCCAGAGCCATGGACTTTGTCTTTGACTTGGGCGTATCCAGGTGATGCGGTGTCGAAACTTTTATCGGCGTGACCGACGGATCACCGAGCAGATAGAACTGTGCAAGCGTTTTCAGATCGATCGGGTCGAGATTGGGCGACGATCCCGCAAACTCCTGTCTGGCTTCCAACACCGCCCGCCCGATTGAAGCGCCCTCCATGACATGCTTCAAGAAGAACTGGCAGATCAGATCTGCGGCTCCATTGTCGTTTGCCGGGCCGTATGCGATCGTCGAACTTCCAAAAAAGCCGTACGCTCTACCCGCGAGATAAGCGCTCCCGATACCCATTTGGCCGTTACCAAGAGTAAACGAATCGTACAGCTCGCCTCCGTAACAGCACTCGACAGCAGCGACGGTCCCTTCGACTATCTTGTTCTTGAGCAATTTCGCGTCGTGCGAGACGGGAAACGATTGGCCCTTTTGTCCAAAGAACTGCGACGTCGCCGGCGCTCCATGGCAGTTGATAAAATGCAGTTTCTTTTTTAGAGCGGCCGTCGTCCACGTCGGCCCCTTCATCGGCGAAAGATTCAAGTCGGTATTCGATCCGAACAAATTGTCGAGGCTCATACGCGTCGAACCTTCCCAGACGGCGGCGCTGATCCCGAAATATCCGGCGTAGTCGCTGATGGGCGATGATTTGAAATTCGTGGCAGTCTTGATCAGATCGATAAGGTACGTCGGATCGGTCGCACCTGTAAGATCCGGCAGCCGTCCGACGACGCGCGTCGGGCCGACGAAAGCTTCGGGCTTCTTATTATAGGCGGCGTCACAGGCGTAGGGCAGATCCCCGTATGCGAATTCGTCATCATCGTCGCCCGGCTGGAAAACCGGATTCTTCATATCCTGGTGCGGGATGACATCGATCGAGCCGAGTATCAGAACGTAGTCGGGCGTCAACTTTTTGAAGATTGCGTCGATAGCCCGCTTGTTCTGTCTTGCATTTTTGGGGTTGGTCACCGCCGTGCCGCCGACCTTCTTCATCGTCTGTGCGTCATCGATGTTTATTACTCGAGTCGCGAGCCCGCGTTTTTTATCGGCGACGATCAACTGGTCGCAGGCCGTCTTTATCTTTGAGGTTCCCGATTTGTATTTTGCCTTCAGTGCGGAAAGGTTAGTCACGATTATTTTGTCGTCCATCTGTTTTCTCCTTTTCTGAACCGGCGGCCAACGGATCGTGTCGGCGAAAGGATCACCGTCAACTGTATGGGCGCCAGTCCGCGTCTTGTATCGATCTCTTGTTAATGAATAAACGACTTCCCTAGGCTAGTTGGGAGCTTGGGAACTGGGACACTCTTTTGAATCCGCGCTGGGAGCAACTCAGTTTCAAGCTGAAAAGTTATGGAGTGGCCAGGATCATGATCCAGATACGTACCACTCGTAAATGCGCCGCATGCTTTTAATAATTGTACGCAATATAATCCAGTCGACCGGAAAAGACAATAAATCCTCCGCGTTAACGAAAAGATTGCTAAACCCGGAACAGTCTCTTACTATCGGGTGAGTAATTGTCCGAACACTGTTGCGCGTATGGCAAAGAAACCAGTAATTTTATTTTGCGTAGTGTTGTTTAGCCTCTGTTGGAACACTTCCATCCGGGCGCAACTAGTGACGTGCGGGCAATTCAAGGTAACGACGCTTCCGCTTGCAGGCGAGTACGGCGGCAAAGGACCGTTTGCTGTCACACGACAGACTATCCAGCATCCGGACCCGAACGTGCCGGGACCGGTCTCCGTCTATGTCCCGGGAAATGCGACGACGACGAATCATGTGCCCGTTATTTTTTTCGCACACGGTTTCGGCGGTACCAGTTATTTGTATTACGACGGACTGCTGCAGCAGATTGCGAGCAACGGCTACATCGTAGTCTTCGCCCCGTACACGGCTAATATATTCGCGACCCACCCGACCCGTTATCAACAGATGTGGTCTGGTTTTCAACTTGCGGTTGGGCAATACGGCAACCTAATGGACACTTCCCGGGTCGGTTTCGCCGGTCACTCATACGGCGCGGGAGCAGTCCCCGAATTGACGCGGCGAGGTGTTGCCGCCGGTTGGGGTTCGAATGGCCTGTTCATGTTCATCATGGCGGCGTGGTATTCGTGGAACACTACGTATGACCAGATCCCGGCTACGACCAAGATGGTGGTACAGCTCTACTGGGACGACGGGACAAACGATCATCTCATCTCGCAAAACGACATTTGGAATCGTCTGCCTCAAATTCAGGAACGGCGCTGGCAGGTGATCCGAAGCGCTCGAACGACCTGTGCCCTGAACTCCGGGCACGAGGTACCGGTAACCGGAAACTCGAACGCCGACGGCTCAGGCAACATCAACTCTCACGACTATTGGGGGGTCTGGCGGCGAATTCACGCCCTCGCCGACTACACATTTACCGGTAGCGTGGCTGCGAAACCGATCGCGTTTGGCGACGATACTCGAATGGGTAACTGGCGTTTCTATTCTATGCGCGCCGTCATACCACTCGAAGCGGGAACCACCCCCGTAGTCAACACGACGAGCAACCCGAACTTTACCTGGGGCAGCAAGTGCCTCTACGCACTCGGATCGCCCTGCCCCTAGAATTTCGCAGCCCTGCTACGCTACAAGATGGTTATCAGGATCGACGAACTATTTATCGGTCGTCAGTAGGCCTTGCCTGCTGACGCCCCGCGTCGCTTGGAACCACTGATAAATCGCGCCAGGTAGGGTGCGGTCCGGATCCCGAAATGGTTCAGATGACGTCGCTGAGTCGTTCCTCGAAGAGTTTTGCGGAAACGGTTAGGAAGTCGTATGCCGTCAGTAAGCCGACGAGTTTATTGTCCTTAACTACCGGCAGACAACCGATTCGCCGTTTTCTCATCAGATCCAACGCCTCAAGGGTTGGAGTGTCTGGCTTAACCGTTATGAGATCCGTCTTCATCACGTCACGGATGATCAATGGATCCTGGTTGGTGATCTTGCCAAGGGCGAACAATTCGAGCAGGTCGCGGTGCGAAACGATGCCGATCAAGTGTCCGGCGTCGTCCTCGACCGGCACGTGTCGAACGTGTCGCCAATGCATAAGGCTGGCAGCCAGACCGACAACGTCTTCCGAGCGCACGGTGTAGAGATCGACGGCCATGAACTGTTCGACCGTCTTATAGTTGTCTATCCATTCCGACGTGGATGGGATCTGCGCCAGAGGCCATTCGTGTAAGGGCTTGCCGCCCTCCTGATTGGCCTTCATGGCCGCCGTCAGAGTTCTCGTTTGAACGTTCGGCTTGGCCCGTTTATCCATCCCGCCGAGAGAATCGAGCATCCAGCCTGCACCTGTCTTTTCTGCATGAACGCGGGCCTCAACTATATTCAGCAGCCTGTCATTATCTGCCTCATCCACGCCGGCACGCTTTAGTCCTCGCCTCGCACGTGGAAGTAGTTCTTCCAGAATGAGTCTTCCAACGCTGTGGCTTTTGCCGTCGAATCCACGAATCTGGCTGTTCAGTCCGTATCTCGCGGCATTGAAGAAGTTGTTTTTGGCGTCGTCGAACGACATATATTTCGTGATGTCGCCGAATTCTTCCGGGAGCTCGGTCATTAACCCGAGGAAGAAGGCTGCATTCGCCATCTCGTCTGCGATCGATGGCCCGGCGGGCAAATATCGAGCCTCGATGCGCAGACCGGGTTTACCTTCGACGATGC
This sequence comes from Pyrinomonadaceae bacterium, assembly GCA_046714595.1. Classification (GTDB taxonomy): domain Bacteria; phylum Acidobacteriota; class Blastocatellia; order Pyrinomonadales; family Pyrinomonadaceae; genus OLB17. The sequence goes on along the minus strand of JBKKAS010000249.1, from coordinate 508 downwards.
CATAGCATGGCCGATTCCATCTCCAAATGGTGCTGTTGTGCAAACGCCACGCTGACAGCGTGGGAATACCGCCTTTTGAAAGTGTCTCGAGCGAGTTTTCCTCGACGGCCTGGGTTAGGAGTATGCGGAACCTGACCGCATCTTCACGAAGGACTTCCAGGATCGAATTCTCGACCCAGCCATCGCCGAAATTGACCCGCGGCGTTTGGTTTCTTTCCTTGTGGGCGAGCGAACGGGTATACGTCGCGTGTTGAAAAAGAGAGAGCCGAGTTTCTTGCCAAAGACGATGATTCAGGAGTAGCGGAGAGTTGACGGCGGACGCGAGGACGGGGGCCGCGATTGCCTGCGCCCAGTTGTAGTATTTGACAAACTGACCGGCACCGACCTGAAGATGGACCTGGAAACTCGTGTTGCAAAACTCGATGAACGTGTCCTGAAGGGTGAGCTGGAGTTCATCGACGCCTTTTATCTGGATAACTCGATTAACACCGTGCAACTTGGTCACGAC
>JBKKAS010000248.1:0-5055 GCA_046714595.1 Pyrinomonadaceae bacterium | reverse complement strand
ATCGCCGACAGCGGGTTTTTCCGCCGCCGTTCCCAACTGAAAGCCGGTGTACCGATTGGTCGCTAAATTAAAGACATACCAAGTTCCGTTCGACGGTCGCCAGACGGCAATTTCGGCGCGTCCGTCGCCATCGAAATCGGCGGGCTGCGGAACGTCTTCGGCAAGACCGAAGTTAAAGCCGAGAAAACCTAATTGGCTTCTGTTCAGATACCAGATTCCGCCGCGATAAACGGCGATGTCGGTTTTGCCGTCTCCGTCGTAATCGGCGGGCGTGAGCTTATCGGTCGAAAGACCAAACTGGACGGCATCGAATCCGCCTTGAATGCGGTTGAGATACCAAAACCTGTTTGAAGGGCGAAACACGGAAACATCCGCCCGCCCGTCGCCGTCGAAATCAAACGGCGTTGTTCTGACGAGGGTGACGGAATTCATCGCGCCGGGAGTTTCAGGGATGCTGTGGGCGGTTACGACATTCACCGTCGGATTTCGACTGATGCCGAACAATGTTATTTTCACGCGGTTATTTGTTCCCGGAATTCCGACGGAAACCGGCTCTGAACGCGCCCCGAAGGCGCTGAGGTCATATTGTTGATTATTGGCTAACCGGCAGTTTCGCAACGCGACGTTGATGGTGTTGTCCGATGTTCCGTTCGGGATTGCTATGTTCTCCCCGCCGATGATGAGTAGACCGCCAACGTCGAAGGGGCTCAAGTTGTTGTTGTTTTCAAAACTTGTGCCGAGTGCCGTGAAATTGACCGTGTTTCCATCTGCATTACCGAAATTAGTTCCCACTCCGCCAAAGACAATTGCGCCGGCACCGTTTTCAAAGAATCGGTCGCCCACAGAAGAAACTGAAATGCTGCCGAAGTTTGTTCCCCCGGTGTTTTGCACGACAAGTCCGGTAGAATTGTTATAGCTGCGGTTGCCGCTCAGAGTGGCGAAAACGACACTGCCGTTTGTTCCCTGTTGATTGATGATACGCAACCCAAAGAGCGTATTGTTATAGAGGTCGTTATCAACGATTTCCGCATTGATGACATGACCCGCCGCCGCCGCTCCGATATTTCGAACATCTATTCCGCGTGCATTGCGGGTTGAAGCGACATGCGCGATGCGAACGCGAGCCGTTCCGGGCGCACTCAGATGGACAATGATACCCGCGCCGCCGCTGACGGCATCTCTGATGGTCAGCCATTCAATTGAATTGCTTCCTTTGCCCATTCTGATTGCTCCTGTATTGGCAATCGGCGTGCTGTATGAACTCGCCGGAAGATTCATCGCGTCAATGACAACCGCCGCACGATTTCCGGCAACGCCGAGCAACGACATATTTTCCTGAAGTTCAAGTCGACCGCCATTCGGACGCGCCGCCCCGTTCGGGTCATTGACCGAGAGAAAATAAACGCCGGACGCGATAACAATTTGGTTGCCCGCGTTGGCTGGATTATTGACGGCGGCGTAAAGTTCCTCAATGTTGGTTACATTAACGATAGCTGCGCTGACGAAACTAAATTTTGTCGAATCGGGGCTAAATATCGGCAAATCGGACGATTCGGAAATCGAAAAAAGATTTCCCCCGCCTGTTGCTGCCGATTGCGCCCGAATTGTTGTCGTAAATGCGGCTGATGTGAAAATTAACGAAGCGGCGACGAAAAGGCGTGTGGTTGTCGATTTTATTCGATTCATAGATGTCTCCGTTTTTGCTTTCTAATTATTTCGTCGGCTGTTATAGTGCAGGTGAATTTGCTTGTTTACCCGAAGCCATCCAACAACCGACGTTTTGCACTGTTCGGTGCTTACACAATAAACATCGGAGGTTGGACATGTCTTTGGAAAAAGTTCCAAATTTCCTTGTAAATTTGTTCGAGGTCGAATGGACGGCAACGATAGGCATTCCTACCAGTTCAATTCCTTTTTGCTTGATGTCTCAGAGCGGCAGCTGTTTAACGAAAACGCGCCGGTCCCCCTGACACCGAAAGCATTTGATGTGCTCGTCTATCTGGTTGAACACGGCGGGCATCTTGTCAAAAAAGATGAATTGATGAATGCATGCTGGCCCGATTCGTTTGTTGACGAAGTAAATCTTCCGCGCACCATCCACACCCTTCGCAGAACCCTGAGCCCAGATGACGCCGGAATCACGTTCATAGAAACCGTCCCCACACAGGGTTACCGGTTTGTAGCCGCAGTAAGAAAAGTCCGCGAACCGAGCGCGCATGTACACACAAACGGCGATCAGGATCCTGAAGCCGAATTGCAGATCCCGCCGTTGGCCAGTGATGAAATGGCCGTTCCGATTGTGTCCAAACCAAAACACCAGAGACGAATCGTGTTTGTCACCGCCGGTCTGTTGAGCGTTGTGTCTCTTATTTTCCTGCTGTCTTTCAATTTTCCATCTTCGGTTTCCGTCAAATCAAACAACTCTTCGACGAATCGTTATGCGGCCAATGACGAAGCGTACCGGTTTTACTTGTTGGGAACTGCTTTGGCGGACAGATGGAGCAGGGACGATAACCGGAAAGCAATTGAAAACTTTGAGAAGGCGATCGAACTCGACCCGAACTACGCCCCGGCCCACGCCGGATTGGGCAACGCACATTCTTTCCTGGCGTTGATCGGCGGCGGCGGTAATGCCACCGAAGAATATTTGAAGGCAAAGGCGGCCATAGAAAGGGCGCTAGCTCTCGATGATTCCTTAGCCGAGGCCCATTCCTATCTAGGCGAATTAAAGGTCAACTTTGAATGGGATTTTGTTGGAGCTGAGCGCGAACACAAACGAGCCCTCGAACTGAATCCGCGTTCGTCCGCTGTTCGCCGGATGTATGCCCTCTTTCTAAGTTTTCTTGGACGGTCCGACGAAGCACTTGCGGAGATCAGGACCGCCATCGACCTCGACCCGTCATCGATACTTAACCATAAGATCTACAGTCAGACCTTGTACTTTGCCCGACGTTACGATGAGGCGATCGCCCAGGACATAAGAATCGTCGATATGGGTGCGGATTTTTCAGCCGTTCGCGAATCTTTAGTCGGGTCGTATCGAAGGAAGGGTGAAGACGACAAGGCATTCGAGTGGTTTGTTCACGGGCGAGTGCAGAGCGAAGAAACGCCGGACGAGATTCAATTATGGAAAACGATTTACGCAAGATCGGGTTGGCGGGGCATTTTCGAGCGGCAGCTCGAACAGGCAAAGGAAAGTGAAAACCAGGGTAAGACCAGCCCTGTGCTGCTTGCCCGTCTTTATAGCAGGCTTGAAAACCGCGAGCAGGCATTCGCCTATCTGGAAATAGCCTTTAGTCAACGGCTTATGCCAATGGTCACGCTCAGGGTTCAACCGGACTTTGATTTCCTGCGTTCAGATCCGCGTTTTCACGATCTGCTAAGGCGAGTCAACCTCGAATAGCAATCACCGCCGATCTTGTTTTTTCTACTCAGAAAGCTAATTGTTAACGCTTAGAAACGATTCTAACTGCTTCCGCGCGGCTTGACCGGCCTTGTCCTTAATAACGTGAGTATGAAAGCGGCAACTAGAAACCGCTGTGTGGACGATCAGATATCCGGAACCCAGAATTTCCGTTCGGTATTCAGCACCCGTTTCAATCCAAGTCCTGGCAACTCATCTTCATCAACACCCAGGAACGTAAAGTGCGGAAGGTCGGAGACGACCGTCTGATACCAGAAATGCTCTGCGAGCATCTTTCGGACGCGAGCATCGTCGAACTCTGCGACGTCGAAGGCGAGCAGCGAAAGGTGCTGCGATGCACCCGGCGGAGCCACTGAGTAGATGATCGACTTTGAGAGATCCTTAGAGAAATAGACACCGTCCGATTCGAGAGCGAAAACTTCGGGAACCTGCTCACAAGGCGACAACGCGCGGATCGCGTCTGCTTGCTTATGAGTCATCCTTCCCTTATCCACCCAATGAATTAGAGCCGGTTCGACACGGCTCTGCCAAAGCTCGATCGTATCGTTGTAATTTCTTCGCGCGGAATCCTGGCCACGCGGTGTGATCGAGAGCCCGTTGGCCTCTGCGATTTTTACCGCATCAAGAAGGGCTCCCATCGCTACGGCCTGCAACTCGAGATCGAACCCGCCGATCTCTGAACCTTTTATCTCGAGTCGAGATTGGAATTCGGCGACGGAAGCTTCATCCGCGAAAACAACCTTGTCCGGCGCGACAACGCCGCCGCGGGCAACAAAGACAGAGCCGTATTCGCACACCAAGCGTCGCTCCGCGGCGCTATCGGAAACGTCAAAAGCGGCGGGTAAGTTCTTAAAGAAAGCGCTTTCGCGATCTATCCGATCGTGTGTCTTGGACACGAGACGAAGATAACACAACTGCATTTTCTTGTCGCAGACTGAGTCTTGCAGCTACAATTTCGTAATGCAGACGATCTGGGAAAAAGCGAAGAGGATACTTTTGGCGACCTATCTCGTCTTCGTCCATGTTCTGTTGCTATACTTTGTCGGAGATGCGGTTCTGCGAAAATACTCCTGGTTCGAGCCTGTCACTACAGACACCGTCGACGATCTCGTCCGATCGACCCCGATTCCTACCCCGGTGCCGGTACCCGAAGAGTTCGCCGATGCGGCCAATGCCAACGCGAATACGAACGCGAACTTATCCGCCCCGCCATCTCCTTCAACGACTCCGGGGCTTATGATCCCTGTCGCCGGAGTTAGGCCCGACCAATTAGCAGATACGTACTCAGACTCACGTTCCGAGGGCCGGTTCCACGATGCGATCGACATTACGGCCCCGCAGGGGACGCCGGTTGTCGCCGCCGCGGATGGTGAGATCGTAAAGTTTCACGACAGTGAGCGTGGTGGGATCACCATCTATCAACAGACGGACGATAAGAAGTTCATACTCTACTACGCTCACCTTCAGAAACGGGCCGACGGAATATCGGTCGGCACGCAGGTACGAAAGGGCACGACAATCGGCTTTGTCGGCGACACCGGAAACGCCGGAGCGGGTAATTTTCACCTTCATTTTTCCATCGCCATTGTCACCGACCCGAAGCGTTTCTGGTCCGGCACATACATCAATCC
>JBKKAS010000247.1:0-8252 GCA_046714595.1 Pyrinomonadaceae bacterium | reverse complement strand
CTCGTCGCGTCAGCGACGGCCGAATATCTCGCCGCGTTCGAAGCGTCGCTACGCGACGCCGGCCATTTACACACCCTGTCCGTGGGCTCAAGCCCTCGGCTAAAGTCGGATGATCGCTACGCGATCCAGAATACTGGTCATCACCGATCAACCTTTTCTACTCTTGCTTTCAAGCTTCCTTTTTCAAGCCTTATTCTTACCAGATCATCTACCGCGACTTTCGCCGAGTCTCTTAAGATCTCGCCCGCAGCATTTTCAGCGATCGCGAATCCGCGTTTCAGCACCGCGAGCGGCGAGAGAGCGTCGAGTTTTGCCATACAAATGTTCAGCGAACGCTTTCTCGCTTCAATAACATTCCGCGCGGCCGAATCGAAACGTTGACTGAAAACTTCCAGCCGTGTGTTGCCGTCGCCAACTTTCGATGTCAGCCGGACGGGTGAAAGTTGGGCGGAGATTGCGTCCAGTCGAGCATTGGCTTGTCGAAGAGTCTCGACAAACACCGGCGACATCGCAAGACGCTGCACATGCGAACGCGCTTCGAGCAGCCGATAGCTCATCCTTCGAACAAGGTCCTCAGCCCGCCTGTCGAGCGCCGAGCAAATGTCTTCTTCTCGCTGAGCAACGATCTCGGCGGCCGCCGAAGGTGTCGCCGCACGCAGATCGGCGGCGAGATCCGCGATGGTGTAATCGACCTCGTGACCAACGGCGGAGATGACGGGTATGGCGGAAGCACGGATCGCACGTGCCACCGGCTCTTCGTTGAACGCCCAAAGATCCTCGGCGGAACCGCCGCCGCGACCGACAATGAGCGCGTCGATCCGCGACGCAAAGTCGGCCCGTTCGTTATATTCGTTTGCAAGCTGTACGGCTCTGGTGATCTCCAGCGCCGCGGTCTCACCCTGCACGCGCGTCGGGATAAGAATGACACTGACCGACTTCGCCCGCCGAGAGAGAACGTGAAGTATGTCGAAAAATGCGGCCCCGGTCGGCGACGTCACAACGCCGATGCGGCGCGGATACGGGGGAAGAGTGCGCTTCACCGCGACATCGAACAAGCCCTCGGCGGCAAGCTTCGCTTTTATTTGCTCGAACGCGACGCGACGAGCTCCTTCACCGACGGGCTCAAGCGATTCGACAAGCATCTGATACTCGCCCTTCGGCTCGAACAGTGTCAGGCGGCCGCGAACGCGCACCTGCAGTCCGTCGAAAGGTTCGAATCGGATCCTGTAGTTCGATCCGCGATAGCAGGCGGCGCGGATCTGCGACGTCGCGTCGTGCAGCGTGAAATACCAGTGACCCGACCGCGCCGGTGAGAAGTTCACGATCTCACCCTCGACCCACACGTTCGTGAAACGCCGCTCGAGCTCGCCCTTGACCTGTGCGTTCAGCTCCGACACGCTCAGCGGCCGCGACTCTTCGTCATCAAAAAGTGATTGTAAAAGCGTACTCGCCATCCCGTGAAATGATATTACATTACGCTCCGTCCAGTTTCATTTAGGGCGTGCGAATCGGATTTTCCGGGTAATTAGTGGAAATCGCCGACAATCGCGTCTTTAATTCGACACCCGATAAAATGATTCAAGAAAATACTCGGTCTAGATGAGCAGTAAAGACGGTTGACTTTGGGCGTACTTTTGAGTATCTTGCGTCCAATCATCGGAATTGTGTTTTTCGTTAGGCCTCAGCGGCGCCAAGTCAGGACGCCGCAGATTTGCGCATTCGTCGACCCCGACGTGTAAAACGTCACAAGCGGGTTCGACCCAACGCGTGCGATCGATTTTTAGTTTACGGGTGGGCACCACGGGGCGTGCTCTGGGGAAACAACACGCCCCGACAGCCGCGTTCCTGCCCGTATGATCGGCGAATAAGTCGTTGCCTTGTGCGGCGACTGATTCGCCGGTCTTTTTTTATTGAGCAAATAAGATCCGTGACTGTCTCGGTTTGTCCAGGCTCGCGAGGATCCGCTGAAAGCAATCAAACTGTTATTTCTGAATCGCGGTGACGGAAGTCACCTGAACAAACGCGTTCGGTTTGTTGACCCGGATCTTCAGACGCGGTGAAGGACGGTTCTGAGGATCGCCGAGAAATGCCGAACGAAAAGTGACGGTGTAGGCGGTACGGATCTGCGTGACTATGTCGTCGTACGCTCTCTGGATCTGCGAAAGCTGCGTGATCGGATAATAAACTCCGCCGGAAATTTTCGCGAGCCGCTCACCTTCACCCTCGGCGCGCGCCGAAAGCGTCATGTAACGCGTTCGAAGCGGGTCGATGCCCTTTTCAGGATCGTTCGACTCAGTTGCGGCGATGAGCGCCGACGGCACATAAAGCGGATAGACGAGCGCACCGCTTTCTTCGATCGCGCCGATGAGCGACTCGAACGGCAGGAACGAGCGGTTGTCGTCACCGTCGGTCAACACGACGATGGCCGTGCGTTCGCCCTTCAACGGCCGTAACGTGTCGGCCAGCGTAAACGCGATCGCGTCGTAATAAGCCGTCGAACCGCCGGCGTCGAACGTGTCGAGACTTTCGGAAAGACGCGCCTTGTTCGTCGAGAACCCCGAGAGAACCTTCACATCGTCATTGAACAACACGAGCGAGATGCGGTCGTCGTCTTGGGCCGTGTCGATAAAGCTGCGGGCGGCTTTACGGATGAAGTTAACGTAGTTGTCCACGCTGCCCGAGACATCGAGCAGCAAAACGAGATTCACCGGCGCCGTATGCGGCCGGACCGATATTATTTCGCGCGGCGCTCCGCTCTCAGAAACGATGAAGTCGGACGATTTCAGATCGGGGATCGCGCGGTTGTACAGGTCCGTCACGCGAACAACCGCTTCTTTAGACGTGTCGCCTGCCATGTCGGCTGGCCTGACACTCGTCGAGATCGAAGGTTCGCGTCGCATCGGCGGCAGCGTGCGGGAATAAGCACCAAAATACTTCGGGGTCGCTCGGCGGATCGCGTCCATCAACACGACGTCGCCGCTGCGGACGATCGCCTTCGCGGCGTTGGTCAGCGGGCGCTCGCGCAGATCGCTTGTGACTTCGTTCGGCGGAATGTTGAGCAGCACGATGCCGCGGGCAGTGGTGAAGTTGAGCGACACGCGGGCGGAGCTCTCTTTCCTTTTCTTTTTGTCGTGGCCTGACTCTGACGTTGACCCACCCGCTACCGCCGGTGATTCTGACTCATTCTCCCCTTCTCCCTTTCTCCCCTTCGCTCCTTCCCCCTTTCCGTTTTCCGCCACGTCGCTGCTGAACTTTCCCTTGAGTTGAAACTTCCCGCCCGACCTTTCCTTCACTTTCGCGAGCTCGATGTCGCTCAAGTAACGCGGGCGCGACGCCGTCCAGAAAAAGTCATACTTGAGATCAGCGGTCGGAACATCGGCCGCGATCGTTCCCGTTTCGGTCGTTGCTTCTGCCGATTCGACATCGCCCGACACGCGAACCTCGCCTTCGCGCGTCTCGATCTTCAACTTCACGCGCTCCGGCACGACCAATGAAATGTCGATACGTTTATTTACACCTGCCGGCTCGACCTCGATCTTGATGCTGCCGCCGGGTGCATCGATCTTGAGCTCGCTTTCCGCAATCGAACTTGTAGACGATGCAGTGAGATGGACCGTTGGGTCACCGGAGCGCGCCGCGACGTCGACCCGGCCTGCGAGATTGACGATCGTGATCGTGCCGCCTTCGCCGATCTTCAGCTCCCGCGTCACGCTCTGTCCGATCGCCGTGGATGCGAAGACAAGGATCGAGAGAACCGTGATATTGAGAACCGAGCTTTTCATTTCTACTGCTTTTTCTATATTCCTCTTCTTCCTCTTTTTCGGTGGCTTCAGAAGAGCTAACCACGGAGAAAGAGGAATAAGACGAACGGCAAAATCCTATAAATTCAAGACGGACGGCTGGTGATGCGTCCCGACTGCCTTAGACGGCTGCGAACCCGCTCTTGCCACTTCTTTCGCGGCTGCTCAGTCTCTTCGAACTGACTGAAAAGATCGTGCAGATTCTCGCCGCCCGCCTGACGCGTTTTGAGATATAACAACGCAATGATTATCGCCGAGAACGAGGTTAAAAGTACCTGGATCGGCAACATCAGCAGAGTAGTCAGACTCTCTCTCGCAACGCGCGCAATTCGCCGGATCATCGTCGATTCATCTGAGGTTACTTTGACGGCCCCACCGGGACTCACATTGATCTTGACGTCATCGTTAGTGCTACCGGTATTGCCCGTGTCCGCCTTTTGGGATGCCGCGGCGGCGGTTGCGGGTTCGTCTTTAAAATCTCCGGTAGCGATCTTTTCGCCCGCGTCCGCGATGGATTTCACCGACAGAGCCACGATGCCCCCTGTAAAGCCGCCGATCAGCAATGGAATAAAAAATAATAGGGCCACGGCCGCTGTTGTTGTTCCCAGCGAACGCATGACAAGAGCTTTGGAACGCTTCATCGCTGCGAAGCCGCGAAGACTTTCCATCATCACCACCGGGGCTACCAATGCGAGCGTAACGGAAAGGACAAGTCCCGGAACAAGACACAACGCGTATCCGAGAAAGGTAAGAAGCGTCGAGAGAACGCCCGTGCCGATAAGGCTCTTCCAATTTAGCCAGGTCGCCCGAAGGGCCGGTCTGATCCTGACGGGCCGCAGCGGAAGGGCGAGGATCTGGTTAACAAGCCACGTTATCGTGCCGACCGCCAAATACCCGCAGAAGAATGCCGCAAACGTGGTGATGAGTGTTAGAACCGTAAACGTTATGCGCCAGGCGGCAGGCGTTTCTGCATCCGGATTCTCGGCGACGAAAAAGACGCTTAGAGCAACGTTTGTGAGCGAGCCAAGAATGAAAGGCAGGAATAGCAGGATCGTGATGCCGAGAAACTTCGGCATGTGCTCGCTGTAGATCATCGCGGAGCGGCGGAGCAAGCCGAATATTCCTTCCGACCGAGATCGCAGTGAACTGGCGAATGCCTCGGCCGTCTGCGGGCGATCGTCCGGATTTTTTGCGAGAGCAGTGCCGATGACGAGCTTTAATTTCTTGCGTACCTTTTTGGCCGGGAGCGGTGGGATCGGGATCGCCTTGTGAGCTTCCATCACGTATGTGAAGTCGCCCTCAAAAGGAGTTTTCCCCGAAAGCATCTGGTACGCGATGACGCCAAGGCTGTAAATGTCGGATCGCGCATCGAGACGTTCCCCGCGACATTGCTCGGGCGACATGTAAAGCGGCGTGCCGATGACTGCACCAACCCGCGTTAGTTCGTTCGTGTTTGATTCGCCGGGACGAGATGTTCGGTCGTCCATTTCGCCGCTCTCTGATATAAGCCGGGTCCCTATCGTGTCCGGATCGCTCGCGACCGGAACGATCGGTATTATGGCGGTCCTCGCTTCCCCATCATCCGAGGACTGTGCAATCGTTGCGGACTGGAGTATCAACGTCGGCGAAACACTGTCATGGATGGTCGTATCGCCCTTGTTCTCCGCGATCGTATTCTTTCCGGAATAAAACTGGGTTGGATTCGGAGCGACCGAAATGTCTATTGCGTCGCCGCCGTCGGATTCAGCCCGATGCTCCTCGAGCTTCGCGATACCGAAATCGAGTACCTTCACCGTGTAGCCGCCGCGTTGGTTCGGCTCGAGCCAGATATTGTCGGGCTTCAGATCGCGGTGAATGATGCCCTGCTCATGAGCTTCCTGGACGGCCGAGCATACCTGTTCAAGAATATCGAGCGTCCATCCGACCGGGAGATTGTTCTCTTCCTCCAGGATCTCGCCAAGCGTACAGCCGTCGAGATATTCCATCGCGAGATATGCGGCGCGCCCATCGCTGGTCTCCGCAAATCCGAAGTCGGTAACATTGACGACGTTCGGATGACGAAGGCGGCCGGCCGCACGCGCTTCGCGCCGAAAGCGTTCGACGAATTCGGGACGCTGCATGAACTGCGGAGCAATGACCTTTACCGCGACCGGCCGTTCGGTCCCGAGATGCGTCGCAAGATACACGGTTCCCATTCCGCCGCGTCCAAGCTCGCTTTCGATCCTATACTTGCTGTCGAGCGTCTGCCCGACCAGGTCTACATGGTTCATTACAACCGAATTCCTAATCTTGTCGCGGGGAATTATCCTCTTGTTTACGGCATCGGATGCCGTTAAGTTTTTCTTTGTTGGTGACAAATCGGGCTGACAAGATTCAAGCCGGAATTATAACCGATTCGTCTCGCTCGCTCATATCATTCGCGTGAATAAATTGCTTGCTCTTGCATCTCGTTTCAAATAAACTGTCTCTCGAAACCAAGTCAGTTTCTCCCGTGTCTAAACTCCTAAAATCTAATGGTGAAAATAGTGTGTTTTATCTGTGCAACACGCTTTCATCTGTGTTAGACTCCTGGAAGTTCATTTTGTCGGTGCTCAAAGTCTTAAAGAATAACTTCGGTTCCATGGAGGCAAAAGTATATGGATAAAGGAAAAGCGATCGAGTCTGCGTTACAGCAGATCGAGAAGAAATACGGCAAGGGATCGATAATGCGTCTCGGCGATCGGCCGCATGAAGAGATCGGCGCTATCTCTACCAACTGTCTCAGCCTGGATGCCGCCATCGGTGTCGGGGGGATGCCGCGCGGCAGGATCATCGAGATCTATGGACCGGAGAGTTCGGGTAAGACGACGCTTGCCCTGCATGTCGTCGCCTCGGCACAACAAGCGGGCGGGATCGCGGCGTATATCGACGCCGAGCACGCTATGGATCCGGAATACGCCGGAAAGCTCGGCGTAAACATCGAGGACATGTTGATCTCGCAGCCGGATTCCGGTGAACAGGCGCTTGAGATCGCGGAAACGCTCGTGCGTTCGAACAGCGTCGATGTGATCGTTATTGACTCGGTAGCGGCCCTCGTTCCGCGGGCCGAGCTTGACGGCGAGATGGGCGATTCACTTCCCGGTTTGCAGGCGAGGTTAATGTCGCAGGCGCTCAGAAAGCTGACCGCGATCGTCGCCACCTCGCGGACGACCTTTATCTTTATCAACCAGCTTCGCGAAAAGATCGGCGTGTTCTTCGGCTCACCCGAAACGACGTCGGGCGGAAAGGCCCTGAAGTTTTACGCAAGTGTCCGTCTTGATATTCGCCGCATCGGCGCGATCAAAGACGGCGATCGCATGGTCGGAAACCGGACGCGCGTTAAGGTCGTCAAAAATAAATGTGCCCCACCGTTCCGTGATACCGAATTCGACATTATGTACGGCGAAGGTATTTCGCGCGAAGGCGATCTGATCGATCTGGCGTCCAACAACAACGTCGTCGAAAAAAGCGGTGCGTGGTTTTCGTATAAGGGCGAACGTCTTGGCCAGGGCCGCGAGAACGTCAAGAACCTTCTCAAGGAGAACACCGAGCTTCGTGATCGGATCGAGCACGACGTGAAAGTGTTTCTCGGGTTAATTAAAGTGGAGAAATCCGAGAGTGCACAGGCATAGAGATCGGTAGAAATGGGAGGCGGATCCGCCTCCCATTTTCTTGTCGTTTTTTTCCGTAGCCCCGGTGCCCTGGAGTGCTCGCACCTTCAGTGCGAAGAATCTACCTTTCGGACGCCCTCTTCGTTGTTTGAGCTCATATGAGACGTTCACCGTCTTCATACTGACAGCGTGTAGCCCGATGCCCGCAAATTCCTTGACTCCCTGGTTGTCCGTGAATAAGATTAGCTACCGGAAAATCGGTGGATCGCCGTCTGTTTTTGGTGAAAGCCATGGTGGCTTTTAGTAGATCATCGCACACACTTGGAGGTGCTATGTTGGACAGTTCGAACCGAAAGCATCGTTTGACCGCTTTTGTATTTTTCCTTTTCGTTTCCACTCTCAATCTCAACGCGTTCGGCCAGTGCGGTGTCTATCTGCAGCGCAGATCGACCCAACAGATCCCGTTCGAGAGATTATTTCTCGACAAGTCGGCAGACATGACCGGAGACGGCCTGCCTGATCTCATCGCCTCCGAAGAAAGCTTCACTTCATCAAACCGCCCGCGGCTATTCGTCATCCCGAACATCGGGAACGGGAGGTTCGGCTCTCCGATAGTCATCAATCCACCCGGAGCGACGCCATTCGATAAGGCGTACATGATCGGCAAGGTCAATAACGATTCGCTGAACGACCTCGTCACGTATTTCGGATCCTCGATCGTTGCGTACATCAACAACGGTAACGGGACCTTTACTCCGCAGGCTCCGATTAATTCGACGCAGATGGGTCGGCCGAATTACTTCCTCGACATAAACAACGACGG
>JBKKAS010000246.1:0-21716 GCA_046714595.1 Pyrinomonadaceae bacterium | reverse complement strand
CTGCAGAGCTAAGTTAACAGCCTGGCCAATATATCGACCGTCGTTAAGATGTCATCGTGGGAAACATCGCAGTGGGTGACCATGCGAATTTGTCTTTCCGAAATCCCGATCGCCAGAACCCCTGCCTCTTTCAATCGCGCGCAAATCTCACCGGACGTCTTTCCCGTTCCCGAAACGTCGAAGATCACAATGTTCGTCTGAACCGTGGATGGGTCGATCGAAATCCCGGAAATAGCTGCGACGCCCTCAGCTAATGCACGAGCGTTTTGATGATCTTCATGAAGTCGCTTCGGACCATCCTCGAGCGCGATCAGTCCGGCCGCAGCGAGAATACCGATCTGCCGCATACCGCCGCCGAGCCGTTTACGCCACACGCGAGCTTCGTCGATGAAATCTTTTGTTCCGAGCAACATCGATCCGACCGGCGCGCCGAGGCCTTTCGATAAAGTGAACATCACCGAATCGCAATGACGGGTTAGATCGGCCACAGAAGTGTTCAGGGCGACCGACGCGTTGAATATCCGCGAGCCGTCCATGTGAACCGGCAAACCCAAGGCATGAGCCTTCTTGCAAACTTCCGCGCAGTGCTCGGACGTCATGACGCTTCCGCCGGCGAAGTTGTGCGTGTTCTCGAGGCAAATGAGCGCGGTCGGTGCGACATAGTATGGCTGGTCGATGTGTAAGGCCGGTGCAATCTCTTCCCAGGTCAGATGCCCCGAGCCGTCGACACTTTTGACCGGGCGGATCGTTACGCCGGAGATCAACGCCGCGGCGCCGAGCTCGTAATTCAAGACGTGTCCGCGCTCCTCGATAATGATCTCTTCCCCCGGTTTTGTGTGGAGCTTAACGGCGATCTCGTTACCCATCGAGCCGGTCGGGACGAAGAGAGCCGCTTCCTTCTCAAAAATTTCAACGGCGCGTTCCTGCAAGCGATTGACGGTCGGGTCCTCGCCGAACACATCATCGCCGACCTCGGCCGCAGCCATTGCCGCGCGCATTTTGTCGGAAGGTTTGGTAACTGTGTCGCTGCGGAGATCGATCATAAGAAACTACCAGTTGCCAGTTATCAGCTATCAGTTAGCGCGAAGTGGGCGGATCGCAAATTCTTCTGCGTCCCAGCCCGCGCGTTTCGCCCCAGCCTGATACGCACTTTCCAGAAAATCGAAGATCACCTCGCGCGAAGTTCGACAGACCACGAACGTCGTCGTATATCAACAGCGCGAGATGGGCGCCGCTTAGACCGGAGGTTCTGACGGCGGCAGCGTATCGTAAAAAATTTCGTCGACATAACAATAGCCCCAATCTTCGCCGGGCTCGAACGATTTAATGATCGGATGTCGCGTCACCTGAAAATGTTTTGTGGCGTGCCGATTAAGCGAATCATCACAGCAGCCGACATGGCCGCAGCTTTCACACAAACGAAGATGAACCCAACGGCCGCCGATCCTTAGACAGTCTTCGCATCCGTCGGCGCTGGGCGTAACGGGAACGAGCATTTTCAAATGTTCGCATGGCTGCATACCGACGTTTTCTCAATCTTACGACCGTCGAAGTTCCGATTCAAACCCGCGCCGGAAATTGACTTTCCTTCGACCTTTGAATAGATTTGGTGCATTCCAAACACAAGGAGATTCGTTTTATGTCCGATGGAGTAAAAGCTATTCCCGAAGGCTACGAGGGCGTGACCCCGTATCTGATCTGTAAGAACGCCGAAGCCGCGATCGATTTTTACAAGAAGGCATTCGGCGCCGAAGAACTTTTTCGTATCGGCGCGCCCGGTATGGTCGGGCACGCCGAACTAAAGATCGGTAACGCGGTGATCATGATGGCCGATGAACATCCCGACATGGGAGCTGTCAGCCCCGAATCGCTTGGCGGCACTCCGGTACAACTGATGATCTACGTCGCGGATGTCGATGCTTTTACCGAAAAGGCCGTCGCCGGGGGTCTCGAAGTGATGCGGCCTGTCCAAGATCAATTTTACGGCGACCGGTCCGGACAATTTAAAGACCCGTTCGGACATATTTGGGCGTTCGCAACCCACATCGAGGACGTCTCTCCCGAGGAGATGAACAAACGGGCGGCGGCTATGCACGGATAGCGAGCAACTGCGCGTCTTACGAGCCGGGGGATGGATCTTAATTTTCGAAGGAGACTAATTCGAAGGAGACTAAATGGATAAAAGATTCTTGATCTCAGGTGTCGTGGCGACCGTACTTTTCTTCCTTTTGGGATTTCTTGTTCACGGCCTGCTTATGACGGAAGACTACATGCGGCTCAAGGCGTTGTTTCGCCCCGAGGCCGAAGCGATGGGCAATATGCCGTACATGATCCTGGCTCACGTGATCATGGGATTTGCTTTCGCATGGATATACAGCCAGGGCGTGTCCGGAGCATCGTGGGTCACACAAGGCCTGAGGTTCGGGATCGCCACCGCGTTACTGGTGACCGTGCCGTGGTACCTGATCTATTACTCGATACAGCCGTGGCCGGCGTCAACGATCGCGAAACAGATCGTCTTCGACGGCATCAGCATGGTGATAACCGCGCTCGCGGTAGCTTTTGTTTACAAATCGGTATCGGGGGCGGAACGGGCGGGGGAATAGGTTAGCGGACCGCTAGCATTTATTTTCAAGCTCAATGATCTTCTCTACACGCTTCTGGTGTCGCCCGCCTTCGAAATCAGAGCTAAACCACGCTCTGACGACCTTCGCGGCTTCTTCGTCGGACATGAAACGCGCGGGCAGCGACAACACGTTAGCGTCGTTATGCTCGCGTGCAAGCCGTGCGATGTCCTCATTCCAGGCGACGGCTGCACGAACGCCCTTCACCTTATTCGCGGCGATGGCCATTCCGGTTCCGGAACCGCAGACGAGCAGTCCCTGATCGAATTCGCCTTTCGAAACCGCCTCGGCGACCTTGCGGGCGTAGTCGGGATAATCGACCGATTCGCACGAGTCCGTACCCATGTCTACATACTCAACGCCCAGATCATCCAGCGTCCGCTTTATCTTTTCCTTTTCTTCGTAACCCGCATGGTCTGCAGCGAGGGCGATCTTTCCGGCCATAAGCTTTTGTCCTACCGCGTGAATTTTATCCCGATTGACGGTCGTGACGAAATTGCAGACAGCGAATTGTTTGTTCGAACGCTCTAATGCACTTATACTCCTAGTGAGAAAAGCCCTCCGATGACGGTCATCTTCACCACGGCAAAAATTTTTCTGGTTACGCTTTGCCTGGCCTGGTGTGTTGCCGCGCAAGATTACCTGCCCGAGCTTGTAAAGCGGATCAAGCCGTCGTCGGTGGCGATCGAGACGTTTGACAGCAGGGGGAACACGCTCTCGCGCGGCAGCGGATTTTTTATCGCACCCGACCGCATCGTCACCAACCGTCACGTGATCGAAAAATCGAGCCGTGTCGAGATCCACCTGATGAATGGCAAAAAGTTCGTTGTTAAGGGCGTGCTCGCGGTCGACGGTGAGGGCGATCTCGCGATGCTGCAGGTTGATGTCCCGAAGGAGCTCGCGGTGCCGCTGCCGATCTTGCGGACAGTCCCGCAAGAAGGCGAATCGATCGTCGTGGTTGGAAATCCGTTCGGCCTCGAGGGGAGTGTATCGAATGGCATCGTTTCGGCCGTTCGCGAGATTTCAGGCTATGGAAAGATAATTCAAATTACGGCGCCGATCTCGCCCGGTTCGTCCGGCTCACCGGTCGTCAACATGTCCGGGCAGGTCATCGGAATAGCGACGCTCCAGGCCGCCGAGGGGCAAAGTCTCAACTTCGCGGTCCCAGCCGAACGTATCCTCCAACTAAAGGTCAACGAGCTTCAAACCGTATCTTCGCTCACGGCTGAAACCGGGAAAAACAAACGCTCGGCCGCCGAGAGATTTTATTCGCAGGGCGTCGCACAGCTGTCGCGTGATGACTACGCCCGGGCTTTACAGTTTTTTGAACGAGCGACCGAGCTCGATGCGAATTATCCCGAGGCGTGGTATCAAGCCGGATTCTGTTACGGCGTTCTCGGCCGTCATCAGGATGCACTAAAAGCCTCGAAACAGGCGGCGAGGCTTCGTCCGGTATGGGCCGAGGCTTTTGTGAACATCGGTGCGTCGAGCTACGCGCTCGGCCAATACAAGGAGGCGGCGGACGCCTACCGGCAGGCTCTTCGGCTCGAGGACAGCGGCGATACGCAGTACGCTCTCGGTCTTACGCTGAGCAAGCTCAACCGGACGGATGAGGAAATTCTCGCGTACCGCCGGGCGATCGTCATCAAGCCCGATCACGCGAACGCGCTGGAGCGTCTCGGCGCGGCGTACTTCAAACAAAAGCGGTATCCCGAATCTGCCCAGGCATACGAGCAGCTCAAGACTTATAAACCCGACGCGAAGACCTACAATGCGCTCGGCGAAAGCTATTTTGAATTGGGCAAGCCCGACGATAGTCTGCAGGCCTTCAACAGCGCGCTCGGCTACGATCCGGAGTTTGATAAGGCCAGATACAACCTCGGCCGGACATATTTGAAATTGGGTAATAACGAGATGGCTCGGGTCCAATACGAGATCTTGCGGAACGCCCGTTCCGACTGGGCGGACAGGCTCTATGTACTTATCGATCCGTAGCTAGATATGGGCTGCTTTTTTTGACTTCGCAACCTCGCGTACTTTTTCGAGTATAAAAGCCTTTAACTCTTTATCGAGCTGTTCAGCCGGCAAGGTAATGTAGCTGCCCCCGCCAAGAACCATCAGCCATACATTAGGATATTGAAGTATTCCATCAACGAATTTCCATGCGAATTCGGTTTTGCCAGTGTCCGCCTCTATTGCTAAACCATCGTCATCAAACCGAAACGTCGCTGCTGGAACCTCCATCCGTTCGAATTTGTCGATCGACATGTTCAGTAAGCGAAAGTAAGAGACGACAATTACCCCGGTCCAGATCGTGAACAACGCGACAGCGACTCCGACCACCCAAGACCTGTCGCCGATCAGCAACAAGCCCACTGCCGAGACTGCAAGGAAAACCGTTAGCAGAAGTCCCGAAACTCTTAAAGTATGTAACCAATATCTTAGGACGGCCGATCTCAATAGCTGCGTGCTGTACACAATTCTGACCTCGCGCTGCATATAAATCATTCCTCAGGTCTACGTCGATTTATCAAACTCGCCACGAACCCCGCACCGAAGCCGTTGTCGATATTCACGACCGTTACATTCGAGGCGCATGAGTTGAGCATTCCCAGAAGCGCGGCGATGCCACCGAACGACGCGCCGTAGCCGACGCTCGTCGGAACAGCAATGACAGGAACCGCGACGAGACCGCCGACAACAGACGGCAACGCACCTTCCATCCCGGCGACGACGATAAGGACGCGCGAATTCTGCAGCAGCTCGCGCTCGGCCAGGATGCGATGAATCCCGGCGACGCCCGCGTCCCAGACGCGCTTTA
The DNA here is from genome assembly GCA_046714595.1 of Pyrinomonadaceae bacterium. Classification (GTDB taxonomy): domain Bacteria; phylum Acidobacteriota; class Blastocatellia; order Pyrinomonadales; family Pyrinomonadaceae; genus OLB17. Next base: position 16,271 of record JBKKAS010000246.1, on the reverse strand, counting down.
CTGTGTTGCCCATCGTCTCCGCCGTGAGGGCGGCTTCCTCCGCGACGGGAATGTCGCTCGTCCCGGCGGTCACGACGGTGATCTCGCCGAGACCGAGCTCGGTCTTGTCGCGGAACACCCTGATCATACGAGCCGACTCATGCCACTCAGCACCGGTAAAGATATTTCGAATGTCACCGTAGACGTCCTCATTCGTCCGCGTGATCAGGACATTCGGCCGGCGTGCAAGCAGCTTTTCAAAGATTCCGCAAATTTGCTGTGGCGTTTTTCCCTCCCCGAAGATGACTTCAGGAAAGCCCTGCCGTTCGGCGCGTGCGTGATCGACGCGAGCGTAGCCGATATCTTCGTATGAGAGATTCTTGATCCGCTCCGCGGCGTCGGCTGATGATATGTCGCCATCTGCGTGCTGCCTGAGTATTTGTTCGATATCGGAGCTCATATTCATTAATTTCTCTGCGGCGAGCGAGCCTCTGGGTGGACAAAGTTTTTTTAACGCAGAGCTCGCGGAGGTCGCAGAGGAAATCAGAGTTTTTTCCTTCTCTGCGAACTCTGCGAGCTCTGCGTTGAAACTCTTTTCCAAAGCAAGAATCTACACCACTTTGGGGCGCACAAACAAAAAAGGCGGGAAACCGATTCCCGCCGACCGAGGGACTTGGAGAATATGAAAGAGGTCTTAGACAAGAAGCCCGGCGTATTTGTAGGCGTAGGAGAGTTTCATGAACGCGAAGGCGCAACGCGTTCCGTATCAGCTTTATATTTGATTTTGGAAAAGCTAGAATTCAGACACACCCTTATGGAGTTAACCGTTGGAATTACCGGAGCGTCCGGGACGATCTATGCCCATCGAACTCTTCAGCTTTTGGCGGCGAGCGGCGTGGTCACGAGCGTGAATCTGATACTGTCGTCGACCGCGGCGCCGGTCGCACAGGTCGAGATGGGCGTGAACCTCCGTGACGCCGACCCGTCGAAAATAAACGAGTGGCTCGGGTTGGCCGCGGATTCGAAATTGATCCGTGTGTGGCGCCAGGACAACCTCGCGGCAAAGCCTTCGTCGGGGTCGAACAAACAAGCCGGAATGATAATCGTTCCATGTTCGATGGGAACGCTTGGTGCGATCGCCTCCGGTGCCGGGACGAACCTGATCCACCGTGCGGCCGATGTCTGCTTGAAAGAGGGAAGGCGGCTCGTTGTCGTTCCGCGTGAGACGCCATACAACGCGATCCATCTCGAAAATATGCTCAAGCTTTCGCGCGCCGGCGCTCAGATCCTGCCGGCGAGCCCAGGGTTTTATCACCGCCCGAAAACGATCGGCGAGCTTGTCGAGCATCTCTGCAACCGCATACTCGATCAGTTCGATATACCGCATGCGAGGAAGAGTGAGTGGACGGGCGAGGAACTGGACGAAAACTCCCCTCCTGGATAGGAGGAGCGAGCGAGTGGACGAGAGAAGAAACTCCCCTCCTATCCAGGAGGGGAGTTTGCGGAAGAAAGACATATCCACCACCCCGTCACCCCAAGCGCCTGCCACCCCTCCTTAGACAAGGAGGGGAGTTTGAAGCCGCATAAAGGCGGGACTTAAAACTAACAGCTTATGAATGACACGGTCGCACGCTTCTCCAATCGCGTCGCCAATTATGTGAAATACCGCCCGGGATATCCGCCCGCTGTTCTTGAGCTTTTCAAGAAGGAGATGGGTTTGAGACCTTCCTCGGTCGTTGCCGATGTCGGTTCGGGCACAGGCCTATCGGCAAAGCTTTTTGTTGAATACGGCAACACGGTTTACGGCGTGGAACCGAACGCAGCCATGCGCGATGCGGCGGAGGAATCTTTCAAGGACTTTCCCGACTTCGCGAGTTGGAATGGTACCGCCGAAGACACCGACCTCCTTGATGACTCAGTCGATTTCGTCATCGCGGCCCAGGCGTTCCATTGGTTCGATCCTGGAAAGACTCGGATCGAATTTGAGCGCATCTTAAAACCAGGCGGTTACGTCGTGCTGATGTGGAATGAGCGTCAGCTCGACACAACCGAGTTCCTTCGCGAGTACGAAAAGCTGTTGCTGAAATACGCAACAGACTATGAGAAGGTGCGGCACGAAAACTTCGATCAGCAAAAGCTAGGCGACTTTTTTCAGACGGGCTACGAACGGGCAACTTTCCAGAACATACAGATTTTCGATTTCGCGGGCCTCCTTGGCCGTCTGCTTTCGGCATCTTATATGCCGGCAGAGAACGACCCGTCTTACCCCGAGCTCGAAAAAGAACTAAACGGGCTTTTTGCCAAACACTCTGAAAACGATAGAATCAAGGTTTTCTACGACACCAATATTTACTACAAGCGGTATTGAAGTATGGAATCAGCTACAGAACAAACCCCCGAAGTACGCACCGTGACGGTCGCCCACTCGCCCGATTCCGATGACGCGTTTATGTTTTACGGTCTCGCGACCAACAAGCTCGAGACCGACGGAATTAAATTCGAGCACTCGCTAAAGGACATCCAGACGCTGAACGAAGATGCAAAGGTCGGCGTTTATGACGTGACGGCGATCTCCTTTCACGCTTACGCCTACGTTGCCGACAAGTACGCGCTCCTTCCGCACGGCGCGAGTATAGGGGACAAGTACGGTCCGGTCCTTGTCGCAAAAGAACCGAGAAGCCCGGATGAGATCGGCGATATGAAGATCGCGATCCCCGGTGAACTTACTAGCGCATTTCTCGCGTTGCGACTGTTCAATTCAAAATTTGAATACGAGGTCTACCCATTCGATCAGATCATCGAAGCCGTGCAAAAAGGCAAGGTCGACGCCGGCCTTCTGATCCACGAAGGCCAGCTTTATTACAAGGAGCTTGGTCTGGACAAGGTGCTTGATCTCGGTGAGTGGTGGCACGAGAAAACCGGCTTACCGCTGCCGATGGGCGGCAACGCGATAAAACGCGAATTGGGTGACGAGCTTATGAAACAGGTATCGCGTCATCTGCACCGGAGCATCATGTACTCGATGGAAAACCGCGAGGATGCACTCCAGTACGCGATGCAGTTCGCACGCGACATGGCCCCTGAGGTCGCCGACCGTTTCGTCGCGATGTGGGTTAACGAGCTGACACTCGATTACGGCGAACGCGGGAAAGAAGGCGTCCGCCGACTGCTCGACGAAGGTTACAAGGCCGGCATCATTCCCCACCGGGTCGAAGTCGAGTTTGTAGATTAACAAGAAACCTAAACCAGAGAGATCGCGGAGATCGCGGAGAGGAAATTCACTCTGCAACCTCCGCGATTCTATTTGCCTTTAAGTTTTCTCTGCGATCTTTGCGAGCTCTGCTTGGGCCATACGTATTTCCCAAAGCTTGTTGTGGCTATGGAAGACCTCACGCAGAGCTCGCAGAGCTCGCGGAGAAAGATTTGTAACCAAACCCGCCTTTCACTTCACTAGCAAACAAACAGCCGGGAGCGGCCGTTTGTGGTAAGCTTTCCACCAACCCCGCTCATCCGGCAAGTTAGAAAACCATGAAGGTGTTTTGCCGACCCAATCTTATTGCAGCCCCACTGCTATTTGCCCTGCTTATTACGCAGCCCGCGGTGATTCTCTCGCAACAACCCGCCGATGCAGAGTTCACGAAAAAGAAAACGCAGGCCGAGGCGATCTTCAAAGAGGCCAACGCACTCGCCGACGAGGACGACCACAACAAGAAACGAGAGGGAATAAAGAAGTTCATCGAAGCCGCAGAGATCTACAAGTCGATCGGGCTCCGGCGCGAAGAAGCACTCCTGCTTATTTTTGCAGGAGAGGAGTGTGAAGATGTCGATGAGAGACACCGGGCGATCGAGCTCTTCGAACGATCGGCGGCAATTAATGCATCAATCGGTAACAAACACAATCTAGCGGTTGTGACCAACAACATCGGCGTCGTGCTGTTACGGCTTGGTGAGAATTCCAAAGCAATATCGTACTTTGAACGGGCCCTTGCTCTCCGGCGGGAGATTGGCGACAAGCCAGGCGAGGCGCTGTCGATTAGCTTCCTGGCCAGTACACACGACAACCTTGGCGATCGTCGTAAGGCGATCGAGTATGAGACACGCGCACTCGAGCTTCGCCGGAAGCTTGGTGACAAGGCAGCCGAACTGCAATCTTTGGGCAATCTAGGCGTATACCACACGACGGTCGGCGAATACGAAACGGCCCTCGCCTATCTCAATCAGGCGCTCAAGCTCTCGCGTGAACTGGGCGATCGAGGAACGGAAGGGACGGTGATGCACAATCTCGCGTCGGTACACACGGACCTTGGCGACCCGAAAGCAGCGTTGCAGCTATACCTGAAAGTGATTGATATCCGCCGCGAAGACGGGGATAAGAAAGGGATCGCTACGACAGTGAGCAACATCGGGACAATCTTTGTCGAAGCTGGCCAGACTGATGACGCGCTCAAACAGTATGAATTTGCCTTAGCGCTTCGTCGCGAGATCGGCGACCGGGACGGTGAAGCGGTGTCGCTCATTAACATCGGCCACCTGTACAACAAGGTCGGACAGAACGAAAAAGCACGGGAATACCAGGTAAAGGCTCTCGCGATCGCTCGCGCTCTCGGTGACCGAGACCTCGAGGCCTCCGCTCTTCATAATATCGGTTGGAGCTATGAGCCTGCCGACCGGTTGAAAGCGATCGATTTCTACTATCAGGCGTTGCCGATCAGGCGTTTTGTCGGAGATCGCGAGGGCGAAGCCACTACGAGCAGTAATCTCATGTACGCCTGGGACGCATTGGGAAACAAAAAGCTCGCGTCGTTCTACGGTAAGCAGTCGATAAACACCTATCAGCAGATCCGGTCGGGAATACGCGGCATGGACGACGAGTCCCGAAAGCGTTATCTAAAAACGATCGAAGAGACTTACCGTGACGTGGCCGATCTCCTGATCGCTCAGGGCCGTTTAGCCGAGGCAGAAGAGGTGCTCGGCATGCTGAAGGAGGAAGAGGTCTTCGCTTTTCAACGACGCGACGATAAGGTCGCGCGCGAATTGCTGCAGACGTCGACTCTAACCGAGAGCGAGCGAATCGCCATCGCCGGCTACGAAAAAGTAGCTGGGATGATAACGGCCATCGCGGGCGAGTACGGAGATCTCGATCGGGAGAGATTGGAATACCCGGCAGGGAAATTTCCGAAACAGTCGCGGCTCGACGAGCTTGAACGCCAGCGAGCGGACGCGACCGTCGCATTTCAGAAGTACCTCGAACAGCTCAAGGTCGAGTTCGCCAAGTCTTCGAAGGACAAGGAAGTCGCCCAGGTCGATTCGTCCTTGCAGGAAACGCTTAGAGAGATGAAGGCCGATCGGACAGCCGTTGTTTCGACGATCGCGGGCGAGAAACGCCTAAACATCATCGTCACGACTGCCGACATTCAGCGCGCACACGCCGTCGATATTTCCGAAGCCGAACTCAACAAGGTGGTGGCTGAATTCCGCGGTGCGTTGACGAGTCCGGCGACGGGGAAGCCGATCGATCCGCGACCGTCAGGACAGAAAATTTACGACCTGTTAGTGAAGCCGATCGAGGCTGATCTCGCCGGCATCAAGGCCGACACTGTCGTCTGGAGTTTAGACGGTACGCTGCGATACTTGCCGATGGCAGCGGTCTGGGACAAACAGCACGGCTATCTCGCCGAGAGGTTCGCGACCGCCGTTGTCACACTTGCGAGCCGTGACCGACTGTTATTGCCGCCGGTTAAAAAGAACTGGACGGCGCTCGGCGCTGGGGTATCGGTTCCGACCGACGGATTCTCAGCGCTTACCGCCGTACCGGACGAGCTCGACTGCATTGTGACCGACCCCATCGCCAAAACCGTTTCGAGCCATCCGGTATGTGTGAAGGGTGTGATTCCAGGACAGAAGCTGCTCGATGAGAAATTCGACGAGCGTGCTTTTCGCGCGGCGGTCGGACGTTATTCTATCCTCCATATCGCCAGCCATTTCAAGCTCGTTCCCGGCGGTGACAATGAGTCGTTCCTGCTGTTGGGCGGTGGTGCCGACCGGCGATTTACGCTAAATAAGTTGAACGCTCTATCGCTAAACGGGGTCGAGCTGCTCGCCCTTTCGGCGTGCAACACAGCGACTCCGGGCGGTGCCAAGGAGAACGGAGTCGAGATCGAGGGTTTCGGCGCGGTCGCACAAAAGCGAGGTGCGCGTTCGGTGATGGCGACGTTGTGGCCGGTCGCGGATCCGTCGACACGTGATTTTATGGTCGAGTTCTACCGCCGGTTCGGAGCCGGCACAGAGACGAAAGCCGAGTCCATACGACAAGCGCAATTAAGACTCATGCGCGGATCATACGGGACGAACAGCGGGCCGAAACCGCCACGTGCTGAAGCTTTCGGAGCTACGCTCCCGGCGGCCGGCCCACCATTCGAAACCGATAAAAATGCTCCATATGCCCATCCGTATTACTGGGCCCCGTTCATCTTGTTTGGTAATTGGCGTTAAATTGTCAGAACCGCCCATGATAGTGGGCGGGTTGTGCGGGGTAATGTTGAACACACCCGACGGGGTTGCTCTGACAGGTTGGTCAACGTTTGCCCGACATCGAGCATCTACCACACAGTCCCTAGACTACCGAATTATGAAATTTCTTTGGATCTGCACACTTTTACTCGCAACCGGCATCGTGACGTTCGGACAGGCGTCGAGTTTCGCAAAAGCGGATCTGAGCCAGGCCGAAATCGACAAGATCGTCGCGAAATTCACGCGAAACGAGCGTCTCTTCCGGCAGGCCCTGAACATTTATGCCTTCAACCGAAACGCGACGATCTCGACCATCGGGATGGGCGGACAGATTTCCGGCACCTACCGCCGCGATTCGTTCATGACGTTCGACCCGGCCGGTGCGCGCGTCGAAAAGATTCTGTTTGCACCGATCTCGACTCTGACTGAGATCAGCGTCACACAGGCCGATCTCGAGAATCTCGGAGGCCTCGATCCGTTCGCAATTGAACCGGCACACATCGACAAATACAAATTCACTTACCTTGGAAAAGAAAAGATCGACGAGCTCGATCTCTTTGTTTTCGACGTCGCGCCGAAAGTTATCCCGAAAGCGGAAAAAGACGGCCTAAGACTTTTTTCGGGAAGGATCTGGGTGGATGACCAGGATCTGCTGATCGTGAAATCGAAGGGAAAGGCGGTACCAGAATGGAAGGACGAACGGTTTCCGATTATAGAAACGTGGCGTGAGAATATCGACGGCAAGTACTGGTTTCCGTCGTTCAGCTCATCGGATGACGAACTCGTCTTTCGGAACGGCCAGGTCGTGAAGATCAAGGTTCGCGTGAAATATACGAACTACGGCGTTGGCAGAACAGACGTCAAGATCATCGGTGAAGAAGACGTGGTCGAGCCGGCGCCAAGCCCGACACCTAAGAAGCCTTAATAGTGGTAAGCGGTAAACGGTAAGTGGTAAGTTCGTGTCTCTGACGCAATGAGTTAGCGATACGAACTTACCACTTACCGTTTACCGCTTACCGTTATATCCCATCTCCCCATCTCCCCATCTCCGAAGCGATCGCCCTTCGAGTCTCCACCAACAATTCCATGACATCCCGTTCGCCTGTCTCGATCGGAGGCAAAAGCGTGATCTCGATCTCGCCCGGATACGCGACGCCGGTACGCTTTCCCATCATCCAGTCGGAGTTTCTGATCGCCACGGGCACGATCGGAGCATCGGTTTGCAGAGCAAGGTGGAAAGCTCCTTTCTTAAACGGAAGCAACTCTCCGGGCAGAGCACGCGTGCCTTCGACAAAGACCCCGAAAGAGTAGCCGGCTTCCATCACGGCCCTTGCTTTCTCCATCGAGTCGCGTGCGCGGTCGGCGTTCGAACGGTCAATCGCGATGATATTTACAAAGCTCATTCCCTGACCCATGACGGGTGCTTTCAGTAACTCTTTTTTCGCGACGAGACCGATGCGTCTTCCTGCGTACCGAAACAAAGCCGCCGTGTCGAGATAGGAACGGTGGTTCGAAGCAAACACATATGAGCGTCCTGGTTCGAGGTGTTCGGTTCCAGTTACTTTTACCTTCGCTCCGCATGCACGCAGCCACGTCTCGGCACCCCACAGCGCAAGCGGATAAAGCCAAAGCCGGCGATCGATGATCCAAAGGAAGATCAATGCGGGTGCGGCGACCAGCAGCAGCAGCCCCGATGCCGCTACCCAACACCACCAATAACGAAGTTTGCCCGTGAGGCGCGATTTGCTAGACTTCTCAACAGCAAACGTCAGTTTTGTGTTATCGCTGATCGCCTCCGAGGACACCTCTTGCATGCGGGATAGTCTAAAGTCTAATCTCCAAAGTCCAAAGCTCCGAGCGCCTTCCATGTATCCATTTCGAGTTTTCGTTACCCTCGTCTTAACTTCTTACTGCTTACTGCTGACTGCTTACTCCCAGGTTCCGTCGCCACAATCCGTTTTGGCTTTCCGCCCGACGGACGACCGGACGATCGCCGACTGGACGCAGATAACGAATTACTTTTCCAGACTCGATACTGCAAGCAATCGCGTCACGGTAAAAGAGATCGGCAAAACGACGCTCGGGAAACCGCTGATCGCCGCTTTCATTTCGTCGCCAGAGAACATTAGGAATCTCGAGAAATACCGTCGGATCAGCGCAAAGCTTGCAGACCCGCGGACCATCAAGGGTGCGGCGGAGTTGGAGAGTTTGATCAAGACCGGTAAGACGATCGTATCGATCTCCTGCTCGATACATTCCACGGAGATCGTCGCATCGCAGATGTCGATGAATCTCGCGTATGGGCTCGCGACTGCCAGCGATGACGAAACGAAAGAGATCCTCGACAACACGATACTCTTGCTGATCCCTTCATCGAATCCCGACGGCATCGACATCGTTGCGAACTGGTATCGAAAAACTCTCGGCACCATTAGCGAGGGCACGTCGCCACCCGAGCTCTATCACCATTACGCCGGCCACGATAACAATCGCGATTGGTTCATGCTGAATCTCGCCGAGACGCAGGCCATCACAAAGTTGTATTGGCAGGAGTGGTATCCGCAGATCGTCTACGATATTCATCAGATGGGACAGACCGGCGCACGATTCGTCATACCGCCATTCTTTGATCCGCCAAATCCGCGCATTCCGCCCGTCGTTCTTCGCGAGGTCGGCCTGGTCGGTTACAAAATGGCGGCTGATCTTCAGGCGAAAAACATCGCGGGTGTTGCGACGAACACGACATTCGACACGTGGTGGCACGGAGGATTTCGCTCCGCTCCGTATTACCACAACTCGATCGGCATTTTGTCCGAAGCGGCGAGTGCAGATCTGATGTCGCCGGTGACGATAACGAAAGAGCAGATGCAGAGCAATCGTCCGTCTCGCGGGCTGCCATCCGCACTGTCTACCGACACCGCGCATCCCGACGCGTGGGAACCCGGCATGTGGCGACCGGGCGACATCGCCGAGATCGAGATGACCGCGAGCCGCGCGCTGCTTTCGCTCGCGGCGAAATATCGTTCGCGGTACCTGCAAAATTTCTACGAGCTCGGCAGCGCGAATCTCAAACCAGACCCGAACGTTCCGCAGGCTTACGTCGTGATGGCCGGTCAGCCGAGAGCAGAAAACGTTGCGCGCTTTCTCGAGATTCTGCTTTGGCAGGGCATCGAGGTTTACGGGATGACGAATGAGCTTTACGTAAAGCACAGCCAGACTGAGGACTTTCACGAGATTCCGCTTGGCAGTTTTCTCGTCTTTCTCAACCAGCCGCAGAAGAACAACGTACTGTCGCTGTTCGAGAAGCAAGTCTATCCACATCGCGTAAACGAGAAAGGAGAGGCCGAGCCGCCATACGACGTTGCGGGTTGGACGCTGCCGCTGCAGATGGGCGTCGAGACATACGAGGTCTGGGACATCCGCGATCTGGACAAGTACCGCGGCACGCTTCAGCGTGTGCCGCACTGGAACTATCCTCGCGCGATCCTAAATCTCACACAGTCTGCGATACCGTTTCCAAAATTGTCGAATCCGTTAAAGACGAATCCGAAGATCGGTCTCTACAAACCGTTCACATCATCGATGGACGAAGGCTGGACACGCCTGGTGTTCGATACGCATAAGATTCCGTATAGCTCGATCTCGAACGAAGATTTTCGCGCCGGGCGTCTCGACTACGATTTGATCATCCTTGCCGCGGACAACGAGACGACGATCGTTAACGGCCTAAGTGCGCAGCGTTATCCCGCCGAGTTCGCGGGCGGCATCGGCGACGCCGGTGTCGAGAATTTGAAAAAGTTTGTGGACGCCGGCGGGAAGTTGATCTGCTTTGACGATTCTTGCGAGCTGGTGATAAAACGTTTCGGCCTGCCGCTGCGAAATGTGCTTAGCGGTCTAAAGCGAAACGAGTTTTATAATCCCGGATCGATCGTAAAACTGAATGTCGACACCCGGCATCCGTACGCGAAGGGAATGCTCGAGGAGACGCCGGCGTACTTCAACTCAAGCTCTGCATTTGAAACTGTAAGAGTCACGCCTTCAGGCGTGAAATCCGCTACCGGTACGACCGAACCGGTCACGCCTAAAAACGTAACTCTTACCCCTCGCGTGATCGCGAGATACGCTGAGAAGGATGCACTGATGTCCGGTTGGATGCTCGGGGAAAAATATCTCAACGGCAAAACGGCGCTCGCCGAGGTCTCGTACGGCAAAGGCAAGATCGTCCTCTTCGCCTTCCGGCCACAGCATCGCGGGCAGACGTTTGGGACGTTCCCGTTCATATTTAACGCGCTCGAGAAGTAGGGTTTTTGGAACGTAAATATTAATTGGGTAATTGGTAATTCAGTAATGGAAGAGAGGGTAATGGTTCAGTTTGAATTTCACGCGCGTGGAAGTCATTTGCGACGCCGTGCAATCACTGGCTTCTGCCTTTTTATTCCGTGTCTTCTCCGTGTTTTCGGTGTATTCCGTGGTTATCTTTCAGTGCAAGAACCACCGAATACACGGGAATGCACGGAATAACGCGGAATAAGAATCAGCATTTTTTAAAGTGAACCAGCACACTGAAGAGAGGTTTATGTTCAACGGCCGGACGCGTATGAGTTATCATCCTTTCATGACAGTTCGCATATTAGTAGTACTTGCGATCCTTACATTCGTTTCCTCAGCCCCGGCAATCAACCCCGAATACTTTTATCTCGGCAGCGAACCCCTCATCCGTATCGGCCTCACGACAAACTCGAGTTCCGTTTCGATAACGACGTCCGACACTCAGCTCGTCGCGTATAGCCTGGATGAGCCGAACCGTTATCTGGCGACAAGCCGCGTTTCAGTTTCGGCCCGTGCGTATCGCCCGCCTGAGATCGAGAACTATCGTTTCGAGATCCAGAACCTGCCCGGTGCTGCCGAAGCCGATGCACTCGCGAAGGAGATCCGCGAAGAGACGGGCGAGACAGGGATTGTGAGTATCGACCCTGCGACCAATACATGGAAAGTTTGGATCGGCTCGATCAAGGAAACGCCGGAAGAATCCGATGCGTTCAAGACGAAGCTCGCCGAAAAAGGATTTCAAGATGTTGTCGTCGTGACTGAGAAAAAAGTCGTGCATAGTGACGACGCGGTTGAACTCTCGCGACAGTTAAGAACGGCGGGAAAGTCGGAAGTGCGCAGTTTGATCAGGACGACCGGAACATCGAACGTAGTCGGCCCTGATGTGGTCAACGCCAACCTTCGTGAGGTGATCGTGAATGGCGGAAGCGGGTCGGCAAATTACGCGTCGCTCAAGTCCGTATCGTTCGGATCGTTCAGTGAGCGTGCTAATCCTGTAAAGCTCAACGGTAAAGCTTACCGCGGCAAGCTTGAGGTCTTCGTAAACTCTCGCGGAACCTTGACGGTCGTTAACGTCGTGCCGCTCGAGGAATACTTGCTAGGTGTCGTCCCGGCCGAACTTAGTCTGCCGAATCTCGAAGCGCAAAAAGCGCAGGCGATCGCTGCCCGGACCTACGCAGTTGCCAATGTGGACACATACGGCACGAAGGGTTTCGACATGGTACCGACGGTTTGGTCGCAGGTTTACAATGGCGTCGCGATCGAAACGAAGATGGGAACGCAGGCAGTTCGCGACACTCGCGGGATGGTGGCGACATACAACGGCAAACCGATCATGGCGTATTTCACGTCGACCTGCGGCGGGCGGACCGAGAATGTCGAGAATGTGTTTGAAACCAATGAGCCTTACCTTCGCGGTGTCGAATGCTCGCTCGAGGGCCGCCGGCATTTCGAACCGTTTTTGATCAAGACGATCCGACACCCGGCCAAACTTCGCAACGACGAGAATCTCGAACTCGTTCGATTGATGTCGATGCTCGCGGTCAATGGCTTCTCGCTCACGACAAATCAATTCACCGACGATTGGTTCGACGAGGAGCCCAACGTCGGCGAAGTCTCTAATTGGATAAACCAGATCGCTACCCGCTTCGGCAAGCCGTTTCCGAACGTCTCGAAAGAAACTCTCAAGCCCGTCGAGCTGGCCCGCGTCGTGGTTTCTCTCGCATACACACCAGGAGAGCCGGACACGCTGCTCAGCGATTCCGACGTCAATTATCATCTCTCTTTCGACGACGCCGCAGAGGTTCCGAAAGAACGACGAGCCGAGGTCGCGATGCTAATGCGGGACGGCTTATTTACGCTCCACTCCGATCTGACACTGAAGCCGCAAAAGTATTTTCGACGCGCGGACCTCCTGCGGCTGATCCGCCAGATATACGAAAAGAAAAAGTGGATGCCCACGCTGCAGAGCGGTACGACGAAGGCGAGTGTCGACGGAAAGCTGGTTCTGAGATCGGGCAGGAGCGAACGCCAAATTGCGATCCGCCCCGATGTTTTTCTTTTTAGAAAATTTGGCGGCAGTTATTACCCGATCAAGGAAGCCGCTCTTGTCGGCGGCGAGATGGTGAACTATCAAACTGACCCGAGCGGCTCGATCATGTATCTGGAGATCGAGCCGACCAACGTGCCGACCGTCGCCGAGAACATGTCGCCGTTTACAAATTGGACGACATCGCTTTCGCCCTCGGTGGTCCAATCAAGGCTTTCGAGATACGTCCGCGGCATCGGAACTCTCTACGACGTGAAGATAAAGCGACAGGGTTATTCGCGCCGTGCGGCCGAGATCGAGATCGTCGGATCCAGCGGAGTCAAGACTTTGAAAGGCGGAAAGATCCGATCGGCGCTTCGTCTACGCGAACAACTTTTCGTCATCAACAAACGCTATTCTGGAAATCAGGTGACCGCTTACACCTTCACCGGCCGTGGCTGGGGTCACGGCGTCGGCATGTGCCAGTACGGCGCATACGGCCTCGCGAAGATGGGCGTGAAGTACGACGAGATCATCAAGCACTACTACACCGGCGTGGATGTCACGAAGGCGTATTAACGCCCGGCGTCACCCGCGCCTTTCGCCTTCACGTCCAATGATTTGTTGGGCGTCGCCAATGAAGAGCGAATCATGAGGAAGCAGTGGAATCCTCGACATCAGGGTAATCACCCATAGCGAGACGGGTCTGGATTTCCTCCGCGGCAGGGCCTAACGCCGCATCGAAATCCTCTCGCTTCAAGAACCCTTCATCGATCAAACGATCAAGGGCGAGTGCTGCTACCTTTCTGCTCCACGACTCGAGGTCATCCATAGGTTTGCCGAAAGCCGTCGAACGGTTGAAATGACGTGGGGCAGACCACCGCAAGCTAACAAACGAAACAGATGCGCGTCCGCTCCATGCCGTTGTTAGGCGTCGGCCGCCCCCTGTCTAAACATTTTGCCAGCCCGGGTTCGTCACGTCACGGGGATCAAAGTGATTCTCCTGCTCGACGATCTTCCCTTCATCGTTCACCGTAAAGCGGTCGGCTACACGCAACGTGACGGCTGGGGAGATGGCGTTGATCTTGATCTCGGCCTCGGCGATGATGCCCGTCAGCGTCTCGCTGATGTAGTAGTCAAGGACGGTTATCTCAACCCCTTCCAGGGCCGGCTGTAAAGGCTGCCACCACTGGGTACGCAACGCCTCCCTCCCAGCCAGCGGCCGGTTAACGCCGCCGGGGGCGAGCGGCGCGCGTAGGGTCACGTGGTCGTCGTACGGGATTGCCGAGAAATCCTTATTTCTCAGCCCCTCGAAGTACCCGTCAGCGGCCGCCCGGAGACGATCCCTCCGCTGAGCTGCGATATTTACCTTCTGTGCGCTCATGATTCGATCCTCCTTATGCGAGAGAAAATTAGTGACAGCGAGAAACTCTTTCGCCTGGTGATGTGGCGAGGACTACTTTCACGCAGGCCGAGACACCTAGCGCTTGAGATGACATGGGGCGAAACCGCGTACACGCAACTCCGAATTGAAAAGACCCGTTGATAAGAAAGTCGCTGTTTCGCCCTCAAGTCCATTGAATTTTTCGGCGGCCTGTGGATGAAAAAAGCCTACTCTGCGAGCAGTGCTTGTACCTTTCCTACGACTTTGTTTGTCGTCGGATACCAAAAGCGATTCGTGTCAATAACCTTCTCCTCGTCAAGATAGACACTAAACTCGCCAAGTCCGCCTCTCACCGTTTTCCACCGCCAGATTGTTTTCTTTTTGCAGTCGGGCTGCCACACGGGAAGCCATCATTTGCTTGATGGGTCACACCGCGCAGTAATGAATTGCAATTTTCTTTCATGCCTTTACTCTCCTTTTCGGAAACGAGTCAACCACGCCGTGCAACCGTCTTGGGCTGACTGAATAAATAGAAACGGAGTTTGAATGGCAACAAAGAAAACCATCCAGCCAATAAACGCCAGCCACGAATCATTCGGTGAAAATGTAAGCATTAGCGCGGAAGCCAAAATCGCGCCTGCCAAAACGACGGCTAAAGTAATAATCGTTCGACTTGCTTTGTTCATTCTACGCCTCCAATAAGGTTAAATTCGTTCAGCTTATTCGGTTCATACGGATGCTCTTGTTGGAAAGGTTGCAGCCACCGAACCCCATCACGCACCCGCAAATCTGACGCCCGGCACCACCCGTCGCGCGCACAACGTTTTAAAACACGGCGTCTCGCGGATGAAGGCGATGCTATTCGCGGTCAGGTGCACGGCATTGTGTTAGGCGTCAATACACTCATCAAGTTGTATGCCTATGCCTGCCGCGTAACTATTTATCAAAAGCACACGGCGTTGCTAATGTACATTTAGCAGGCGTATCCTCAACGAGGTTTCGAACCGCTGATCCCACAGGAGCCGAAACTCCTCGATCAGCTCATCCATAACGAAATGAAATTTTCACGCATGCAGATCATCGGAACACTGATCCTTTTCGTCGCTGTCATCATCTTCACGATTGTCCGATTTGCCTTATCTTGATCACTTCGCCCGTTTGTCATTCATCTGGAACACAATCGTTCCTCCGTTCATCAGCTCCGCGTGGGTTATATGTCTTCGGTTCAGGCGTCGGCCGTTCATGGTGACGTACTGTACGTACACGTTGCGGTGGCCTTGGTTATCGGCGCGAATCGTCAACGTCCTGCCATTCTCAAGTTTTAAGACAGCGGTTTTGATCAGCGGGCTCCCAAGCGAATACCGGTCGGAGCCGGGAGCTACCGGGTAAAATCCGAGCGCCGAGAATAGGTACCAAGCCGACATCTGACCGCAATCGTCATTCCCGCCGAGCCCGTCGGGCGACGGGCGATACTGGTTCTTGAGGATCATGCGAACGCGCTCCTGGGTTTTCCACGGTGCATCGGTCCAGTTATACAAATACGCGACGTGATGCGACGGCTCGTTGCCGTGGACGTAGTTTCCGATTATTCCTTCACGCGTGATGTCTTCGGTCTCGGCAAAAAATTCGTCCGGTAAGTGCATCGTGAATAGCTCGTCGAGGTATTTTGTGAATTTCTGCTTGCCGCCCATCGTTTCGATCATCGCCTCGGGATCGTGCGGAACGTAGAGGCTGTAGTTCCATGCGTTGCCCTCGATAAATCCCTGGTCGTGTGTCTGAAGCGCGTCAAACTTTTCGCGAAATTTTCCGTCGCTCATTCGCGGACGCATGAAACCCGACGACCGATCGTATACGTTCCTCCAGTTCTCGGAACGCTTGATGAACTCGGAATAGATATTTGGCCGCCCAAGCATCTTCGCCATCTGTGCGATCGCCCAGTCGTCATATGCGTACTCCAGCGTCTTGGAAACCGACGATGAATTTTTATCTTCCGGCACATATCCCATCGTTATGTAGTACTCGAGACCGTCGTAGTATTTTGTC
>JBKKAS010000245.1:0-4329 GCA_046714595.1 Pyrinomonadaceae bacterium | reverse complement strand
CCCGCATCCATCGCTGCCGGGGCATTGCTCGCCAGCATTACATCCGGATGGACGAAGAACATTCACCGCCACGGAGCGTTTGTCACCGGCGCCGCTGTTCTTTGGGGTGTCGCGATAATCTGCTTCGGTCTCGTCGACAGCATCGTGCCCGCGCTCCTGTTTCTCGGCGCCGCCGGATTCTTCGATATGATCTCGGGCATCTTTCGCGGTTCGATCTGGAACCAGACGATCCCGAACTACCTTCGCGGACGGCTCGCGAGCATCGAGATGATGAGCTACCTTACCGGCCCGATGCTCGGAAGCGCTAAGATGGGAATTGTCGCGGAGAAATTTGGTGTGAAGGCCGCGTTGATATCGGGCGGTGTTTTGTGTGTCATCTCTGTTCTTGGTGCGGCTTTGTTTCTGCCCAAGTTCATCTCGTACGATGGGCGCGAAGGCGTGAAAGAAAAAGAACGCGAAGAAGCGGCGCGTGCGGAATTGTCGAGAATGTCGGAGAGTGAGTTTTAGTGGATTTGTTTCGTGTATTCGTGTTGTTTGGTGGTTCGGATTTAAGAGACTGAAAACCACGAAACACACGAAAGACACGAAAAGGAAGACACGAAAAGAAGGAAGAAGATGCCAGTTGTAAGACGACGGGAGATCGAAAATCTCGAACAATTGAGTGGCGAGGAACTACAAGCGTTTCTGGATTCGCTACCCGCGCAGCAGCACACGATCAGCGATCTGCTTGATTTTCTCGAAGACCAACTGTACGAAGCCGAATGCAATCACAGCCTGCAATACTCGATGCGGTTCATGATGGAGAACCACCTCAACTTTCCGAGGATCACAACGTGGCTCAACGACAACGGCGGCTATTGCGACTGTAAGGTGATGGAGCAGATCGCTCCCACGTGGCGTGCAAAGTTTGGCGACGACTAACTTTCCACTTTCACTCCTCTTCTGAGGCTTCTTCCGTGATTGCATTCCTGTTGAAATCACAGAACAAGAATAAGACGACGGAACTTTCCTCTACTTCATCTTCTTCTGTGGTTGATCCTTACTGAAACCACGGAATAAGAGGAACAAGGAAGCAAGGAGGAAGGGAAACGAACTGACGGTCGTTTCCGCCGTCGACGCTAATTCTTGCCCGCGAGCAGTGATTTTAAGTATCTTCCGGTGTGTGACTTTTCGTTCTTCGCGATCTGCTCGGGTGTTCCGACCGCAACGAGCTCGCCTCCGCCGATGCCGCCCTCCGGGCCAAGATCGATCACATAGTCCGCAGTTTTTATCACATCGAGATTGAGCTCGATCACCACGAGGCTGCCGCCGCCCGCGATCAACGCTCGAAACGCGGCGAGCAGCTTGTTAATGTCGTCGAAGTGTAGGCCGGTCGTCGGCTCGTCGAAGATGAACAAAGTATTCGAGCGCGTCTTCTGCGCCAGATGCGCGGCAAGCTTAACGCGTTGCGCTTCGCCGCCGGAAAGAGTCGTCGCCGATTGCCCAAGCCGCAGATAACCCAAGCCGACCTCCTCGAGCGTCTTTAGCCTACTCGTCAGTTTTTTTACATCCTTGAAAAACATCTGTGCCTCGCGCACTGTCAGGCCGAGTACCTCATCGATGTTCTTACCCTTGTACTTCACGGCGAGGATGTCGTCGCGGAAACGCGTACCGCGACAGTCTTCGCATGTAAGTTCGACGTCCGCGAGAAACTGCATCTCGACCGTCACCGTGCCGCTGCCCTGACATGTTTCGCATCGCCCGCCCGGCACGTTGAAAGAGAAATGCGACGCGTTGAAGCCTTTCGATTTCGCCCCCGCGGTTCCCGCGAAAACTTCGCGGATCGCGTCATAGGCCTTGATATATGTGACGGGATTCGAGCGAGGCGTACGGCCGATCGGCGATTGATCAACCAGCATTACGTCATCGACATGTTCATGGCCGGTAATCTCTTTAAAAAGGCCGACGTGTGTGTTCCATTCGCCGCGTTGTTTTTTCAGACCGGCGTAAAGAACGTCATGAACCAGCGTCGATTTGCCCGAGCCCGAGACGCCGGTGACACAGACAAGCATCTCAAGCGGTATGTCGACAGAGACATTTTTCAGATTGTGCTCTCGGGCGCCGGTGATCGCGATCTTGGACTTAGTTTTCGCTTTTCGCTTTTGCGGGACTTTTATTTCGCTGTCGCCGCGCAGATATCTTGCCGTAAGCGATGACTTGTCTTTAAGCAACGTTTTGAAGTCGCCTTCGAAGACAACATTCCCCCCAAGCTCGCCCGCGAACAGGCCGATGTCGAGGATATGATCGGCGGCCCGCATCGTGTCCTCGTCGTGTTCAACGACGAGCAGCGTGTTGCCGATGTCGCGCAGGTTCTCGAGGATCTTGATCAGCCGTGCGTTGTCACGCGGATGAAGACCGATGCTCGGCTCATCGAGAACGTAAAGCGTACCGACCAGAAGCGAGCCGAGATTCGTCGCGAGTTGAATTCTCTGAGCTTCACCGCCCGAGAGCGTCGCGGCAACACGGCTGAGTGTCAGGTAATCGAGACCGACGTCGACAAGAAATTTCAACCGCCGCCGGATCTCGAGCAATATCTTTTCGGCGATCTTTTCGCGTTCCTCGGTCAGAGTCAGTTCTCCGAAGAACGCCTGAGCATCGCTGATCGACATCGCGACGATCTCCGGCAGCGAACGCCCGCCTATCTTTACGTCACGAGCTTCTTGCCGCAGCCGTGCGCCGTCGCATTCCGGGCATCTCGTGTAGCCACGATACTTCGCCAGAAAGACTCGCACGTGCAGCTTGTACTTTTTTGTTTCGAGCCATTGGAAAAAACCCTTGACGCCGCGCCAGCCTTCGTCGCCGTAGATGATCGCATTCTGCTGGTAATCGTCGAGGTCGGCGTACGGCTTGTTGATGTTTATCCCGGCGGATGCGGCGTATTTCAGAAGTTCCTTTTGCGCCCAGGCGTGCTGCGGCCGCGTAAACGGTTCGATCGCTCCGTCCTTGATCGACAGCAGGGGATTCGGAATGACGAGGTCGTAATCTACGCCGATCGTATTCCCAAAGCCCTGGCAAACCGGGCACGCACCGAATGGTGAGTTAAAACTGAAGAGGTGCGGCTCGGGCTCTTCGTAAACCGTATCGTCGTATTTGCAGATGTACTTGTCTGAAAACCTTAAAACCTGCTCCGAGTTTCTAGTTCCTGGTTTCCCGTTTTCGGGTGTCGAACCAGGAACAATGATCGTCGCCGCGTGGCCTTCGCGAAAGCAGGTCTCGAGTGAATCGACAAGGCGCTGGCGAATCTCTTCATCAGCCTTCAGTCGATCGATGAGAACGAACGTACCGTCGAAATCGTCGAACGGATAATCTTCGGGCTTCTGCAGCTCGATGACCTCGCCGTCGCGAAACAACCGGGAAAAGCCTTGCTGCAGCAAGAGCATCAGAAACGCCGAGACGCTTAGCTCATCCGATTTCGCGACGGCCTTTTTCTTTGTTTTCTTTACGGGCTTTGCGGTCTTGGGCGATCCGTTTTCCTGGATCGGAAACAGAACATAAAATCTTGTTCCTTCGGGCAGTTCGGCGAGGATCTCGTCCGCGGCGGATTCCGGTGAATCTTTCTTCACCTCGCGGCCGCAGACGTGACAGATCGTCTGGCCGGCACGAGCAAACAGCAGCCGAAGATAATCGTAGATCTCGGTCTGCGTCGCGACCGTCGAACGCGGATTGCGCGTCGCGTTCTTTTGGCGGATGGCGATCGCCGGTGCGATGCCGGTAATCTCGTCGACGTCGGGCTTGTCCATCCGCTCGAGGAATTGGCGGGCATAGGCCGAGAGCGACTCGACATAACGCCTCTGCCCTTCGGCATAGATCGTATCGAACGCGAGACTTGACTTGCCCGAGCCAGATACGCCGGTGACGACCGTCAATTTGTTGTGAGGAAGCGAAACCGAAATGTTCTTAAGATTGTGGACGCGTGCACCGCGAACTTCGATGGCTTCTTCCTGTTTTGACTTCACTGCCTGCATAGGTGAAAAATCCTGACCTGTAAGCAAAACTCGATTTTACCAAACGGGGATTTTTAAACAAAGCGGGATAGCGGCTGGAATCAGGGTTAGGCCGCGGAGCGGCCCGAGCCCATAGCCAGATGCGAAGCGTCTGGACAAACGCGAAATTGAAATACCGCACTGAAGGTGCGACAGAACCAATGCAATTCTGGCGCACCTTCAGTGCGGCTTTGGCATTCCCTTACCAGACGTTTCACGTCTGGCTATGGTCGGGCGGCCGCTTTTGCGGCCGTCTTACTAACTCTGGAGAGCCCGGCTAGGTTCGTTACCATCGCACATCGTAGGT
>JBKKAS010000244.1:0-5606 GCA_046714595.1 Pyrinomonadaceae bacterium | reverse complement strand
ACGGGAGCTTCATGTTGCGAGCCGAATGGCTGAAAGCAAATCAAGGAATCGAACACCTCCATTAGTTACGGTGCGCGATCACTCTTGCCCAGAGCAGAGTTGCTGAAGCAAAATCCTTCGCATCGCTCAATGTGGCACGATTCGTGTGCGACCCTGCTTCCTTTAAAACGCCGGTATTTGAGCAACGTGTGAACCCGGCAACGAAACCCCCGACAGCGCTTTGCCAGAAAATGCCGGTATAAGCCCGGCGACCGAACCCCTTCTCAGCGAGGCAGAGGCTGCTCACTTCCTTGGCGTGTCAAAGATGACGATGCTCCGCAAGCGACAGGCAGGCTTCATCGGGTTTTATCGTGTCGGATTCCGGGTTCTCTATTCGAAGGAAAAACATCTCCTGCCCTATCTCGCGACTTGCGAAAAAAGATCCTCGCGATCGTGAACAGTTCCTCATTCAGGCAATCATCTGCGCAGTTATAGGTATCTTTGTAAGTAAATAACAAAAGCCTGTCAGTCGTTGACAGGCTAAAGGGTTGATTTGATTGGCTCCGGAGGTAAGACTCGAACTTACAACCCTTCGGTTAACCGAAGATAGATGAGGTGATACACATAATCACCAATTACTATCAAAGCAGTTTAGACAGAGTGTTTTACCTCGACCGCAATAACTCAGTGACACCTGGTGATCCTGTGACGTTTTCGGTGTCGGATCGACCAGTTATGACACAATCAATGTCACAACAAATATTGTTTCACTTCGAAAAGGTTTCGAGGATTTGCATGAATTTGGCGCACGTACATCGACCTGATGATACAAGAGTTCAAATCCAGTTTCTCTTAATTTATCTAATTGTTTTCAACCTGCTTTCTGTTTGAATCTTGTTCGTTTAAGCGTTCTTGCTTCCTCGGAGTTTCGCGCACTTGGCGCACCGCTGGCGCACCTCGACAATCGAACAGCTTGCTCGATACGGTCAGAAAATCATGAGCGGTTTTCAAGCCGACGAGCTTTCGATCTGAAACCACCGGCAGAGCACCGATACCTTTGTCGCGCATAAGGTTCAGCGCGTCCAGCGTGGGCGTGTCGGGGTGAACCGTTACAAGATCCGTTTTCATCACGTCGCGAACGGCAATTCCGTTTCCAGGGTTAGCTTTGCCGAGGGCAAAAAGCCTGACGAGGTCGCGATGGGAGATCAAAATGGTCTGAAGCACGTCTTCCGCGTCGCTCTCGCTCCCGGTCAGACGGTACGCCACACGAAAGATCACTTTGTAATTGTCGCGGAAAAGCAGGTCGAGATCGTTAGCCCCGGCGTTTGCCGAGACCGCGTCCAGCGGCGTCGCGCTTTTAACCGGGTCAATTAGATCGCTCGTCGATAGCGTGTTTGCGGCAGTCAGGCTCAAGGGTGTCTCCTTAGATTTGTCATCTACAAACATATAAACGCTCGCCGCACCGGATTATTAACAAGGAACAGAAAACTTTTTACTCTGGTTCAACCAGAAATGCCACCCACGGGGCGCTATCCGTTTAGAATGACGCCGAGCAAAACGGGGATCCGCTGTTTCATCATTGCGAACGCTCTGGAACCATCTGTTTGCCCCAAAGGCTGCCAGACCACCGTCAGCCCTCACCTTCAACTCTCTAAAAAGTTGGAATCTAGCGATTGTTAATAGTTTATAAACATTGTTGGGCGAACTGAATAGCGCCCATCCGGCCGCAGTATTCTCCAGCCTCAAAGTAGCCACCAAAGGAGCATTCCATATGAAGAAACTAACGATAACGCTGGGCGCAATTTTGTTCGCCACGGCCCTTATTGTTACACCGCCGTTCAGAAGCGCGGCTAAGGAGGACAAATTCAAACGATCGAATCGTCCGATCCAAAACCGTTATATAGTCGTATTCGACGAATCAGAAGATTTTGTTCGCGTGAACCCTGCAGACATGGCTAATGAACTTGCGACGCAATATCCTGGCAGCATTCGGCACATATACTCGAACGCGATTAAAGGCTATTCGGTCGAAATGTCCGGGCAGGAAGCCGAACGCCTTAGTTTCGACAGTCGCGTTAAATATGTGGAAGAAGACGGCCAGGTGACTATTTCAACAACGCAGTATGGAGCAGCATGGGGACTTGATCGAATCGACCAGCATACTGGGCCGTATGACGGTAACTTTATATATGACAAAACTGGCCTCGGGGTTCACGCCTACGTGATAGATACGGGCATTCGGGCGACACACAGCGATTTCGGGGGCCGCATCGGATCAAGTTTCGACGGGGTGGGCGACGGCCAGAATGGTAACGATTGCAACGGCCACGGTACGCACGTTGCCGGAACGATCGGGGGCACCAAGTACGGTGTCGCAAAGGACATCACACTTCACGCCGTACGCGTTCTTAACTGCGAGGGTAACGGAAGTACATCGGGCGTCATCGCGGGTGTGGACTGGGTCACGCACAACCGGGTACTCCCGGCGGTTGCCAATATGAGCTTGATCGCCGGCGGCATATCGAGTGCGATGGACACGGCGGTCGCCGACTCGATCGCCTCCGGGGTCACCTATACTCTAGCGGCCGGTAACGGCAACCAGGATGCTTGCGGATATTCGCCCGCGCGCGTTCCGAACGCTATTACTGTTGGTGCATCGACGAGACACGACGAACGGGCCTTTTTCTCGAACTGGGGCTCTTGTGTTGACATCTTTTCACCCGGATATGAGATCACCTCAGCTTGGAATACGGATGATTTCGCCACGCGAATTCTAAACGGGACGTCTATGGCCGCGCCCCATGCCGCGGGTGTCGCGGCGCTTTACCTCGAGTCAGATCCCTTAGCGTCGACTTCGGCAGTCAGTCAGAAGTTATCGCAAGGAGCAACCTCTGGCCTTTTAACGAATACAGGTGTCGGGTCACCGAATCTGCTTCTTTTTTCACGCATCCAGTTCTCCGGCGGCGTTTGCGGCGGAACGAATTACGGCGGTTTTATTCCCGTTGCGGGCAGTTATGAGTTCCAGTCAGGCAGTGCAGGTTTTGCCGGGCAAACCGGTACATACTCGGGTACACTAAATGTCCCCGTTGGAGCTCAGATGCAGTTGAAACTAGAAGTGAAGAAGGGTAGCCGGTGGTCCGCGGTTGCAAGTTCGTCGGGCTCGAACTCCACGGAAAACATAACCTACCGGGGGAAGAGCGGTACCTATCGATGGCGAATACAGTCAGTGACCGGAAGCGGGTCTTATTCGATGTGCTCGGTCAATCCATAATAAACACCAAATATTAAAGTCTTTCGCTTGCCCGTTCGCGACGCGAACGGGTTTTTTTCTTTTAATTTTTTCTTCGATAAAACACCATTTTTCAGTCAAATTCCAGCGAGCCCAGTAAACATGGGCACGTCAGCTACCTTACACGCACGGAAACAAAGCTTGACAAGCGTCGAATGCTTTGATAGTGTCGCTTTCCTACAAGGTTCACCGAAGAGTTTATTTACAGCGTCTGGAATTTTCCGGACCAGATGGGTGATTTAAAACAACAGTGTTTTATGTCCTCAACAGCGTCAACCTTTTCGTAATGACGCAATGTTTATACGCCTTCATGTGTTGGTAAGCTTTGCAGCGCATTAAGCGTTTCGAAGTTGCTTGCTTTAACTTCGTGATTGAAAGTCCCTTTACTGCTGTTCTTGAAAGGACTAATTCCCGCCGTACGATAGATTTGCACTTCAAATGCTTTTAATCAAAAAAGTATTGCGGATCTGTGTCTGCGTAATTGTTTCTCTACCGGAGCTCGCTGCTCCCGGTGGATCGAAAAAGGAGTAACTTGATGTCCACATTCAAAATTCGAACTGCTAAGGGGCTGCTAACGATCTTGGTCTTATTGCTGGGAAGCATCGGCTTGAAAGCGTCCGATCTGCCCCAAACGTTTCTTCCATATGCGTTTGATTCAGGTAATAACTGGGCGATCGCCGGCCGCAACATATTCGGCATCGGACCGGTATCGATGATGGCGGCGGCGGCCAGCCTCGAACAATGTCGTAACGGCGGACCGGTAAGCGGTGTTATGCAACGCGTCGATTGTACCGGCAGCGCATGGGTCAACGGCAACGCGGGTGCACAGAATTCTCACTTCGTCGAGGGATATTCTATTCCCTACCGGACGATCATGACCGGTATTCCCACGGGCGTTCCGATCACGCTTGAGTTGGGATACGATGTAAAGCACTCCGGTGCTCACGCGATCGACTATCTTACTCACTACCAGCGTCTCGAGCCGCATCAATTTCAGTTTGGCCACCCGGCCGAGGTAGTAAGTCCGAAAAACGGAGTCTCGGGTATATCCGCCAATACGGCTACCTGCGATATTCCCCGACCGGGCGGAATGAATTCGCCTGTGCCCGGAATGCCTGGCGCCAGCTTTGATCTCCTGCCGTTGCCTGAGAGAAAAATGACCGTTTTCGGCGCTACGTCCTGCAGCGTTTCATATGGCACCTCGTCCGCCGACTTGAGCGCGCGGCAGTCGGAGCAGAGGATCTTCGTCACCTTTATCGCCGACAGCACGACCGCCGTCATGGCCTGGGGCGGACATATCGCCCGAAGCGTGGACTGGGGTCCGGGAAATGCGGCCGGCGGAATCAGCGGTTCGCCCTATCACATGCGATTAAAGAACTGGGAGCTCAGTAATTTGGGCAATCAGGACCGTTCGCTTTCAGCCGCCGCGGTTCTTGCGCCGGGCACGGTGACGATACAAAAGAATACCGGCGACGCAGGCGCTAATGGTACGTTCGCGTTCGGGAGCACCGGATCTGGTTTGAGTTCAGCATTCAACATAACGACAAGCGCGGGCACCGCATCGACTCCCTTTGCGGATGTTCCGGCTGGAATCAAGACAATATCCGAGGGTACTCTGCCGGCGGGATGGCAATTTGTCAGCGTTTCTTGTGACGACCCCCAGTTTCAGTTCACGGGACAGACCGCAACCATAGAGGTAAGTCCGGGCGAACACGTCACTTGCGTCTTTACAAATGCACCAATCCCGGGGCTCGGTATCAACAAGATAGTGACGAGCGTGAACGGCGGTCCGGCTACCGGATCGATTACAGCAGCTGGGCAGGTGATCAACTACTCGATCACGGCCACTAACACCGGCAATGCCACGCTGACCGGAGTGACGGTAAGCGATCCGCTGCTCGGCACCCTGAGCTGCACGTGGCCCACCACCACCATCGGGACTCTGCTCCCTGGAGCATCGGTCACCTGCACGGGAAGCTACATCGTTCCGCAGTCGGTTCTCGACAACAACGGCGGAGGCGATGGCGACATCGACAACACCGGTACGGCCGACAGCGATCAGACCGCTGCCGTTCAGGACAGCGAAGCGGTTCCGGTTGCTCCGGCTTCATCGCTGACGGTAGACAAGGTGGTGACGAGCGTGAACGGCGGTCCGGCTACCGGATCGATCACAGCAGCCGGGCAGGTGATCAACTACTCGATCACAGCTGCGAACAACGGCAATACGACGCTGACCGGAGTAACGGTAAGCGATCCGCTGCTGGGCACGCTGACCTGCACGCCGACGACCCCGGCCACATTGGCTCCGGGAGCATCGGTGGTCTGCACGGGCAGCTAC
>JBKKAS010000243.1:0-13255 GCA_046714595.1 Pyrinomonadaceae bacterium | reverse complement strand
GATTTGGGTCGGCGTAGTTGAAGATAAGGCGGAGTAGCAGGAGGGTTAGAAAAACTAGAAAAGCTCCCCACAAGATCAGCCAGACAATTGGATAGACGTTTAATGAAAGCATATGGATTTTTTGAATAGATGACAGATGGCAGATGCTGGTCACCTTTTTTGATCTAAAGTCTGACATCTATCATCTAGAATCTATTCGGAACTGGATCTTTCACCAAATATTGCCGTGCCTACGCGCACGATCGTCGCACCTTCTTCGACAGCGATCTCGAAGTCGTGACTCATTCCCATCGAAAGCTCGCCCTGCCCATTCCCAAAGACGTTCTGCGACGCGAGCTCATCTCGCAGCTTTCGGAGCCGCGCGAAAAAAGGACGCACTTCCTCTGTTACCGCGAAGTAAGGAGGCAAGATCATTAAGCCGTCAAACCGCAGACGCGTGCACAGTCGCAAATAATCAACCAGCGGCGGCAAGTTATTCTCAAGAACACCCGACTTCGCCTCTTCACAAGCCAGGTCGACCTGCACCAGGACCGAAAGCAGCTTTCTGTTTTCTTCGATGCAGATGCGCTCGACCCGCATCGCCAGATCTATCGAATCGACAGTCTGGATAACGTCGAAAAGCTGCACTGCTTTCCGGGCCTTGTTCGATTGCAAATGGCCGATCAGATGCCATTCGGCAGCGTCGCGGCCGACATCCGGGATCTTGGATTCGGCCTCCTGAACTTTGTTCTCGCCGAATGTAGTAATACCTGCGGCGATCGCGTCCTTTACAACGTTCACCGGGTGCGTCTTGCTGACGGCGACAAGTTTGATCTCGTCGACACTTCGGCTCGACCGCGATGCGGCCCGCTGGATCTTTTCCCGCACATCCGCCAAGTTTCGACGCAAATCGTTCTGCACATTTTCAATATATCAGACGGCCGAGGCATTCTTGATATTCATACCTTGAATTAGTATCCTCATAATTCGCTCAGTTTGCGGACGTGGCGGAACTGGTAGACGCGCAGGTCTCAGAAGCCTGTTGCCGCGAGGCAGTGGAAGTTCGATTCTTCTCGTCCGCACCACATCGAAAGGAGAAAGGATAAAGGAGAAAGTTCTTTATCCTTTTTTGTTTCCTTTAGCCGCGAGGTGTTTTGTATATATGCGTGACGAGTTCACTTCAGCGATCCGCGCAAATCAGGCAGCGTTCGGCGTAGATCTTTCCGATGACGTGATAGCTCGGCTCGCCGACTATTACGAACTCGTTCAAAAACATAATCCGCTCCTTCATCTCGTCGGTCCGTGTTCGCCGGCTGAGTTCGCAACGCGTCACATTCTCGAATCGCTGACGATGCTCGAGTTTCTTCCGCAAGGCGCACGCTTCGCCGATGTCGGAGCGGGAGCGGGTCTGCCGTCGATCCCTTGTTTGATCGCGAGAAGGGATCTGTTCGGATTATTGATCGAGTCGAAGGAAAAGAAAACGAAGTTCCTCGACGAGGCGGTTAAAGAATTAGGAATAGCGAGACGCGCGAAGATCAGTAACCTCCAGTTCGAAGAGGTCGACCCAACAAATGTCTCGCACGTAAGCTGCCGTGCACTCGACAAGTTTGAACAAAAACTCCCAGGACTATTAAAATGGGCCGGACCGAAAAGGCTGTTGCTCTTTGGCGTAAATAATTTGCGCGCCGCTCTGGAAAAGAATGAGCTTGCCATTTCTGCCAAGCTCATGCCGCTGTCCGAACGACGATATCTTTTTGTCGTAGATGAACGTCAAACCCGCAAGTCTCGATGATCTATTTCCCCGACTTCCGTTTGGCGATCCACTCGTCAACATTTTTCTCGAGCACGCCCAGCGGAACGGCGCCGCTCAGTAATACGACGTCATGGAACTCCTTCAAGTCGAACTTGTCACCGAGAGCGGTGCGCGATCTTGCTCGAAGCTCCTTGATCTTCAACTCGCCGATCTTGTAAGCGAGCGCCTGGCCCGGGTCCGATATATATCGATCGATCTCGTTCACTATGTCCTGATCGGTTTTCGCAGCGTTCGCCTTAAAATAATCGATGGCCTTTTGGCGGTCCCATTTGAAGTAGTGCATTCCGGTATCGACTACGAGCCGCACGGCACGCCACATCTCGTAAGTAAGCTGTCCGAATTTGTCGTACGGATCTGTATAGAGTCCCATGTCCTCGCCCAGCGATTCGGAATACAATCCCCAGCCTTCGACGAAGGCCGTGTAGCCGCCGTACTTTCGAAAGTCCGGCATCTCGCCCATTTCCTGTTGGAGCGCAAGCTGAAAGTGATGTCCGGGTACGGCCTCGTGGATCGAGAGCGCCATCATTTCCCATTTCGGTCGCGTCTCCGGCTTGTACAAGTTGACGTAGTAATAGCCGGGCCGCGATCCATCAGCCGCGGGCGAATTGTAGTAAGCGGTCGTCGTATCGGGCGCCATTTTGTCGGGGATCGGAATGACGCCATACGGGCTGCGCGGAAATGTCCGGAAGACCTTTGTCGTTTCCGGATCGATACGTTTTGCAATCGCACGGTATGCCGCCAAAAGCTCTTCGGGCGTCTTGTAGAAAAATTTCGGATCCGACCGAAGATAGACAAAAAATTCCTGGAGCGTGCCGGTGAAGCCGACCCGCGTCTTGACCTTTTCCATCTCGCCGCGGATCCGCGCGACTTCCGAAAGCCCTTTTTCGTGTATCTGCTGCGGTGTTAAATCGGTCGTCGTGTAGTCGCGTGCGAGG
The DNA here is from genome assembly GCA_046714595.1 of Pyrinomonadaceae bacterium. GTDB lineage: Bacteria > Acidobacteriota > Blastocatellia > Pyrinomonadales > Pyrinomonadaceae > OLB17. Next base: position 10,528 of record JBKKAS010000243.1, on the reverse strand, counting down.
AATTCATAGATCTTGTCACCGCCCTTCATCTGCCAGATGCCGGCCTGCGGATAACTTGCAGGGAGATACTCGGTTTCGAAATACTGCTTCAGTTTTTTGAATGACGTAATGACGTTATTCGTAATCGCGGTTTTTGCGACGCTGCGAAGTCGAGCGGCGTCGGCTTCGGGAATGTCACTCGCGAACTTTTTCAGCGGTGAGTAGAAGGGACTCTTCTCGGCATCGTCAACGATCTGCTTATCCAACTGCGCCGGTACTCGCACTAGTACCTGCTTCGACCAGATCATTCCATTTGCCTTGCCTTCACGCATGAGGGCAAGTGTTTGATCCATGAGGACAGGAAAGGCATTGAGGCGTGCGATCCAGTCCTCATAATCTTTGACGGTTGAAAAATTTAGTTGATCGGCTAATTCATCCGCCGTCTGGACGCCGCCTCGCTGGCTTATCGGTAGCAAGTAAAGCCGCGTGTTGAAATTTTCGATCGAGGATTCGAAGCTCTTTTCGAACAGGTCGTAGTTTACGCGATCCGCTACCGAGAGTTTGGTCCTGTCGATCTTTCGCAGCTGTGCCAACGTGTCGACGCTCCGCCGATTACGCGCAGAAATGGCCGCGAGGCTACGGTCTTCCCAGCGAGTGTTATAACGTTTGTCACCCAGGAACGACGCGAACGTCGGATATGACTCCAGAGTCCACTCCCAATCGCGGGCAAAGAGTGCGTGAAGTTTTTCGCCCTCGGTTGTTTGAGCAGGAGTACTCGCAACAAGTCCGCAAACGATCAAGAGGCAAACGGCAAACGTCTTCATGAAATAGTCTCCTCAGCTGAATGCTGGCTAAGAATAACTCAAATCACGCTGCCGGAAAATCTTGTGCGATAAATTGTGGCCGTCTACTTTTTGACTGCAACCTGGGTGAGGAGGCTGGCGAAATTCCCGTTCAACCGGACGAACATTGCGGTAAGTAGCGGTCTCTTCTCAACTGGATAGGTCGGGGCTCCGTGCCGTTCAGCTATCGGTAGCAACTTCGGCTGATTCCGTGCTAGCTGGGCTTCACTAGAGTTGACGATCATCTGCATCTCGCCGAGGACCTGCTGATTTTGGTTGAGCAGAGCAATGTTAGCCGGACTCGTCATTACTGGCTGCTCGAGCAAGCCGGCGCGAAACATCTCCATGATCCGGTAGAGTGCCGGGAGCTTTCTGGAAAGAACCCGGTACGGCTCAAAGTGATCCCGCGGGTCGATCGTCATACCGTCAGCAGATCTATATTCCGATTCGATGCTCGCCGCATATTTGACCATCCGCGCAATGCCGTCGTACGTATTCTGGTCTACCGCTTCCGTAACGGCAGGCGTTGACGTTCGGCCGGATGCAGTTGACGATCCGCTGCCGCTACTCAGATCAAACTGATCGAACGTGCGTCGTTTTACTGCCGGCTTCGGCGTCGGGTCGGTATTTGGTGACGGCGTCGTTTGTGAGAACGCCGAAACATTCGCGACGGCGAGGATCGCGAAAATCAATACTGCGTAGCGAATAATAGGATCACCTTGTTTCGAGATCGTACTCGCGGAGCCGTCGATAAAGTGTCGAAGGCGATATCCCGAGGAGCTCGGCCGTTTTGCCGCGGTGCCACCCAGTTTTTTCGAGTGCATTCAATATCTGCTGGCGTTCGGCGTCACGGAGGTTTGTCGGCGTGACGTTATGGAATGAGCCGACGCCATTGGATCCGTGTGCGTTATAGCTTACCGAGACGTTTGTTTTCTCGGTCCGGTAGACCACCTCGGGCGGCAACTCCCTTACAGTCACGCGACCGTTGTCGGCGAGCAGCGCGGCGCGTTCGAGACAGTTTCGGAGTTGTCTTACATTGCCGGTCCATGAGTATGCACTCAAGGCCTCGATCACCGGCTGCGTCAGCTCGGGCGGATTCACGCCGCCAACCTTCTGCAGAATATGCCGGGCGAGTGGTATAACGTCCTCACGTCTTTCGCGAAGCGGCGGTATGTTTATTTCAAAGCTGTTGATCCGATACATCAGGTCGGGGCGGAATGAGCCCTCCGCCACCGCGACCTTCGGATCCCGATTTGTGGCCGCAAGAAGCCGAACGTCGACGTCGACCTTTTTGACACCGCCGACACGAAAGAACGAACGCGTCTCGAGCGCCCTCAGCAACTTCGATTGAAGCTGCAGCGGCATCTCCATGATCTCGTCCAAAAATAGTGTTCCGCCATCGGCGAGCTCGAACAAGCCGAGCTTTCGCGTGCGGGCGCCGGAGAATGCTCCGGCTTCGTGTCCGAAGAGTTCCGACTCAAGCAGCGTGTCCTGAAGGGCGGCACAATTCAAATCGATAAAGGCTTTTTCGCTGCGCGGGCTGAGCCGATGGATCGCCTGTGCGACAAGCTCCTTTCCCGTTCCGGATTCGCCGGTGATCAACACAGACGTGTCAGCAGGTGAGACGCGACGGACAAGCCGCAGAACTTCTTTCATCTGCGGTGACTCGGCAATGATATCCGGCAGGTTATGGTTCTTGCGAGCGATCTGTGCGCGAAGCCGGACATTGTCTATCTTCAACTGATGTTTTTCCGATGCCTGGTCGACCAGCGCCGAAAGCTCGGCGATCCGGTACGGCTTGGTCAAATAATCGTATGCGCCCAGCTTCATCGCCTCGATCGCTGTCTCAACGGTTCCCTGGCCGGTCAGCATGATTATCTCGGGCGGGTGCGCACTCTTTTCTCGCAGGCGCCGAAGCAATCCCATCCCGTCCAGACGCGGCATGTTTATGTCGCAAAGCAGAACATCGAAATCGCGCGCTTCGAGAATTTCCCATGCGGCCTCGCCGTCCGCAGCCGTCTCGACATCGTGACCCTGCCGGGCCATTTCTTTTTGCACGACAAGACGAAGATTTTTTTCATCGTCAACTACAAGTATCTGTGCCATAAAATTGTAAACGTAGAGAACTAGGCTTTCTTATTGATCGGAAGAAAGATGGTGAAGGTGGTGCCTTTTCCCACGTTCGAGCGGACGCTGAGACGTCCGCCATGATCGGTGATAATGCCGTAACAGACGGCCAGTCCAAGTCCCGTTCCTTTGCCGACCTCTTTGGTCGTGAAGAACGGTTCGAATACTTTTGAAAGGTCCTCGGTCGGGATGCCGACGCCGGTGTCCTCGATCTCGATCGCAACCCGACGCGGCTCGGCGAAGGCGCGAAACGTCAGGCTTCCCCCGTCGGGCATCGCGTCGATGGCATTGGTTGCCAGTGCAATGACGGCCTGCTGAAGTTGTCCTCCATCGGCGTTGATCTGCGGGAGGTCGTCGCCGATCTCGATCCCAATACGGATCTGGTCGCCGCGCTTCTGATGCGAAACGAGATTCGCTGACGAGCGGAGGATCTCCGCGATATCCAGCGGATGACGATCACCCGTGCGAAGCCGGCTAAAGTCCAGTAAGCCGGTCGTGATCGACTTGCATCGGAACGCTTCGCTTTTTATCAAGCCGAGATATTCGATGAAGTCGTCGACGCCTTCCGAGCTTTCAAAGGCTCCCTCTTCCAGACGCTGCTCGAGCGCTTCGGAGCAGGCTGAGATCGTTGCAAGAGGATTGTTGATCTCGTGAACAACACCGGCGGCGAGGCGTCCGACTGCGGCGAGTTTTTCCGCACGGCCGACAGCATGGATAGCTTCAACACGAACTGTGATGTCCTCGCCGACCGTGATCACATGACTGACCTCGCCGGTTTCGGCGTCCCGCATCGGGATCTTGCTTACCATCCAGTGTTTCGTCGAACCGTCTTCACTGATGGTTTGTTGCTCGATCCGCTCGATCCGCCCGGTGCGAAACGCTCGTTCAAACTCTTCGCGAACGCGACCTTCCGGATAGCGTGCCAACACATTGAAAACATTTCTGCCGAGAGCGGCGTCGCGGGGTATTCCCTGGACGCCGATCTCGCGGTGGCGGTTCCAGGTGACGATGCGGTAGTCGCGATCGACGACGTAAAGCGAGACGGGCAGAGCGTCGAGAACTGCTTCGGTAAATCGGCGATGCTCTTCGCGCGCGCGGCTGATAGAACTGTTGATCGCAGCTTCGTAGTGCGCCGAGAGGTTGATGCTCATTGCGGCCATCTGCGTCGCTGCCTCGATCACTTTTATCTTCGAATCATTCAGGTCTTGTTTGTGGGTAAATGCGACCACCAAAACTCCCCGGATCTGACCGTTGATGTGAATCGGCGAAAAATACTCCAGACGGTGACCGGTTCCGACCAGGAAAAACTCGTCGGCATTCTCCTGACTGTGTCCGATCTGCGGGGGAAGCACTTCGAGCCATTTTTCGAATCGCGATCTGTCGAGATAATTCGTATCCAGCTCGCCCCGCCGATCGAATGCGCAACTGATGACACCAATGTTCTCGAGCTCTGCCACGACGGCACACGCTTCGGCGTTCATGGCATGCTGTAAGGCGCTTGCCACGCAACTCGCAACTTTTTTCGGATGGACCGTAACCAGGAGGCTTCTACCCAGGTCGGAAATAAACCTTAACTCCGCGGATGCATCGGCTGCACCGCCAAGTTGAGGATACAGCCTGGCCTGTTTTTTTACGGCTGAATGAACTGACATGTTGGTAAACCTGTGGAAAGTTGGAGGATCACAGTTTGTGACTGCGGGTGAGACAAGCGACGTACGGCGAAAGTAGAGGTAAAAACCTCCTACCAATTAAAAAACTTTTTGAACATTTTGTCAATGTGTTTGACATGGGAGCGTTAGGGTTGACGACCAGCACGATTCGAGTAAAAATCTAGTTAATAGCTATGCTGCACAAGGTTTATAAGACATTCGGGAAAATGCTCTGCGTCCCCATCTTCACGCTTATACTTTGGATATCTCTGCCCGCTCAGCAGGTAGTCGATAAGACGGTTGCGACCGTCGGGGACGGTGTCCGAACCGAGATGATCACCTACTCGGACCTGAAATGGCAGCTCGCGTTGCAGCCCGGCGTGCAGTTAGATCCGCCCTCGTCCGAAGACCTCAACCGTGCGCTGCGGCTGCAGATCGAACAGCGGCTGTTCGCACTGGAAGCCGAGCGGCTGCCGCGCGATCCGGCCACAAAGCTTGAGATAAATGCGAAGATCAGCGAGATCGTTTCTCATTTCCCGACAGCGGCCCTGTTCGAGCGAAGACTGAACCTGGTCGGATTCAAATCCGTCAGCGACCCTAATTTTGAAGAGATAATTGCCCAGCGGATCGCGATCGACAAATACCTCTTATTTCGATTTCGTTCTTTCATCGTGATCACCGCGGACGACGAGGCAAAGTATTACCGTGACGTTTTTGTTCCGGGATTTCGTAGACGAAGCCCCGGCGTAATTGTGCCGACACTTCAAAGCAGCCGAGCGGAGATCGTAGAGGCGTTGACCGAAGACCGCGTCGCTCAGCAAATAGAGACTTTTTTGGACGAAGCAAAACGCCGGGCTGAGATCGTGATCCTGAATCCGGTTTAGTAATTGCCCGCTCCTAATATTCTTACCCGCACCTTTTCTATTGTTTCGCCAAAGGGTTTAGGCTTATTATTGCTCTACCCCGAATATCGGCGCGCAATCGGAAAATGAAGAAGTACCTCCTGTTCGTCCTAACACTCACAATCGCGGTCTGTTTTTTTCTGTCGCGGCAGACGGCCGAAACCAAGTCGCAGATCGAAACCGGTCGCCCCGGCGCGGCTCAAGCTGCGCGGGCCGTCGCTTTCGCGGTGTCACAAGAAGCACGCAGCTTCGCGGATCAGCACGAGCGCCCATCATCCGGAACAAGTATTCCGGTTCGCGAGGTGGGCGCGGTCCATGACCTCACCGGAACCACCACCGGCTCGCACGACGTTGATCGAGCTTTGGCGATCTTCGGCGGAACACCGATGCCGGAACCCGCGCTTTCTTTTCCTGGCCTATCGAACATCGATAACGCTCAGATCCACAGCTTGCTGATCATTCCGCCGGATATGAACGGCGACGTCGGTCCCAATCACTATTTTCAAGTCGTCAATTCGCTGCTTCGCGTGTTCGATAAAAGTGGACAGCCGATGTCGCAGCCTTTTAAGATCAGCAGTCTCTTTGCGTCGCTTGGCACCGTCTGCTCGACACGAAACGATGGACTTGCGATCGTGCTTTATGATCCACTCGCCGACCGCTGGCTCGTAAGCCAAACCTGCACCGCCTTTCCGCCTTTTCGGCAGATGCTGGCGGTTTCGAAGACCGGCGATCCGCTTGGGCAATATTACGTTTACGAATTCGTAATGCCGAGCGTACGGCTCAACGATTTTCCGAAGTTCGGTGTGTGGCCTGATGGCTATTACATGTCGACGGACGAATTTTTGGGGGCCGATTATGTCGGAGCCGGCGCATTTGCTTTTGACCGCGCAAAACTGCTCGCAGGCGACCCGCGTGCGGGCTACATCTACTTTAATCTTCCAGTCCCGGTCGGCCCGCGTCGAAAAGGATTACTGCCGGCGGACATGGATGGCTTAAGGCCGCCGCCCGCCGGGACGCCGAACGTGTTCGCGAGTTATACGGCGACGGAATACGGTGACGCTCAGGATGCGATCCGGCTCTATAACTTTCACGCGGATTTCAATGAACCGCTCAGCTCGACTTTCACCGAGCGCCCCGAGAGTCCGATCACGGTTGCGGCATTCGACCCGACAAGTCCGGAAGGACGAGCTGACATTTCGCAGCCGGCGCCCGGCGAAAAACTGGACTCGCAGAGCGACCGGCTGAACTATCGCCTCGCCTATCGCAACTTCGGCAACCACGAATCGCTCGTGGTGAACCAAACGGTGCGAACGTCCGCCGCGGCGGATGCTTATCGTGCCGGCGTGCGCGTTTATGAGTTTCGGAAAGCAGGTGTGAATTATTCGGTCGTCGAGCAGGCGACGATCGGGGACAACATCTCATCCCGCTGGATCGCCGGGGCCGCACAAGACAACCAGGGAAATTTAGCGGTCCAGTACAACATCGGAGCTGAGGATAAAAAGCCGTCGATCTTTTACACCGGCAAGTTGGCCGTCGACGCTCCGGGTACGTTCCGGCCAGAGAGACCGCTGGTCGAGGGCACGGGCGTGCAAAAGGCGTTCGGCTGGCGTTGGGGAGAATACAGCGGAATTAACGTCGACCCGGTGGACGATTGCACGTTCTGGATGACGAACGCTTACTACTCGCTGGAGAGTCAGGAATTCAGCGACTTCGGCTGGCTGACGCGCATAGGCAGTTTTAAGTTTGCAGAGTGCACGGCGGCGCCCCGGGGGACCATTTCGGGTTCGGTCACGAATGCGGCGAATTCGCTGCCCGTTGCCGGTGCCGTGGTCAAGAGCGGAGCTTACTCGCGTGCGTCTGACGCTACCGGCAGTTACGGCAATCTGTCGGTTGTGCCGGGAACCTATCAGGTCATGGCTTCGGCTCGAGGATACCTTCCACAGTCCGTCGATGTAACGGTCGCCAACGGCCAGGTGATCACCCGGAATTTTGCACTTCAACCCGTCCCGATCCTCGAAAATACCGCGACACAACTCGCCGCCGAAAGCTGTGCGATAAACGGCGCACCCGAGCCTGGTGAAACCGTCACCTTCAATATCGCGCTTCAGAATACCGGCGTGCTCGCGGCCGCGAACCTCGTGGCGACATTGCTGCCGTCAGCCGACATCGTCAACCCGGGCCCGGCCCAATCATACGGCTCTATGCCGGCGGGCGGAGCGCCGGTCTCCCGGCCTTTCTCATTCACGATCGCGCCGTCGGCGGAGTGCGGAGCTGTAGTGTCACTAATGCTCGAGCTCCGCGATGGCGGCGCGCCAATCGGAAGTATCACGATCCCAATTCAAACCGGCGTTCAGCGAATTCCATTTCAGGAAAACTTCGACCGCGTATCGGCACCGAACCTCCCGAACGGGTGGCTCACGACGTCGAGTGCAAACCATCAGCTCTGGCGGACCTCGTTGTCGCGCAATCAGTCGGCGCCAAATTCTTTGTTCTCCCCGGCGCCGCATCAACAAGGCCTTAACGAGGTCATCTCGCCACCGTTTGCGGTAGTCTCAACCGAGGCCGAGATCCGTTTTAGAAACTGGTATGAGCTCGAGACGACGTTCCTACGAAACAGGCTGTACGACGGCTCGGTGCTCGAGATAAAACTCGGGGAAGGCGACTGGCAGGACATTGTCGCCGCCGGCGGATCGTTCTTGTCGGGCGGCTATGACGGCGTGATCGACGGCTGCTGCCAGAATCCGCTTGCGGGCCGGCTCGGGTGGTCGGGCCGGAGCGGGATAAATCAGACGTCCGAATTTATAACGACTCGGGCCAAGCTACCTGTTTCTGCCGCCGGTTCGAACGTGCGGCTACGATGGCGGATCGGTACTGATATCGGCTCGTTTCGTGAAGGCCAGTACATCGACGATCTTATCGCTACGGACGGTTTCGTTTGTGCGTGCGAGAATTCCTCGGACGCCCCGTTCGATTTCGACGGCGATGGTCGGACCGACTTGTCCGTGTTCAACCTGGCCGATAGCGGACAGCCTGACTTCCGGATTATCAACAGCTCGACGAATACGGAATCGGAAAGATTCTGGGGAACTACCGGAGATGTCGCAGCGAATGCCGATTTCGATGGCGACGGCAAAACCGATTTCGCCGTCTTCCGTCCCGCGGGTGGCATTTGGTATGTGCTTCGAAGTTCAGACGGAGGATTCTCTACTGCCCGGTTTGGCATCAGCTCCGATCTGCCGGTGCCCTCGGATTATGATGGCGATGGCACGGCCGATATTGCGGCGTACCGCGCCGCAACCGGCGTCTGGTACATTCTGCGAAGCTCGGACAGTCAGGTGTTCGCATATCAATTCGGACTTCCGGAAGATAAGCCGGTCAACAATGATTTCGACGGCGACGGCAAGACGGACATCGCGGTCTTTCGTCCTTCGACCGGCAAGTGGTACGTTGCCCGAAGCTCGGACGGTGGATTCGATATAACATCGTTCGGCCTAAACGGTGACATCGCGGCGAGCGGCGATTACGATGGCGACGGAAAGTCGGATCGCGTCGTCTTCCGGCCGTCGACAGGCGTTTGGTACCTCCTGCGCTCCAGCGCCGGATTTTTCGCGACGGCGTTTGGACTGTCCGGCGACGTTCCGATGCAAGCCGATTTCGACGGCGACGGGCGGGCGGACATAGCGGTTTTTCGACCCGCATCGAAGGCCTGGTATTATCTGCGAAGCACCGACGGCGGATTCTTTGCCCGATCGTTTGGAGCTGCGAATGATAAGCCCGTTCCCGCGATCTTTATCGACAGATAACGCTTCAGTCACGCCTGATGCTCTCTTCTTGACCTAACAATATCCGCACCGTATCATCGAAACTTCACGCCGGAGTGGCGAAATTGGTATACGCACCAGACTCAAAATCTGGCGGGCTTAACGCTCATGTCGGTTCGAGTCCGACCTCCGGTACCACCTCTAAAAAACAATCATTCCCTTCGAACCTGGCAAAATTATTCTGGCAATCGGGGGCCGGGTTGTGGCATCATAGTCAGCACTGGGGGTGATATTATGATAAATAATTTTACTGAGGTAATTAAAAACTAGGTAACCGTTGCATTACGTTAACGGTTCGTAATAAAAAACAGCATGCTCAAAAGGCATGCTGTTTTCTTTTTCGTCGAAGGACGTTGCGGTTCAGGATTTACTGCTCGCGGTAATCCGTCGTCTGCCCACTGCTCTGGTTGTACGTCCTGATACCATTACGGCCGGATCTGGAAACTGTCGAGACATCGTTATTGAGATAGATCTGTCCGTTGTAGTATCTGCCGATATAGCTCTGATTTGAATTGACGACGGTAACGCGACCGTCGCTGTTGATCGTCATCTGGATATTCGACCCGTTCGTCGAATAAAAAGTACCGACGGCCCAATTTGGTGGCGTGCTCACCGGACCGCCGTCATTAGACCCGCCATCGTTATAACCGGGGTTGTTACCGGGGTTGTTATAGCCGGGATTGTTATAACCCGGGTTGTTATAGCCATCGCTGTTGCCGCCATAGCTATCGCGGGAATAGAAGGTGGTCTGGCCCGTGCTCCGGTTATACGTACTGATGCCGTTGCCGTTTCTCGAAACGGTCGAGACATCATTATTCAGGAACATCTGACCACGGTTGTACCGGCCGTAGTAGACACCGCCTTCATTGTTGAGGGTAATCCGGCCGCCGTTATCGATCGTCATTGTGATCCGCGGACCGCTCGTCGAATAGAATGTTCCTCGAGCCCACGCCGGGGGAGCGCTCGTCTGACCCGGCAGGTTCCAGCCGCCGCCGTTATTGTTCCAGCCGCCGCCGTCGCCATTATTGTTCCAACCGCCGCCGCCGCCTGCCAGACCGGGCAGCTTGTACGTGTCGGCGAGCTTATTGATATCGCGTCTTAGCGCGCGCCACTGTTGTTCAAGACGTCGGGCGAACCGGTCGTTGTTCATCATCGAATTGACCTGGCGTGCCTCGGTCATTATTCCCTGGATATCATTACGGCTGTTC
>JBKKAS010000242.1:0-6379 GCA_046714595.1 Pyrinomonadaceae bacterium | reverse complement strand
GTCTCAAGACTCAGCCCCTGTGCGTATTCCTCGACGCGCGAAGTGACCTCGATCTTCTTACCAGGTTCGTTGGAGAGGACAACATTCCAGGTCGGGCGCGAATCAACCAGGATCTTTCCGTTACGGTCGAATATTACGCCGCGCGGCGCGGGTATCGGAATATGACGGATGCGTTGATTCTCGGCTCGCTCGGCGTAATGCTCGCCTTTTACGACCTGGAGGTAATAAAGCCGAGCTCCAAGAAGCGCAAGCAGAACGAAGGCAACGATCTGGATCGTTCCGATCCGCACGCCTAAATTTTGCGAATGCTCGTTGAGTTTCATATGGTCGGCTTACTTGCTAAGCCGGATAGGATTGCGTCGCCGGGTTTGTCTTCGATTCGGAAACATGTCGCGCCGCCTGGTACGCACGCGCTCGGTTAACACAAAATCGAGTAAAAGATAGACCATGGTTCCGGCGATCGTGGTTCCGATAAGCGTGTAGGAAATAACGACTACCACCGGCACGGTCGGCGGCTGGCCAAGCAGCGAGTGCATACCCCAATAGACGAAATCGTCGAGCAAACATGCTCCGGCTATGACGGGAATCCGAAGCAGAAGGTTGTCCATGTAGACCCGCCGCGCCAGCTCGGAAACCAGGTATGCTATCAACGTTTTAGAGAAGCCATTTGCACCGAGAAGACCGCCGCTCAGGGCGTCAACCGCAATGCCCGCAAACGTGCCGAAAAAAATAGCCTTGACCGAGTTGCGTTGAAGGGCGGCGTATACGACCACGATCAGCGGAAAATCGATGTACGCGAATGGCTCGGCGATGCTCCGCAGCGTCCACTGGAGCAGAATGGCGACGATCAACGCGATTGTGATTTTGAGGTTTTCCATCCGCTGCTACTTCTTTGGGGTTTTCACTGCATTGGGAAGTTTCTGGTCAAACTCGGTACGGGCCGGCGGCTCATAGAGCAGTACACCGACTTCTTTTATCGAATTGATCCCGGCGCTCGGCCGGATAAATATTTGATGGGGAACCGTTGCCGAGCCGGATCTGACCTCGACGATCTCGCCGATCTTTAACCCGGCGGGATAAATGCCGTCCTGACCGGTCGTGTAAACGGTTTGTCCGGGCTGCACCTCTGCGCTGCCCGGCACGTATTTCATCTCGACCAGATCGCGTTTACTGGTACCGGCAACGACGCCAAGGACGTTGGACGAGCCCACCTCGCCAACCACGCTTCCGACACCGGATTTGTCTCTGGTTATTAAATCGAATTGCGCGGTGAGCGGGCTGACGGCCGTAACGCGTCCGACGAGGCCGCCGTCATTGACGACCGGCATATTCAGCTTAACGCCGTCCAGGCTGCCGCGATTGATGATGGAAGAGTCGAACCAGACGCTCGGGTCACGCCCGATAATTCTAGCGGTCAAAACTTTATACTTGCTGGTTTCCTTTAGATCGAGGAGCGACTTGAGCCGGTCGTTTTCGGATGTAAGGTCGTCCTTTCCCCTGGTCTCCAACTCCAGCTCCTGGACGCGCTGTTTCAGAAGATCATTCTCGCTTTGAGCCGAGCGGAGGTTTGAGATCGAGCCTAAATAATTCGAGAGTCCCGAGGAGATGCTCGTTACGGGCGATTGTACAAAATCAGCTACCGATTGCGACCAGACGCGGATGATCCTTTGGCCTGAAGTGATCTCGCGAGCGTCGAACGCCATCAACATGAAGTTTGCCAAAAGCAGAATTATCACCAGCCAAGGTGTCATCCGCCATACTTCTTGTTGACTACGCTCAACCATTTGTCAGTTGCCCGTGGTCGGTCGTCGGTGGTCAGTTAAAAGCCATCTGACGACTGACCACTGGCCACTGACCACTTTCTAGTTTCCTGTCATGAGTGAATTATCCCACTTGACTCGTTTAAGGAGTTCCATATCGGAGAGCATCTTGCCGGTTCCCAGCACGACCGAAGACAGCGGGTCGTCGGCAATCACGACCGGGAGGCCGGTTTCTATCATCAGACGTTTGTCGAGATTCTTTAGGAGTGCTCCTCCGCCGGTCAGGACGATGCCGCGCTCGACAATATCGGCCGACAGCTCGGGCGGTGTGCGTTCGAGAGCGACCCGAACGGCGTTGATAATCGTCGAGACCGCATCCGAAAGGGCTTCGCGGATCTCTTCGTCGGTCATCGTGATCGTCTTCGGAATTCCTTCGATCAGGTTTCTGCCCCGGACGTCCATCGAGAGCGGTTCGTCGAGCGGGAATGCGCTGCCGAGTGCGATCTTGACGGCCTCGGACGTACGCTCGCCGATGAGCAGGTTATATTTGCGTTTGATGTACTGCGTGATCGCCTCGTCCATTTCGTTGCCCGCGACGCGGACCGCACGCGAATAAACGATGCCCGAAAGCGAGATAACCGCGATATCGGTAGTGCCGCCGCCGATGTCGACGATCATGTTTCCGTGCGGTTCTGTTATCGGCAGGCCCGCACCGATCGCGGCGGCCATCGCCTCTTCCACGAGGTAAACTTCCGACGCCTTCGCGCGATAGGCCGAGTCTTCGACGGCCCGGCGTTCGACCTGCGTGATCTCAGACGGGATACCGATGACGACGCGGGGCCGCACCCATGACTTGCCGTTGTGCGCCTTGCGGATAAAATGCTGCAGCATTTTTTCCGTAACTTCGAAATTCGCGATAACGCCGTCCTTCATCGGGCGGATGGCAACGATGTTGCCGGGCGTGCGTCCGAGCATTTCCTTTGCGTCGCGGCCGACGGCCTCTACCTGATTCGTCACTTTATTGATCGCAACGATCGACGGTTCCGAGACGACAATGCCGCGCCCCTTCGCATATACGAGGGTGTTCGCGGTTCCGAGATCGATAGCTAGATCGCTCGAAAATAAACTAAACAATGATTTAAACGCCATTTTTGATCGTAATTCTGAACCTGAAAATTCAAGCGGTTCTTAGATTGCTTGGAAAGAGTTGCCGCCGCCCTCAAACATCGCACTTGGAATGATTTTAAGAAGTGATCGTGACCCCAAACGTCTATGAACAGCATACACTCTTTCATTCGCATTTTTCTACTGTAAATGGGGGATTTGAGATTTTTTTTTCACAGGTGGAAAAGAATCGCGGCCAGGCCCGCCGTTTTCATCTGCCGGTTACTTTTCGGGCGCAAAAAAAGGCGGCCCGGAGACCGCCTTTTGAGATCTGCCCGAAGCGGGACATTTACGGTTCAGCTACGATATCCAGGTTCGAGATGTGGTCATTGACCGTCACCATCGAAGGCGGTGGGAAGCTGTATCGCTTCGACGTCGCTCCGATGGTGTACGTCTGGCCCGTGGCGACATTATCAAACGCATAGTAGCCGAATGGGTTCGTTAAGGCCGTTCGTATGTTTCCGCCCGTGTCGATGAGGAACACGTAAACACCACCGATTCCCTGACCGCCCTGCCTTGTTACGCGGCCCGAGACCGATACGTTCGAAGCTGCGGCGGGCGACGGACCCTGCACCTGAACGGTGATCGGACCACCCGTCTTAAAGAAACCGATGGTAGCATTCGTCGTCTGCGGCGGACGGTTTGAGTCAAACCGGAAGTTGTACATGGTGCCCCAGCGAATAGCATTTCCATTCTGATTCAGAGACATGGGCTCCGAGCCCCAGGTGATGGCACCGCCAGCCTGCGTCGGACTCCAGGGTACATTGCTAAAGCCAAGGTTCGAAGCCGTTCCATCGGCCGCCCATCCGGGATGCTGCGGCGGCGCGTGAAATCCGACATTGGTCAAGTTAACGCCTGCCCCGACGGGTACGCTGAACGATTGAATGCCCCGATCGAGGTTCTGGTTATAGACGGCGTACTCGTAATGCCAGACACCAGGTGACGGATTCGTCACTTTATATGCAACTGATCCGATGCCGTCGACACCCGGATCCGGTCTGATCTCAACTTGCTGAGACCCTGTCCAGGCAACGACAGCCGCTTTGGCGCGCACGGTCGAGCCGACCGAAGCGAAGGTGAATGGGCTGCCCGATGCCGTGACATTGTACCTTCGATAGGAGACGTTGTTGTACATGTTGCACTGTGTGGGGTTCGTCTGGCACCACGCATACTCATGAGGCGTAACGTACTGTCCCTCGGCGTAATAGGTCGCGCCGGGATTCAAGCTCGGGTTCAAGTCAGCGATCTCGGTAAGAATTCGGTGTGACGGTCCCGTGTGCGAGTGACCGGAGTGGCTGTTATTCGGCGTCGCCGAATCGTTGCGCGGGTAAAAACCGCTAAACGGATTTATCCAGGCACGCGAACCAAGACTCGGCCCGGCATTCAAGCTTGCCGAATACGGATCGGAACAACCGGAGCCGAGTCTTGTACCGCCGACGCCGTTGCAGCCAAGGGCACATAGGTTTTGGGTCAACGCCGTAAAGGCGTGTTTGACGCTTGATTGGCCAATCTGCTCGAACCGCTCGTCATTGGTCGCGCCGCCGCTCATTCGATATAGGTTTTGCGGGATCGTCGGATGGTCATTAGCCGGGTTGGCGAACCAGTTCAGGTCCACCGTGCCGAAGTTACAAGAGTCGGTCCCCACGGCCAGGCCTACCTGAGTTCCGCTGCTGCTGCCAAACTGAGCGAGACCCATAAGATCTCCAACCACGACGTCCGGCCCCGGGACGGTCCCGTTTTCGGGATTCGCCGGCAGGACATTTGATTCAACATCGCCATCAACAAGCTGAGTGATCTCGATCGGCCGCATTGTTGCCGTGATCGAGATTTGCCCGATCAGACTTCCGGCGTCGCCCGGACGCCCAAGCTCTTCAGCAAATTCTTTTGAGAGATGAAGTCGTCCGAGCTGGACGTTGAGTGAACGCTCATTGGCGTTGTAATCGAACAAATGTCCCTCGATATTAAAAAAGGTGAATCCGGTACTGTCGCGGACGGCAAGGTCGGACTGTCCGCCCCAAGGCAGGCTCTCGACGACAAGGTCTTGATAAGAACTACTCAACCTTGCAGGAAGCCGCGCAGAATTTTGTGGAATAAGCTTCATTGCGCTCGGGACCGGTCCTCGCAGTTCATCGTTAAAAACAATGACTGTAAAAAAGGAATTCTGCTCCACATCAAAACGCAGTACGCTCGACGCCGATCCTCTCGCGCCACGGGTGCTACCATTGAGACGGGACAAATTAAGATCCATCGCGACGCTGCCGTTAGCTACGATCATCTTTTCAACGGTGCCGGTATTACGGTTAAGTTCTTTTTCGGCGGGTCCGGTCAGCAATTTATCCGAACCGTTACTAAAGATGATAAGAAACGGGAGCAACGCAACGAGAATTGTTTTCAACATAATTTCAGATTCCAGCCTCCGGGCTTTGTACGTGATTGATCTCTAAATAGTGTGGACTCTACGCAGATTGTAGCTTTCCTTTTTACACCTTTTTAGGCACTTTAATCAAGTCGAGTATAGTATATCGTCGGTCGTTGTCTGTCCGGCGCTGAACCGAGATCTATCTATGAAAAGTGGTTGTGACAGCCAAAAAACAGGGAAAAAGCGACCGATAGAGCTTCCCGTTCTCAAGAATTCTCCGGTTCAGAAAGACGGCATTAGCCGGTCGACGACCAGCCGCTGGCGGGCGCTGTCGCTGATCGTTCTTTACCTGCTGATGATCGCCCACTTTGTCCAATGGCGGATGATGGGACAGACGATCTCGCCGATCGAACCGTCTGAGTCGATGTACACCCTTCAGAACGGTGCGATCAACGCTGGATTTATCTTCTTTACGCTGGCGATCCTGGTGACGCTCATCTTCGGACGCTTTGTTTGCGGATGGGGCTGTCACATTGTTGCCCTTCAGGATTTTTGCGCCTGGCTGCTAAAGAAGATGGGTCTGAAACCGCGGCCATTCCGCTCGCGGCTGCTGATATACGTTCCGCTCATCGCGGCTCTTTACATGTTCGTCTGGCCGACGGTTTATCGCTATATCGTAAAGGCGCAGAATGAGCCTCTCATCCCGCAGTTCACAAACCATATAGTGACCACCGAATTCTGGGCGACGTTTCCCACCGTCGCGGTGGCGATCCCGTTCTTGTTCATCTGCGGGTTTGTGACGGTTTACTTTCTTGGGCAGAAAGGATTTTGCACTTACGGCTGCCCGTACGGCGGGATCTTCGTGATCGCCGACAAGTTCGCACCCGGAAAGATCCGCGTAACGGACGCTTGCAACCAATGCGGCCACTGCACGGCGACATGCATGGCGAATGTTCAGGTCCACGCCGAGGTAAAAGAATACGGCATGGTCATCGATCCCGGCTGTATGAAGCACATGGATTGCATCAGCGTGTGTCCGAACGATGCTCTGTATTTCGGATTCGGAATGCCGTCGATCGTGACAGGCAGAAACCCG
>JBKKAS010000241.1:0-2328 GCA_046714595.1 Pyrinomonadaceae bacterium | reverse complement strand
CGGTTGCCTCGATGCTCGCCGGCGGACTAACCGTGCCGCTCGTTATCTACGTCGTCTTCGGCAACTCTCTGTTCGGTGTCGTCGCGGGCTTACTCTACTGGCGTCGCGGTCTCGAGGCCGCAATGCTCGCGCACATGTCCGCTCACCTTGTTCTTATAGTGGCCATCAGCCTCGCTCTGTGACCACGATACCCGCAAAAACATTACGAGTGTGTGTCGGCCAATGCACTCTTTTATAGTTGGTTCGCCGTGCTTGCGGCCCCTCCAGAGGTTTGATGGCTCGCTGATTGCTGGTTCAGAACGTTAGTAATCGACTTAATACAGCGAATAATAGCGCCCAAATTCGGGCAACAGACGCGGAGGGCATAAACATGAGTATTTTCAAAATATCGGCAACAATTTTTTCGATCAGTTTATTTTTGGCGGGATGTAACCAGAATCAACCGCAGCAGATTGCGACCGTCGACCCGTATCAGAACGATGCGGCGATCACGGAATCTGAGGGCGACGAGTATTGGGCAAAAGACAACTTCGATCTGCAGCGCGTCGGCAATCTGCTTGAACGCTCGGACAATCCCGAAGAGTTTGAGGCCTATCTCAACGACGACGACGGTATCAATAATCTCGACTTGAACGGCGATGGCTACGCCGACTACGTCAGCGTCGAAGAATTCGACGACGGTCGAGATCCGAACTCGCGCGGACTTTCGCTGTTCTCGCGCTTCGGTCCGGATATGATCCAGGAGATCGCGAGAGTTATTTTGTATCGCGACGGTCCCAATTATCCCGGTGCACGTTTTTTAATAAACGGAAACGAGCAGCTCTATGGCGACAACAATTACTACGAAACAAACTGGCTCGACCGCACCATCCCGCTGGTCTCGACGCTCTTCGGCAATCACGACCGTTATCGTTCGCCGTATTACTATGACAACTATCCGGCGGGATACCAGGCGTATGAGATTGTCGAAACGCCGGTGTACCGAACCCGCATCGCGCAACTCTATCCGCAACCGGTGTTCGTATACACGGATGCACCGACGTTCATCAGCAAGGTGAAGATCAAATCGCCGTACGATGGCAGGTGGATGGACAAGATCCACGCCAAGCTCGCGAAACCGACAAAGGGACAAGAGGAATTCATAAAGAGCATTGGCAAGGATGACAAGAGCGCCAAACATGACGACAAACCCGGACGTGTCGATCCTCCGCGCAGCGATCGCGGCGACGAACGCGGGAATCCGCCAAAAGCGGAACGCGGTTCGGACCGAGGAAATCCAAACCAACCTAAGGGGGCAAAACCTGATCATCAGAATGGGAAGTCGCCGAAAGCCGACAACCCAGGTAAGGGTCAACCTCAGGGCGGCGGCAACCCGAACAAGGGCGGCGGCGGCGGTAAGAATCCGGGCGGCGGCAAAGGTAAAGGCAAGGGGTAAGTAAGGGCTCTCCCCGGGGATAGGAGGGGTGGCCGCATTTCGCGCAACGCAGGGAGTCTGGATCGATTTCTCTGCGTCCTCCGCGAGCTCTGCGTGAAATCTTGAACCAAGATCCAAAATCGAACTGAGGGGTGGCGGCGTTTCGCGCAATGCAGGGAGTCTGGATGGATTTCTCTGCGTCCTCTGCGAGCTCTGCGTGAAATCTTGAACCAAAGTCACGTGCTAACGTATCTTATGTCCGAATCAACCGACACTGACGTCATCAACCTCTCAGCCGCGCTCGAATACCAGGAGCGATCCGTCATCAGCCGGGTCTTGCTTAAGAACGCCGGCGGCACGATCACGCTCTTCGCATTTGACCAGGGCGAAGGCCTCAGCGAGCACAAGACGCCATACGATGCGTTCGTCACCGTGGTCGAAGGCACGACGCGCATCCGAATCGCCGATCGGGAACACTCGCTTAGCGCGGGCGACTCAATCCTTCTCCCCGCCAACATCCCGCACGCCGTCGACGCCGTCACGAAATTCAAAATGCTCCTCGTCATGATCAAAGCGTCCAAAGCAGAGAATTGATTCTGCAAGGTCCCAACTCGCCTCCTTACGAAGCAAGGGGTCTCTCGGCGTAACATTTTTTTGAACGCGGATCGTGCGGATGGAGCGGATGAAACGGATCTGAAAAAACTCTTATCCGGTTTTATCCGCCTGATCCTGCTTACAGCTTACTGCCTTCCGCCTTCCGCCTTCTGCCATCCGCCCAGCCACCCGCCTTTGACTCAACCAATTTGTCCGCGCTAGTATTCGCCCACCATGATGACACCCGACACACACATCCGAGTATCGATCCTCGAGCGGCTCGTGCCCTCGTTTGCATTCACGCTCGCGGCGATCAGCGG
>JBKKAS010000240.1:0-15103 GCA_046714595.1 Pyrinomonadaceae bacterium | reverse complement strand
TTTTTTGGCTACTAAAAAACGTTTTTAGTGGGACAATATTACCTGAGCAGTTCGGCAAAGTCAACAATTTTTTCTGCCTCGTAATTGCATGTTCTTGTCCTTTCCAAAAACCGCCGACGCACTCGATTTAAAGTTGTAAATAGCTATTCAAAACGAGTTAAGCGAATCCCTCTTGGTCTTACGTTTTTCAAAACCAGCGGACCGGGGCTTACGATCGTAAACAAATCAGCGTCGCAAGCATGGTCGCGCAAAGGTTGCCGTCCGCGAGCGCGTCGGCCGAGCAAACTGTCAGGGTTTTGCCCGGACGTTTTACCTCGGCGCGAGCCTTGATCGTCTCTCCCCTGGCCGGGCTGACGAGGTTTACTTTGAATTCGACACTAAGCACCGAAGAGTCAGCCGGCATGAGTGAATAGGCTGCATACCCGCAGGCACTGTCCAGCACCGTCGTTACAATTCCTGCGTGCATGTAGCCGTCTTGTTGCGTCAAATCCGGGCGCACCGGAATATCGATCTCGACAATTCCGGGCTGGATCAGCGCAAGCGTCGCTCCGATCAGACGCATTATTTGCTGCCGGGCAAAACTGGCGCGAATACGACTGTCAAAGTCGGGGTCCTGTGCTTGCCATTCAGTTTTCATTTCCGGTTTTGTGCGGACTTGATATACAATCCTGCAAATTCAAATTCGTTATGCTCTTCCTCTCCCAGTCGGCTGCCGTGTACGGCATCGACGCTCTCATAGTGGATATCGAAGTCAACCTTCAGCCTGTCGCGAAGGAGAATGAAGCTTTGCCGCCGGTTACGATCGTCGGCCTACCTGACACGGCGATCCGCGAATCACGCGAACGTATTCGGGCCGCGATCACAAACAGCCGCTATTTCTTTCCTTTTCACAAGACAACTATAAACCTTGCTCCGGCCGATGTCAGAAAAGAGGGCGCCAGCTTCGATCTGCCGATCGCACTCGGCATTCTCGGCGCAAACGGGGACCTTGGAACTCTCGAAAATCTTAACAACATTCTCAGCGTCGGCGAATTGTCACTCGATGGGCGCGTTCGGCCCGTTCGGGGAGCACTGTCGATAGCCCTGACCGCCCGTGACGTCGGCATAAAGAACCTGTTGCTTCCCGAAGAGAATGCGACGGAAGCCGCGGTCGTTCAAGGAATCGATGTATATCCCGTTCGAGATTTGCGCGAGGCCGCTTTGCTCGTCCAGGAAATGGGTGCCCATCAACAAACACGGGTGCTTCCATTAAAGCTCGACATTGCCGAATTAAAGGAACGCGGCTTCAACTATCGGTTCGATTTTTCGGAAGTGCGGGGGCAAGCAACGGCTAAGCGCGCTCTGGAAGTGGCCAGTGCCGGCGGACATAACATTCTCTTCATCGGACCGCCCGGCTCCGGAAAGACGATGCTCGCAAAGCGGCTTCCAACCGTTTTGCCGCCGCTTGAGTTTGAGGAAGCGCTTGAGATCACAAAGATCCACTCGGTTGCCGGATTAACCGGCCGTTCGGGTCTGATCACGCAGCGGCCATTCAAGAATCCGCATCACACGGTCTCGCAAGCCGGCTTAATCGGAGGCGGCTCGATCCCGCGGCCGGGGGAGGTGTCGCTTGCTCATCTCGGTGTTCTTTTCCTCGACGAGCTTCCCGAATTTGACCGAAGCGTTCTCGAGGTCCTCCGTCAGCCGATGGAAGACAAGCAGGTGACGATCTCGCGGGCGGCAACGTCGCTTACGTTTCCGGCGAATTTCACGCTCGTCGCATCGATGAATCCATGCCCGTGCGGCTACTTCGGATCGACGCGGCCGTGCACGTGTTCGCAGATGCAGATCCAGAGGTACGTCGGAAAAATCTCGGGTCCTCTAATGGATAGGATCGACATTCATATCGATGTGCCGGCCGTGAAGTTCAACGAGCTTCGCGGCAAGAACGTCCCGGCGGGCGAAGAATCCGCATCGATTCGGGCTCGAGTTATTCGCGCAAGGGATATACAGCTTGCTCGTTTCAGCGGCGAAGGCGTTTTCTCGAACTCGGCAATGTCGCCGAAACAGATACGCATCCATTGTGCCCTTGACGCGGCATCCGAGGCTCTCCTGGAAACGGCGATGAATCGGCAGGGTCTTTCGGCTCGCGCGCACGACCGCATTCTAAAAGTGTCCCGGACGATCGCCGATCTCGGCGGAAGCGAGAATATTCAGCCGACCCATATTAGCGAGGCGATCAACTATCGCTCCCTTGATCGAAATTATTGGGTTTGACTTCCAGTCGAACTATTGGACTTAACTTGATCCATTTGTAAGAATACTCTTCAACCTGTGAACGAGCTGAGATCCTCCCGATTCGACGATGAGCGCTGAAAATCTGACCGGATTTGAAAACATTCCGCAAACAATACCTCACTTTTGCATCGAGTCGTTCCGTCGGAACGCAAAGCCGGATGCACTTGCATTTAAGGTCGGTGACGCATGGCACAAACTCACCGGCGCTGACGCGGTCGAGCGTATCAAACGTATAGCGCTTGGTTTGTCGCGGCTTGGAGTTAGAGCCGGTGATCGGATCGCGATCATCTCGGAAAACCGTCCGGAATGGTCTCTCGCCGATCTCGCTATATTGTCCCTTCGAGCTGTAAACGTTCCCATCTATACAACGCAGGCGGTCGATCAGATCCGGTACATCCTTGAAGACTCGGGCGCGAAGATGCTGTGCGTTTCAGGCAAGAAGCTCTACAAGCATGCCGAAGAGGCTATCCGCAGCGTCGAACGCTTGGAAAAGCTTATTTTCTTTGACAAGGACGCCGTGCCCGAAGGCGGCGGCCGCGCCGTTAGCCTTGAGTCGGTAGAGCAAGAAGGCGAAGCGTTCGCCGAATCCGAGCCTTCGGTGTTCGAGGATGAGATCGCGAAGATCGTTCCTGACGACCTTGCGACGATCATCTATACGTCGGGTACAACGGGTGTGCCGAAAGGGGTGATGCTGACACACGATAATTTTGTGTCGACCATTCGCGCGGTCTCAGGAGGCCTTCCGATCCGGACCACCGACCGAAGCCTCGCCGTGCTCCCGCTCTCACACATCTTCGAGCGGACAGTTTTCTATGTTCTGTGCTCGAATGGCGTCTCGATAAATTACTGCGCGTCATTTGATCAACTCGCCTTGCACCTTCAAGAAGTGAAGCCGACCATAATGACAGCCGTGCCGCGATTGTTCGAGCAGGTCTATCACAAGATCGTGAAGAAGGGGAAGTCGGCCGGAGGCTGGAAGACAAGGCTTTTCGACTGGGCGCTTGAGGTAGGGCAAGACTATTGGGAAGCCAAGGACTTGCATCGATCGGTGTCGCCGGTCCTGGACGCGAAACATGCTCTCGCAAGCAGACTTGTATTTTCAAAATGGCGCGACGGCGTCGGCGGGAAACTCCGATTCTTCGTTTCCGGCGGAGCGCCGCTATCGAAGAAACTCGCATATGCATTTTGGGGCGCTGGCATTCCGATCCTGGAGGGTTACGGGATGACGGAAGCATGCGTCGTTTGCGCAAATCGTCCCGAGGACAGCAAAGTCGGCTCTATCGGCATTCCGTTCGAGGGCATCGAGATGAAGATCGCTGAATCGGATGGTGAGATCCTGGTTCGAGGTCGAAATGTAATGCGGGGTTACTACAATAATCCCGCCGAAACTGCGAAGGTCATTGATGCTGACGGTTTTTATCACACCGGCGACGTCGGCTACAAGGATAAGGATGGCCATTACTACGTCACCGATCGCCTCAAAGATCTGTTCAAGCTTTCCAACGGGAAATACGTTGCGCCGCTTCAGGTCGAAAGCCTTCTAAAGCAGAGTCCGTTTATCTCGCAGCCCGTTGTTGTCGGCAGCGGCCGGAAGCAGGTCGGGGCGTTGATCGTTCCCGATTGGGAGGCGTTGAAGGAAGCTTTGAAAGACGACGGTATCTCGGCAGAGGGCAGCCGCGAAGAACTGTGCGAGAATCCCCACGTAATAAAGCGAGTCCAGCGCGAGGCGGTCGGGCTTACCCGGGAGCTAAGCGACTATGAACGCGTAAAAAGGGTCTACTTGCTGGCGAGCGAATTCTCGATAGACAAAGGCGAAATGACTCCGACACTCAAGATCAAGCGCGGGGTCATCGACGAAAAATATCAGGAAGCGATAGATGAGATCTGCGGGGGTTAGTCGTCGCGAATTAGAGTGTAAAGCGGTGTCAGGTCGCGCTTTCGTTGCAATAGCGCTTCGGCCAGCTCAAACAACGGAGCAGGGACAGCTCCCGCCAAAACCTTTTCTTCGACCGGCGGATAGAGTCCGTAAAACTCGACCTCGGTCGCACAAAACTCACAGTCTCTGAGGTGACGGCGAACATCACGGCTTTCGACGATATCGGTGTCGCCAGTCTGGAAGGCGAGCAGCACGTCGGACGCCGGACAATCTTCCGTTTTACAAAAACTTCCCATGGATATGGTCATAGCCGCAATTTCGCGACAAACGCTTGTTCGCGAATAATAACTCGATTTCAACTTTCTTGCTACGCCTAGAATAAAGCCGCAATGCCACTGCGGTTCCAAAACCTCTCAGAACACGCTGAATACAGTTCTAAGCCAACCAACTGAAACTAATGGCCAACAAAGTACAACAATGCAAAAAAGTATTGCCCTGTATCGGAATTATTGCTAGTATCTAGATGTCGGTAGTGAGGAGCTCCGAGTCCCGCGACCCACCAGCCTAAATTGACGTAGCTGCTCGGCAGTCGATTTTCAAAAGTTTCTTCTACTAAACCTAGTTTGCGATAACAACGGACAGACGACCGATCGTCATCCAGCGTGAGCTTTGTCCAATATCACACCTTAAAAATCGCAACGGTCCCTTATGAATCCATCCAAATCGCAGGAACGTTTACCGCGATCAATACAGAATAAGCAAGTTAAGGTAGGGAAATGGAACGATAGCCTTAACGCGTCTGATGTTAATCAGATTTGGATCGAGCTTCACCGCATCGTGTCCTCGCACCCGCTTGTTCGAGCTTCGAAACGGGCCGGGTTCCTCGTCGAAGAAGGGAGACACAACGCATACACCGATCTGACGCAAGAGCTTTTTGTAGCCCTGCTCAGCAAAGAGAGATTTCAGCATTACCTCGACACCGGAATGTCCGACAACGAGGTCGAGGCCGAGATCAGCCAGATCGAGCTTACGAACATGCTCACGGCTGAGCTCCGAAAGCGCTATCCGGAATCGTACCGTCTCGCGCGCCGTATATCGACGCTTGTTCAAACCAGCGCGACATTCAAACGATTCGACAACGTCGGCAATCCGGAAGCACACCGTCGGCTGGCGGACCGGCTTTACGGCCTCGCCGACTGGAAAACGGAAAAGATGCGTCGGGACGTCCAGGAAATGGACGAACGCGTCAAGGCGGTTTCATTTCACAAACGCGACACTCGAATGGTCGGATGCACCGGGGATGCGCAGATCGTGATCAGCAATGTGGAGCTTGAAAAGCTGATCATCCGGGTCTTCAAGGCGATCGACTCACCGGTCGATGTTCGCTCCTTACGCTCCTTTGTCATGTCGCGGCTCCCGATCATGGATATACATCTCGTACCGGTCGGCGGCTCCGGTGACAGTGACGACGACGACAAGGCTCATTTCGAAGTGCCCGACATCCGCGAGACGCCGGAAGAAGATTTTCTTCGCAATGAGGCTGAGACCGAAGCGGCGACTTTCGTCGATGGCTTCCTAAAGAATCTGAGCAAATCGGTACGGGGCAAAGAGAAGCAATACGACCGAATGATCAGTGTTCTCTGGCATTGTTATTTGATCTCAGACAGCGGCACGCAGCTCGAAGTTGCGGAAATGTTAGGCGTTTCCGATTCGCTTGTATCCGACTATCGGAAACGAATCGAATCGAATCTCTCGCAGCTCTCATTCGGCGGCGTCAATGAAGCGAGGCAATTTGAAAAGGCTCTCAAAAAACGCGTGCGCGAAATGATCGCCGAGGAAGCCCCAAAAGTTCCCGCGTAACGATCAGGCTCACCAACCCGCCAAAGCAAAGATCCCGCCCAGGTAGTCTCTACGTAGGCGGGATCGTTTTGTTGGATACGAGATTCAGGCTAGCCGCCGTTTCCCATTTTGTTTAGCAGCTCATCGAAGCGTGGATCGTCGCGTAAAGAGTCGAGGCTCTTGTCGTGCTCAAAGTGCGGCTTGTTCTCATTGCCGAGCTTCACCGCCCGGTTAAGCCATTTGAAAGCCAGTTCCTTTTCGCCGATAAGGGCGTAGGTAGACGCGACCCAATAGGCCATATCGTGATCCGATCGAGACAAGTTCAGCGCTTCCTCAGAAAGCTGAGCCCGGGCCTCTTCGCCACGCCCTGAGCCTGCCAGGTAGATCGCATACAGCGGTCTGATCCCGTCCATTTGCGGATTTTGCTCGAGCACCTTGGTCATCAGATCGATCGCATCCTGCTTGTCGCCCCGATAATAATAAACGCCGGAACGAAAGATCTTTAGCATGGGATGGTCAGGCTCGGCCTTTTCGCCGCGCTCGATCTCTTTGATCGCCTGTTGATAGTCTCGCTTGTATATAAAGATCCGGGCGCGGTTATATGCGGCAACCGCACGGGCAGCGGGGTCGAGGCGTGATAATTTCTCGAACGCCTTCAACGAATCTTCATATGCGCCGTCGAGCCGATGAATGACGCCCGTCATGAAGTAGAGGGCGGGCTCGTTCGGGAACTGTTTCTGAAGAAGCTCGATCTCAGCCCGCGCCTTCTTTTTCTCGCCGCGCGCCATGTAGATCATTGTCATCAGGACACGAGCCTCAACGACGTTCGGGTCGTAGAAGAACGCTTTACTGAACGCTGTTTCCGCCTGCGTGTAGTCGTCGGCCTCGCCTAGCCCTTTGAAAAAACGGTTTGCGTAACATGCCCCGAGGCCGCTGTACGCGAGCGCGAAATGGGAATCCAATTCGATCGCGTTCTTAAAATTCTGGATCGCAGCGTCGCAATCGTCGGCCGCCAGGGTACGGAATATGAATCGCCCAAAATTGTCACGGCCGCGAAGATATTCTTCCCATGCCTCGGCGTCGTCGGTCAGACGACGACCGAGTTTCTCCTGCTCGTGATCCGAGAGCTCGAGGCGAAGACCTTCGAGTATGCGTTGAGCGATCCCGTCCTGAAGCGTCAGAATATCGCCACCCTCAGCATCGATCCGGTCACTCCAAAGAATATCGCCGGTTAGTACATCCAGGAGTTGCGCCGTCACTCGCAGCTTGTCGCCGCTCCGTATGAAGCCCGCCGAAAGGACCGCATGGACGCGAAGCTCACGGCCCGCCTCGCGCGGGTCCGTCTCTTTGCCCTGATACTTCGCGATGACCGAACTGGGCCTGACAATGAGCGAACGCAGTTGAGCGAGCTCGGTGATCACGGCGTCGGCAAGGGCAAATTCGTAAAAATTCGCGCTCGCCTCCCCGCTAAGATTCGTGAAGGGCAAGATCGCTACACTCTTTTTCTCGGTCCCGGTTGACGTGATCGTCATATCGGGTGCCATTGACGGTGGATTTGAAAGTGACGAAGTGCGCCCAGCCGAACTCACCTCCGGTGTTGACTTGCCGGTGAACCAGTTCAGCGCTCGCGTGAACACACCGCCGTCGAGGTGTCCCGGGACGAACGTGTCGCCGGACATAAGCTGTGCACCGGCGATCTCCTCCAGGACACCGCGCAGGTCGTCGCGCATTTGCGAGATCTTTTGATACCGATTCTTCGGTTCCTTCTGCAGCGCTCTATCCACGATCGCCTGCAGCCCGGGCGGAAATGGATCACGCCGCATTTCGGCGAGCGGTCTGGGCGTGCCGTAAAGAACCTGATGCCGTACGTCGATAACAGTCTTGCCCTGAAAAGCCCATATACCGGAAAGCATCTCGTAAAGCAGAACGCCGGTTGAAAAGATATCCGAACGCTCGTCGGCCCGCTCGCCCTTTGCCTGTTCGGGCGCAGCGTATGTCGCGGTCCCGTATGGAATCCCGAGTTCGGTTATTTCGGTCCGATCGTGTCCACGATGCTGTTCGACCTGCTCGTCTTCGAGAAGTTTCGCCAAACCGAAATCGAGGATCTTTGCCTGGCCACCCGGGGTAACCATTATGTTTCCGGCTTTTATATCGCGATGGATTATGTTTTTCGAATGGGCGTATGCGAGAGCGTCGGTAACCTGTATTGCGACCGACAAGGCGCTTCGCAGCTCTAGCGGGCGTCCGGAGACAAGTTGTCGAACATTCTTGCCTTCGACGTACTGCATCGCGATGTAGAAGACGCCGTTCCCTTCGTTGAAATCGTAGATCGTGCAGATGTTCGGGTGATCTAGTTGTGAGCAGAGCTGGGCTTCGCGTTCAAAGCGTCTGAAGTTTGCGGTCTTTGACGTTAACTCCGCCGGGAGGACCTTGATGACGACGGTCCGGTTCAGTTTTGTATCGAGGGCCTTGTAAACCGTGCCTTGTCCGCCCGAGCCGATCTTTTCCTGAATTTGATATTGGTCAATTTGCGAACCAACCATAACGATTTTAGATTTCGGATTTTGGATTGCCAAAATCCGCAAGCTAGAAATCCTCAATTCGAAGCGCTTCTACAGTCTAAGCTCGTCAATCGAAAATCCAAAATCTAAAATGGAAATGCGCCGCCAAACTGGCGGCTAACCGGGAACGATCGTTCAGCCGCGGGGCGGATCGCCCCAACCCGACTGAATATACTCGCCGTCCTGAACGATGGCCGGCACCGTCAAATCACCCGCGGTGTACTCGAGCATCTCACGCTGCCGAGCCTTGTCGTTTTGCGCGTCGTATTCGAGGAACGGAATGTTGTTCTCGTTGTAATAGTCTCGTGCCCTCTGACAGTAAGGGCAGTCGGGCTTTACATACATCACTATCGACATTGTTCAAAAAATCTCCTTCCGATACTATTCATCTTATCGGAGTAAGTTGTCAGTTGCCAGTTGTCAGTTGCCGGGTATCACTGGAAATCAGTTAATGCAGCACGAAGAAATCTTTGAACCTTACGATCGCCTGGTTGCGGTGAACATCTGCGGGCGCACGCGGCAGGTGCCCGAAAACAATTCGATCCTCCGCGCCCTGCAGTTCCTGGATATGGAGTCGATCTCGTACGGCGATTTCTGCTGGAATGGTGAATGTATCAACTGCCAGGTTTGGATAAAAAGCGGGGACAAGGAAAAGTCCGTGATCGCGTGTCGCACAAATGTTGAAGAGGGAATGGAGATCGTCAAGCTAAGCGAGGGGATGGAAATCGAATGACCCTATCGAACAAAAGCGTTGCGGTGATAACCGGTGCGGCATCGGGAATAGGCCGCGCCCTGGCCGTGCGATTTGCGAAAGAGGGAATAGCGGGCATTGCGATCTCGGATGTAAACGAATCCGATTTGAATGAAACCGCGGCGATGGTCGCGGCTTTCAATGTTCCAGTCTCAACCCATGTTTTCGATGTGTCCGATCGGATCGCGGTGAACGGATTTGCCGCGGATGTTATCGAAAAGCACGGCTGCGTCACGCATCTCGTGAACAATGCCGGGGTGGGCCTGCTTGGAACCTTCGAGCAGTTGGCGATCGAAGATTTTGATTGGCTCATGGGAATTAATTTCTGGGGAGTCGTGTACTGTACGAAAGCTTTCTTGCCTACACTGCTCAAACAAGAAAGCGCACACGTCGTAAATGTATCGAGCGTGTTCGGTCTGATCGCACCCGCTGAGCAGACTGCGTACACGTCTTCGAAGTTCGCGGTTCGCGGATTCACCGAAAGCCTGCGGCACGAGCTTGCTGACACGAACGTCGCTGTTAGTTGCGTTCATCCCGGTGGAGTTAAGACGAACATCGTGCGAAATTCTAAAGTCGGCGAGGGCGCACCAGCGGAGTGGAAACAGGAGGGCGTGAAATTCTTCGACAAGGTCGCGAAGACCTCGCCCGAGGACGCGGCCGACGTGATCGTCCGGGGAATCAAAAACAAAAACCCGCGCATCCTTATCGGCAAGGACGCACGGGCGATCAGCCTTTTCTCGCGGCTGTTTCCAAAAAGATATCTTGGGATCATCGAACGCCTCAACGGTCACAAGATGAGTTTGAGAAAGAAGTGACGAGTGACAAGTGACAAGTGACGAGAGTGGCCAGAAGCTTTCCGTCACTCATCACTTATCACTCATCACTCATCACTCATCACTTTCTAACCACAACCACCCGCGCGTTTCCCGCATTCCCCTGTGAATCGAACACACGGATCGTCACGGCATACTCGCCAAGCACCGGCAATGGAATGTCGATCGAGTAACGCTCGTCCGGACCATCCGAGATTCCATCATCCGCATAGACAACGAACCACTCACCGCCATTGATGCTGTACTCGGCTTGCGTAAGATAGCTCGACTTATCGGAGGCGACAAAAACGATGCGAGCACCGCTCGCCGTGATCTGCGGCGTACCCGCTGCGGTGATAATAGGCTGAGTGTTATCGATATCGAACGGCCCGCTTATCCGTTCACCCGATAGCGAAGCGGAGGCAGGATTCGCCGGAACATCTTTCGCGACTATACGGATCGTATAGCGGCCGTCGGCGAGTGACTGGCCATCGAGCGAGAGAAAATTCTCAGCGAGGTTCTCGCGGAGCAGTTTGTAGCCACCCACGCCGCCGGCTTCCTTGTAATAAATGTCGTAGACAAGCTTGTCGCCGTTCCGGTCCTCGGCCGTCCATTGAAACGAACGAGCCCCGCGAAGATAAACACGACGCGGCGGGACGCTCGCAGATGGAATGCCAAACGTTGCGGGATCGAGGCCGGAGAGTTCGATGTTCGGATCGATCTGCATCGGCGGGTTCGCGACAAGTCCTACGTTGGTCGGAAGGATCGTGATCGAGAGAATCTCGGGTGCGATGTTGCGCGCCAGGAAGGACACGCTTACTTCATTCAGGACCGTGTTGGGGCCCGACCGCAAAACCGAGCGCCATTGAAGGTAGCGCGCTTTCGGACTTGCGACCTGTGCGCTCCGTGCGCCGGTCGTGATCGTGCTCCACGCGCTCCACGTCTCGTCCGCCTTCTCGGTATTTCCGCTTCGCGTCTGGATCTCGACACTCCCGCTCGACTGCCACCAAATCCTTCCCCAAGTCGCAGCGGCTTTCGCATCGAAGACCGCCGATTCGTAAGTGCCTTCGGCACGTTCCTCGGCGCCGATCTGAAATAGCCGTCCTTCGTTGCTCGAAGTCGCGTAGAGGTTGGTACCCTGGCTTCTTATCGTCGAGATCTGGCTTGCGTCCGATTGCAGGACAAGCGTTTCGCGGCCGGCGTTTGTGATGTTGTAAATGCGACCCTTGTCGGACGTGCCAAGCAGCACGCCCTGGCCGGTCTGATGTGCGTAGAGCGAAAAGCCGGTAACCGTCGTTGAGGCCCAAAGGATGTCGCTTCCGCCGTCCGGCAATATGCGATAAACGGCGGACTTCGCACCGGTCAGATCGTAGCGGCTTTTTTGCGGCGGTTCGGGTGCAGACGCGTTCGGCTTGTCGGCCGAGACCGTTTTTGTTTCCGGTGTAGCACTCGCTGCCGGTGTCGACGCAGGCACGGCCGCCGAGGCAGATTCGCCCAATGCAAGAACGTAAACCGATCCGTCCGGTCCGACAACGATCTCGTGGATCTCACGCAACGGGGCATCGAGCAGCCCAAATGGTTTGTCGTCGGAGCCGAACCGCATCACGAGCCCGTTCGAATCAGTTCCGGCGTACAGGTTTCCTTGTTTATCGACAGCGAGCGAAATAATGTGTGTCTCGCTCGTGTCAAAAAGCAGAGAGCTTTCGGGCGTGGCATTAGCCGAGCGGACGCGATAGATCTTTCCGCCTTCGCCGGTCCCGACAGCGAGGCTTCCATCCAACATGACAGCCAATGACCAGATGTACTTTTCTTTTGCGTCGAAGTAGACCTCGGCCTTTCCGCTCTGATCGATCCGATAAACTTTCCCGTCCGGTGATGTAGCCGCGAACAACTCGCCGCCGCGCCCGATCGCGAGCGACGTGACATTCAGCTCGCTCAGATCCGTAAACAGTGAACCCGTCCCGTTCGCCGCAACTTTGAAAATTCGGCCGTCACTGCCGGTACCAAGATAAATATTTCCCGCCGTGTCGATAACGCTCGACCATATGTACGGCTGCCCGGTCTTGTATTTCTCAGAGAGCTTGGGCGCTAGTGTGATCGCGCCAGTGTCGTCGATCGAAACGCCTCGAGCGTCGCCCTTTAGAACCTCGGCTCGGGTGCCGACGGTCCAGACGGACGGTTCGCTGGCGAGCGTGAGGGCGGATAGAACGAAAAGGAAGGCGAAGGTAAGAAAGATCTTTTTCATCGATTAGGGTAAAGAGTTCGCTGATTTCGTTTAAGTATAATCATAATTCAACGCAAAAAGACACCGGGTGGTTTCCGGCGTCTTCGCGTTGAAGGCATCCTTCAAAAAGACAGTTCACTTCTCGGCCGCGGCCTTTTCAATTTCCTTTTTACTTGAAACCTCATCGGGAACCGGCTCGGCAGATCTTCCTTCCAGAAACATGACCGCATTGCGCAGCTCGTCCGCGTCGCCTGTGATCAGACGTGCGCTGCGCTCGCGCGTGAGATACGCCCAAAACCATTCGAGCATTACGATGATGCGGTTTCGGAAACCGATGAGAAAAAAAACGTGCAGGCCCAGCCACATCATCCACGCGATGAGGCCCTTGAATTTCAGGCCGGCGAATTGTGCGATCGCTTTGCTGCGGCCGATGGTTGCCATCGTGCCCTTATCGACGTATCGAAAATTCTTTCTTTCACCGCCCTTTATTTCGGCGAGAATATTTTTTGCGGTCAGCGTTCCCATCTGCATCGCGGCGGGACTGACACCGGGAACCGGTTCGCCGCTTTCCTGTTTGAGCGACGCCATGTCGCCGATAACGAAAATGTTCTTGTGACCGGGAATGGTGAGATCAGGCTCGACCAATACCCGTCCGGCC
Source organism: Pyrinomonadaceae bacterium (assembly GCA_046714595.1). GTDB lineage: Bacteria > Acidobacteriota > Blastocatellia > Pyrinomonadales > Pyrinomonadaceae > OLB17. Next base: position 2,105 of record JBKKAS010000240.1, on the reverse strand, counting down.
TTGTCCGTACCAGCTCCGAGCAGTTTGCCGATCGGCGATGCCGCGACACCGGTCGCCCAGAGAACAACATCACAGTCGATCCATTCCTCGTTGACTTTTACCTTCCCGGGAGCGATGTCGGTAACGAAGCTATTCAGACGTACGTCGACGCCAAGATCTTCGAGCTGCGACTTTGCACTCTCGGAAAGATCGCTGGCAAACGTTCCGAGCACGCGGTCTGAGCCTTCGAACAGAACCACGCGCGCGTTCCGCGTGTCTATCGCCTTAAAGTCTTTCGCCAGGGCCTGCCGCGCGATATCGGCGATCGCACCGGCGAGTTCCACACCGGTGGGCCCCCCGCCGACGACTACAAAATTTAGTTGCTCGTGCGTGCCCTTGAGATACGCATTGCGTTCGGCAAGTTCGAACGCCAACAGCACGCGTCGACGGATCTCGACTGCATCTTCGATCGTCTTTAGTCCCGGGGCCGAAACCTCCCAATCGTCGTGGCCAAAGTAAGCGTGACGCGCACCGGCGGCGACGATCAAGTAGTCAAACCCGACTTCCAATCCTCCGTCCAGTCGGACCGTATTGTTCGCCGTGTCGAAGCCGAGTACCTCGCCCAGAATTACCTCGATATTTTTTGCATAGTGCAGGATGCGCCTGATCGGCTGGGCGATCTCACCGGGCGATAGCACCGCGGTCGCGACTTGATAGAGCAGCGGCTGAAAAACGTGATGGTTCTTGCGGTCGATGAGCGTCACTTCGACGGGCTTGTTCGCCAACGCTTTCGCCGCCCACAGCCCACCGAATCCGCCACCGACTATAACAACTTTTGGATTTCGTTCCATTTACGCGCCTCCGCTTTTTAACGCGGGAATCAGAAACGATAAATTCGAGTTCAGTTTACCGCATCGTCTGGAGCCGTCGTAGACGGCGTCAGAATAAAGCCCCCGGCGTCAGCCCGGGGTTTGCACATGACAGGAAAGCAAATGCTCGCGTATGCGAGCGGCAGATCGTTGCAACAGTCTGTTGCCGTCTACGACGGCTCGGCGTTGCAAATGATTACTACCCGGGCTCACGCCCGGGCCTTTATGCTGCCGATCGCTTCGCGAGCTAGACCGCGCAGTTCGGACTTCAATATTTTAAGTACCAACATACCTCGCGTACAGCGACCGAGCCACTGACACATCGTCCGTGCCTTTTACGATCGCTCGTCCATCGCGAAAGACCGTGATCTCGTTCTCACCGCTTGTGAATCGCACAAGATATTCGTTCTGCTTCACGTCGGCGAGATGCTCGACCTTCGCACGAAACGCTTCGAGATCGATGTTCACTAGATTCGGCGGTGATATCTGAACGGCGTTCCGGCCGCAAAGGACGGCGGCGAACTCCGGCGATTCGGCGTCGAGAAAATCAAAAACTCGCTGACCACACGTACGGCAATCGGGATTTGGTTCCGCCAGTTTTATCGCGCGCCGGTCGTTCTGCCACACGTCGAACTGCATAAGCGATCCGTGCAACGCGTCGGTGTCGCCGACAATGATCTTTATCGCTTCAGTAACCTGGATCGCGGAAACCGTCGCAATGATCGGCATAATGACACCGGCGGTATCGCAGGTGGGGGAGCTTCCGGCGTCGGGCATATCCTCGAAGATGCATCGCATGCATGGCGTCTTGCCGGGGACGATCGTCATCGTGGTGCCGTAGCTCGAAACCGCCGCGCCGTAGATCCAGGTCTTGTCGAGCTTTACGCACGCGTCGTTTAACAAATATCGGATCTGGAAATTGTCGGTGCCGTCGAGGACGACATCGGAGCCAGCGATGAGCTGCTCGACGTTTGACTGATTGACGTCGGCGACGATCGCGTCAACTTCGATCCCGGAATTGATCTCTGCGATCCGCGCCTTGGCCGCGATCGCTTTTGGCAGACGCTCCGCAGCGTCGCTTTCTTCGAACAACGTCTGCCGCTGCAGATTTGTATACTCGACGAAGTCCCGATCGACTATCTTCAAATGTCCGACTCCGGCACGCGCCAGCATCTCGGCATGAGACGCTCCGAGCGCACCACAGCCGACGATCAACACTCGCGCGTTCAGAAGTTTTTCCTGCCCGGCGGCGCCGAT
>JBKKAS010000239.1:0-1944 GCA_046714595.1 Pyrinomonadaceae bacterium | reverse complement strand
CGCTGTCGAATTTCGGCGACTTGCTACGCATCCGGCGATACAAAAACAAAAGGATCATCTGAAGCTGATCGTCGGCGGGCCGGGTTCGTGGCAGATCGAGAAAAAGAATCTGCAGGACGAGTGGGGCGTCGATTGCATCGTCGATGGCGAGGCCGAGGAGATCGTCGTGCCGCTTTTCGAGTCGGCGATTCGCGGCGAGACGCTGCCCCGTAAGATCGAGGGCAAGAGTCCGCCGATGGAGATGATCCCGACGACGCACAATCGTTCGATCTTCGGCGTGGTTGAAGTGACGCGGGGCTGCGGACGCGGATGCCAGTTCTGCTCGATCGCTTTACGGAAAGGCAGAAGTCTGCCGCTCGAGCACATTCTCGATAACGTGCGCACGCAGGTCGCCGGCGGGGCGGAGACGATCATGCTCACGAGCGAGGATATTTTTCTCTACGAGCAGGGTCCGAAGTTCGATACGAACATTCCCGCGCTCCGAAAGTTGTTCGAGTCAGTCGCTGCGGTCCCTGGCGTAAAGCACGTCATCCAATCGCACGGCACGATCGCGCCGATCGTGCGCGATCCCGAAGTCGTCGACGAACTCTCGCACATCGCGGTTGACAGATCCATTCACCGCCATCCGGCATCAACGCATCCGGAGAATCGTTATGCGAGCCTCTTCATAGGTCTCGAAACGGGCAGTCCGCGCCTTTTCAATCAATACATGAAAGGCAAGGCGTACCCGTACAAGGCCGAGCAGTGGCACGACGTCGTGCTGAAGGGAATGGAGATCATGAACCGGAAAAACTGGTTCCCGTTCTGTACCTGGATCATCGGTCTGCCTGGCGAGACCGAGGACGACACGAAGAAATCCCTCGATCTGCTGCACGCGCTCAAAGGTTCGAAATGGATCGCCATCCCGACGCTGTTCGTCTCGCTCGACGAAACGCGCATGGGTCATCAGGAAAGCGCACAGCTCTACAAGCTGACCGAGCTGCAGTGGGAGTTTTTCTACACGTGCTGGCGATACAACCTCGACTTTTATCGGGGAGATAACCTTAAAGTCCAACGTCGATTTAACGTCGGTGTGCCGCTCTACTATTACATGATGGGCAGACGGATGTTCGGAACCGCGATGAAATATCCGGCTCTGCGGCTGGCCCATTTCCCGGAGAAGTTCTTGAGCAAGCGGCTTTATCTGGATCTTCGTAAAGATCCGAAGTTCAACGTTCCGGAAAAGGTTGATATACCAATGGAACGCATGCGCCCGGCGATCCCGATTCTCGCGGATTAGTTCTCGCGGCTACGCCTCGACATGCCGACCTGACACTCTGAGCGTTTCGTGGCAAAATCCTTCCAGATGGATCTCAAATACCAAACAGGTTTCGGAAATGAATTCGCGACCGAGGCTGCGCAAGGCGCGTTGCCGGTCGGGCGAAACTCACCGCAGAAAGCACCGCTCGGTTTGTATGCCGAGCAGTTCTCCGGAACTGCGTTCACGGCACCGCGTGTCTACAACAAACGCACGTGGACGTATCGCATTCGACCGAGCGTCCTTCATAAACCTTTCCGCCAGATCGAGAACAAATTTTTCAGATCGACGCCGTTTGATGACATCGTCACGACGCCAAATCAACTTCGTTGGGATCCGATACCGGTGCCAACCGACCCGACGGATTTCATCGACGGGATCACGACGATCGCCGGTAACGGCGACAGCTTTTCGCAGACCGGGTTGGCGGTGCACATCTACGCCTGCAACAAGGACATGACCGACCGGTTTTTTTACATCGCCGACGGCGAGATGTTGATCGTCCCGGAGCTGGGCGGGCTAGCGATATACACGGAGCTCGGCGTGATTGAGGTGACTCCGGGCGAAGTTTGTTGCCTTCCACGGGGACTGAAGTTTCGGGTCTCTCTGAATGCGGAACGCGGAATGCGGAATGCGGAGTCAGAAGG
>JBKKAS010000238.1:0-6343 GCA_046714595.1 Pyrinomonadaceae bacterium | reverse complement strand
CCCTCCTTGTGAACAAGGCAGCCGATTCCTTTCTCGAACAGCGGACACGCGTAGGTTTTCGAGAACGTATCACCGCTCTCTGAAAGACGATACTTCGATATCGTCTCTTCCACTCTTTTGAAAATTTGTAATTGCTTCTCGGCCGAGAGCCGACCGATCGTACGCCGGATCGCCGCAGCCTCGAGGCGAGTTATATGAACATTGACGAAATGCGCGTCGAGGCAACATGCGCCCTGCGTCTCGCACGTCACGCAGTCTTTCGCTCGGTGCTCGTATTCATCTACGATGCGCCCTGCGAAGTCCGTCTTTATGCAGTGAAGTTTGTCGAGTGCTCTCGATTCGCTAAGTGGTTTCACGATTCGTGCAAAGGCCCGGGAATAAGCACGGGCGGAACATTCAACGTTGCGCATATCGCCCTTGCTTACGCGCGGGCTTGCGCATCGTGTACAATTTCAACTAAGTAATCTTACATTCATCGGAGGTTTATGCTCAAAGAAGGCGACAAGGCACCAGAATTCAAATCGAAAGATCAGGACGGCAATCCGATAAAGCTGTCCGATCTCAAAGGAAAGCGCGTCGTGCTTTTCTTCTACCCGAAAGACGACACACCTGGCTGAACGAAGGAAGCATGTTCGTTCCGTGATGCGAACGACGAATTCGAAAAAAAGAACATCAAGCTTCTCGGTGTATCGGTGGACGACGAGAAGGCCCACCAGAAGTTCCGGTCGAAATACGGTCTGCAGTTCGACTTGATCTCAGATACCGACAAAAAGGTTGTCGAGAGCTACGGCGTCTGGGGCGAGAAAAGTATGTACGGCAAAAAGTACATGGGCACCAGCCGTAAGACTTTTCTGATCGACGAAAGCGGCAAGATCGCGAAGATCTTCGATAAAGTGAATGTGGAGGAGCATGCGGATGAAGTGCTCGAAGCGTTCGGCGAAAAATAAATGTTTATGAATCTGAGAATCTCTATATTATTTGTCCTCGCGGTTGCCTTTACCACCGCATGTAACGACGCCGCAAAACCGCCGGTCGTCGTCAAAAGCACGCCGACCCCGGCTGCCGCCACAGACAGTCACGGCCACGCAGAAGGCGAAGATGCGCCGCGTATAAATCTCGCGGATGCGAAGAAAGATTTCGACGCCGGGACGGCGGTGTTTATCGACACGCATGCACCTGAGCAATATGCACAGCAGCACATCGCCGGCTCGATCAACGTCCCGGCGAACAATTTGGAGCCGTACCTGAACAAGATCCCGAAAGGCAAAAAGATAATTGCCTACTGTTCCTGAGGGGCCGAGCATTCCAGTGCCAGTTTGGTATCTGAACTACAAAAAAGGGGATATGAAAATGTTTACGCTTTGCTCGGTGGGACCACCGCGTGGGCCAGTGCGGGTTACCCGATGGAGAAGGGTCAGTAACTAAGAACTAATAACTAAAAACTAAAAGTCCCGGTCGATAACTTAGTGACCGGGACTTTTAGTTTTTAGTTATTAGTTTTTAGTTATCTTCACAGTCTCACGATCGTCGCCTTGCTTCCGTTCCGTACATCCTCTTTCAACGCATTCCGAGTATCCACGATCAACCTCGCCTTCTCGCATACGCCGTGGTAGTCGATCCCCGTGTGCTCGGTGCAGATGATCACGCAGTCGGCGTTCTTTATCACATCATCCGTCAGCTCATGATTTCGCAATGGCTCGCCGTCGCCGATCGTATAAGAGTGGTCGAACGTGATCTCGGGAACGAAAGGATCGTGATATAAAACTTCGGCACCGCGGGCCCGGAGAAGATCGATGATCGAAAGCGCCGGAGATTCGCGCATGTCATCAATGTCTTTCTTGTAAGCCACGCCGAGTACCAGGATCTTCGAACCATTCACTGCTTTCTTCTCGTTGTTCAACGCTGTCGAGACCAGCTTGACGACGTACGCCGGCATTCCGGAATTGATCTGCTCGGCGAGTGAAATGAATTGCGAATCGAATCCATGCTGACGAGCCTTCCATGAAAGATAATGCGGATCGAGCGGTATGCAATGTCCGCCGATTCCCGGCCCGGGATAAAACGCCATAAAGCCAAACGGCTTTGTCGCCGCCGCCTTGACTACTTCCCACGTGTCGATGCCGAGCGTATTGCAAAGCCGGGCCATCTCATTCGCCATGCCGATGTTGATCGCGCGAAATGTGTTTTCCCAAAGCTTGCACGCCTCGGCGACGCGGGCTGAAGTTACCGGATGTACCTGTTCGACGATCTCTCCGTAAAGCATCGCCGCGACGTCGGTTGAATCTTTGGTCACGCCGCCGACCACCTTCGGGATGTTATGCGTTTGATATTGCGGATTCCCCGGATCGACGCGCTCGGGCGAAAAAGCCAGCAGGAAATCTTCGTCGAGCTTGAACCCCTTCTCCTCGAACATCGGCAGAAGAACTTCATCCGTCGTGCCCGGATAAGTCGTCGACTCGAGGATCACGAGCTGTCCGCGGCGCATGTACTTCTGAACTTCCTCGCCCGCGGCGATGATGTACGACATGTCTGGGTCCTTGGTCTTTCTAAGCGGTGTCGGAACACAAATGATGACCGCGTCACATTGCGCCAGCTTGCCGAAATCGGTGGTGGCCTCAAGCTTTCCGGCGTCGACACACTTGCGCACATTCTCGTCTGGAACGTCGACGATGTACGACTTGCCAGCGTTTATGTCGGCGGCTTTTTTCTCATCGACTTCAAAGCCGATACCGCGAAATCCCTTGAGCCCGAATTCGACTATCAGCGGCAGCCCGACGTACCCGAGGCCGACCACGCCGACACACGCGCTCTTTTCCGAGATCAATTTTTCCAGTTCGTTTCTTATCATTGCGAGTGAGAAATTTGGTTGCTTACGTTGAGGGTATTATATGCGCCGACCAAGTGGTTTCGGCAAAAATCTTAACTTAGGGTACGCGAAAGTCTTCGTCAAGCGGCGCCGCGGTTGTGCTAAAATGGACGCCAAGGCCGTCTCACGGCCGCATCTGCCAAGACTTCCAATCGAGCCTCTTATCCAACATCTCCATGACTTTCGTCTTTGAATCGGAAAATCCGGTGGTAAAAGCGGTTATCGAAGGCACCGCCCCGCGGCCTGCGCAGCTTGCTGCGGCGCGAGGGATACTTCCGTTGCCTCAACGGGACCTGCTCGAGGTGCTGGTCGCATTTGCAGTCTCGGACGATAAGGAATTGTCTGGTCACGCGTATGAGACGATCCGCACTCAGGATACCGAGATGCTAAACAGGCTGGTACGATCGGACGAGATACCGGTCCGCGTTTTGAATTACCTGGCCTCGGACGACGACCTGCCGAGAAAGATCCATGAGTCGATAATTTCGAATTCCAGAACACCGGTTACTACCATCGTAAATTTTGCCACCGGGACCAAGAATGCGGAACTACTCGACGCGATCTCACTAAATCAACAATTGTTGATCCGGACTCCGGCGATCATCGATGCCATCATCAACAATCCGCACAGCACCTCGGAAGCTGAACGGAGGGCAAAAGAAACCAAGCGCGAGTTTTTTGAGAAAGAACGCGGAAACCAGCAGATCGCCGACGAGCTTCGTGCACAGGGTAAGGAAGCCGCCGCGCAATTTATTGAAAGAGCTCAATTCGACGGAACGGGAATTAGTGAAGAAGACGCTCTCTTCCTTGCTGATCACATCGAGATCCCGGACAGCGAAACGGACGACGCGTGGCTCGGCCTCGAATACCTCGAAGAGATATACGAAGAGACTCCCGAACAACGGCAAGCCATCGTCAATAAGATCATCGGCGAATTCAGATCTGAGGATATGGACATGCCGAGCGAGCGGATATCCATTATCAACCGCATCATGAAGATGGGTATGAAGGACCGCACTCAGATGGCTCTGAAAGGCGACCGAGAGTCACGGAACATCCTGATCCGCGACCCCAATCGCATCGTCGCTCAAGCCGTGGTAAATAATCCCAGGATCACCGCCCAAGAGATCGAACAGATCGCGGCGATGCGTAGTGTGACAGAAGATATCTTGCGGCAGATCGCAGCGAGCCGCCAATGGGCGCGAAGCTATCAGATCGTCCACAACCTCGCGAGAAATCCGCGTACGCCGATGGCGAACGTCATGAACATTCTTTCCAGACTTCAGTTAAAAGACCTCAACGCCCTGTCCAAAAATCGAAACGTATCCGACGCTGTCCGCCGGCAAGCCATACGACTCTCACAAGCCCGCGCCGGGAAATAGTGAATAGGGAAAAGTGAATAGTTGTCGATTGTCGATTCACGATTCACGATTCACTATTCACTATTCGCTACTTCAGGGAAGCCCTTCCCGTCTTAATATATGAACCCGCGAGATCGGTGAAGGTATGGCTCGCCGCACCGATCCAAAGCCCGACAAACAACGCGATCGCGCCGTAAGTGCCCATCGCGCGGTCTGCGTATTCGCGCAGGTTTGCCCAAACACCCGTAAAATCCCAGAGACCCGGCAGCTTACCGCCGGCGTACGATGTATATGCGTAGCTCAACAGAAAAGCGACGCACGTCGCCACGCCCATGAAATAAACGACCCGGAGTAGCGTGCCGAATATCAGCCCGTGTGACCATCGCGACCGATGTTTGAAGAAGTTGCGGTACGGAAACCAGAAAAATTTGAAGAATCTCCAACGGGAATACTGCTTTGAAGCGGTGTCGAGATCCGGTCCGAACATCAGCCCGCCGATGAGGAATCCGACCGTCACGACCGTCGAAATCCAGGCATCGCGCGTCAGAACATAAGCGGTCGCAAATGCCGGGGCAGCGAGGATAATCGTGATCGCGTCGTGAGTTTTGCCACTGGGCATAAGTTGGTATAGCCGATTAAAGGCCTTGAAATCAAGGTCTTGCCTTTAGATAAGGTCTTACCGGAAGCCCGTCATCAAGTCCGGACGCTTTGAATACCGGTCGGCTTCTGCAGTAGAAAGGCGCATCTGGTAAGATTGGCCCATCGGTTAATACACAGGTTTTCCACAAGTGGAATACGCACGCACGCTTTCGATGAGAGAGTTCCGGAAAAAACTGCGAACTACGCTCGAGATGATCAAATTCGAGCATACGCTTTTTGCGCTTCCGTTCGCATTTCTCGGAGCAATATTGGCTGCCGAAGGCCTCCCGACTGTGTCCCAGATCGCCTGGATCACCCTTGCAATGGTCGGTGCACGCTCGGCGGCAATGACGTTTAACCGCATAATCGACGTCGATTTTGACGCGGCAAACCCGCGAACGGCCAATCGCGAACTCCCTGCCGGTAAGCTCTCCGTTGGATTTGCGTGGGCGTTTCTGTTTGTCTCGATCGCTGTTTTCCTGCTCGCGGCCTATTCGCTGAATTGGCTGACGTTCGCTTTATCGCCTGTCGCTTTGTTAAGCGTGCTGGGCTATTCGTACGCAAAACGTTTCACGGCTTTCTCGCATTTGATGCTCGGCTGGGCACTGGCGATCTCGCCATCGGCGGCCTGGATCGCGGTCCGCGGAACGATCGACTCGGTGATCCCCCTGCTTCTTTCGCTTCTTGTCCTGATGTGGACGGCCGGTTTCGACGTTATGTATGCATGTCAGGACTACGAGTTCGATAAAAAAGCCGGCTTGAGATCGATCCCGGCGAGATTTGGCATTAAGAATTCCCTTTGGATTGCGCGTTTATTTCACGTTCAGGCATTTATTGCATTGACCTTACTGTATCTCGTGACCGGATTGGCGTGGCCGGCCCTGTTGGGCGTGATCCTGGTGGGCGCACTGCTCATTTACCAGCACACACTGGTTTCGGCAAAAAATTTAAGCCGAATGAACGCTGCCTTCTTTACAACTAATGCCTTTGTTAGCGTAATATTGCTTATATCCTTTTCGGTCGCGGTTTTTACCGCAAAGTAGTCGCTTATGTCGTATAGGAAGCGGAATATTGCTTGTGTCGAATCGATGTGGAATGGCCATATCGAGAATAAACTCAACGTTTTACCGACGCTCGAGCTGATCTCCAAGACGATGGAGTCGAAGTTTAGCCACCTCACCTGCAACACGCGGGAGGAGCTGCAGTACAACCTGAATCTGCTGTGTAAGCGTAACTACGGTGTGCTCTATTTCGCGTTTCACGGCTCGCCCGGCCGTATCCACCTGCATCGCGACCGCGTCAAGCTTCCCGAGCTTGCCGGAATGATGAATCACCGGTTCACGAACTGGATAATCCACTTTGGAACGTGCAGCACGCTTCGAAAACCGACCGCCGTCAGGGATTTCGTCGATCAGACACAGGTGGCGATGGTGACGGGATTCACAAAGGACGTGGATTGGATCGAATCGTCGTCGTT
>JBKKAS010000237.1:0-2924 GCA_046714595.1 Pyrinomonadaceae bacterium | reverse complement strand
CTGTAAGTGTGATGACCTGGGGCTGCACTCGCTTCGCTCGCTTGCCCCAGGCTCGACCCACTCGACAGACTCGACAGACTCGACAGACTCGACAGACTTGCTGCCTAACTGCTCACCACTTCTTTTATCAACTTCTTCTGCGCACTACTCATCTTTGCGGGCATCGCGTCTACGTCGAACCAGCCGAGCTCAACGATCTCACGGCTCAACACCTCGGGTTTTCCCAACGCTTTGGCCGAAAAGAGGATCTCAACGTGCCGCCCCAACGTCCTGATCCGCAGCATTGTCAGGGCGTCCAATTCGATACCGGTTTCCTCGCGCAGCTCGCGCCTGATCGTTTCTTCAGGCTGCTCGCCGACAGACATGAAACCGCCCGGTAAACCCCACCCGGAATAGGGACGCAGCACATGATCCAGCAACAGCACTCTACCCTCGTCATCGGTTATTACCGCGGCGGCCGAAGCAGTAAATTTGTTTTGCGTTACACGGATCAGTTTCAGCCTCAGCCATGGCGGAAACATTTTCCATACAAACCCAATTTGCCTTCTCAGCATCAATACATCACCAGACCGACGCGTCCGCGCCGGACCACCTTACACACCATTGTCGATTGTGGAATAAGAACCTAGTTACAGCTTTACTTTAAATAGACCGGCGTTTCCTCAGATCATCCCCGGCCTTCCCGTAGATAGTACTTTTCACCCAAAGGATTCACGAAATGAAAGCAAGAAGTATTTGCCCACGTGTGTTTTTAGCTCTCGTTTTTACCGCCCTTCTTTCGGTCTCATCCCTGGCTCAAAGCTCCGATCTCACAAACGATCTTCGATCGTCATTCACAAAATTCGACCTCGTCCGGATCGATTCCGGCGGTGAGCTGCGCTCCGTAGGTGAAGGCAAAGCGCTGACCTTTCAGGCGGGCGGAAAGAATTACGAACTCGTCGTAACGCCGAACGATCTGCGCTCGTCGCGGTATCGCGCCGAAGAAACAAATGTGATCGGTACGACGCCGCTCCAGCGGCCCTCTGTGAATACATATAAAGGGACGATCGTCGGCGAGTCCGGGTCGGAGGTTCGCCTGACCATCAATGATGTAAACGTCGAGGGGTTCTTTCAGGGAACCGATGGCCGCGTGTTTATTGAGCCCGCCAGCAAGTATTCCCGGTTAGCACAGCGCGGCGATTCGGTTATATATCGGGCCGAAGATTCGCTCAAGGACAATACATTTCTGTGCGAGGCAGACATTCCTGGAAAGATCGAATTCGGCCGCGGCTTTGCCGAAGCCGGACGCACCGAGAGCGTAGCTGTTCTTCGCATACTCGAACTTGCGACCGACGCGGACCTCGAGTGGGTCAACACGCTCGGCGGCTCAGTCGCGGCTAACAGTGAGATCCTAAGCATCCTGAATATGGTCGAGGGCACTTACAACAGTGAGCTGAATCTTTCGATTCGAGTTGTCTATCAGCACACATGGTCGGTCGCCGATCCGTTTAACGCAGCGGACATGACCGGTATTCTCACGAGTTTCGTTAGCCACTGGAACGCCAACTACGGCACCGTCGCACGTGACGCGACGCATTTGTTCAGCGGAAAATCTGTCGCCCAGTCCCGCGGTCTCGCATACCTCGGCGTCATTTGCCGCAGTCCCGCGTTTTCGTATGGACTGAGCGGCTATATCGGTTGGGCACCCGGAAAGTTTCTCGTCCCCGCACATGAACTCGGCCACAATCTCGGTGCCGATCATGCAGACACTCCACAGGGTTGTGCTAACTCGCTGATGAACCCGACTCTCACCGGGAACACCCCACTGTCATTCTGCGCATTTTCTCGCGACTCGATCACGGCGTACGTGTCGGTGAACAACAGTTGCTTGTCGGAGGTCGCGATCAACACAGATGCACCCTTTGATTTTGACGGCGATGGCCGCTCGGACATCTCGGTCTTTCGACCGTCCAACGGCGTCTGGTATCTGAATCGAAGCACTGCCGGATTCACCGCGTTCCAGTTCGGCCTGAACGGTGACAAGACCGTCACGAGTGATTACGACGGTGATGGCAAAGCAGACGCGGCGGTTTATCGCGCGGGCGTCTGGTATCGCCTGCGTAGTGCGACGAATACTACGGACGTGACCAGTTTTGGACTCGTCGGCGACATTCCTACACCGGCCGATTTTGACGGCGATGCGAGATCCGACATTGCGGTGTTCCGGCCCTCGACAGGCGTCTGGTATACACTCGCGAGCGGAAACGGAGCATACTCCTCGGTTCGTTTCGGACTTGCCGGCGACGTTCCCGTTACAGGCGATTACGATGGCGACGGCAGGGCTGACATCAATTTGTTCCGCCCCGCCAGCGGCACCTGGTACCGGCTGAACAGTTCTAACGGCGCATTCTTTGCTCTCAATTTTGGACTCGCCGGTGACAAAGCCGTCGCGGGTGATTTCGACGGCGATGCGAAAAGCGACATCGCGGTATGGCGTCCGTCAAACGGCGTGTGGTACATGATGCGAAGCCAGACCGGATCATTTTTCGCGACCGGGTTTGGCCTCGCCGGCGACATTCCCGCTGCTGGTGATTTTGACGGCGACGGCAAGTCGGACATCTCGGTGTTCCGTCCGTCCAACGGCGTCTGGTATCGCTTGAACAGCGGAAACGGCGCGTACACATCAACCGCATTCGGCTTGAGCGGAGATAATCCGGCGCCGTCGTACTACATCCAGTAAGCGGTTGTTTTCGATTTGCAATAAAAAAGAGGCCGCCTTTTCGGACAGCCTCTTTCTTTTTATGCGTTCGAATCGCTTTACTGCAGCGAAACGTCGTCAACGCGGAACGTCGACGCAAGCGAGCTGTCCGTTGTTGCACGGAACTGCACTCGTACGGTTTGTCCCCTGTATGCCGCCAGACTGAACGACTTCTGCGAGTAGACAC
>JBKKAS010000236.1:0-1282 GCA_046714595.1 Pyrinomonadaceae bacterium | reverse complement strand
AGCGCGATCTCGAAGTACTTTCCCTGCCGGATGTCAGCGATCTTCTCGAAACCCATCGACTCGACCGAATGATGGATCGCCTTCCCCTGCGGATCGAGCACGCTGGGCTTGAGAGTTACGTATACCTTTGCCTTCATATTTCTCTCCGAAAGAAATTGTAGATTCTGACGCAGTTCGTTGTTTTAATCAAAGCGGTGTGGTAACTTGCACACAGTCATTTCCGCCATTCTTGGAAAGAATCGAATCCCTAAAGGAGAAATTTAAATATCATGCAAAACATGTCAGGTGGTAAGACTGCACTTGGATTGGATACAAACGTCGGCGCAATGCTGACGTACCTACCAGTCTGCGGCATTAGTTTGATCTACAGCATAATTGTGCTCGTAACGGAAAAGGACAACCGCTTAGTCAGATTTCACGCGTTTCAATCGTTGTTGCTGCTCGCATCGTGTATCGTCACGGTTGTCGCAATCTTCTTTGTCGGCGGGGTGCTCGGTGGCATTTCCGGTTCGTTCACCATCAGCATGTTGTTCAGCCTGGTCGGATGGGTCGTGGCATTGGCGTTCCTCGGAGCGGCGATCTTTATGTGCGTAAAGGCCTATCAGGGTGCACAGTTCAAGCTTCCAGTGATCGGCGACATGGCTGAGAAGTGGTCGAACGGCTAACCGAAAACTCGCTTGAATACTTTATCGACATTTCTTAGATAGTGTTTCAAATCAAAGACGCTGGCTATCTCTTCCGACGACAAATGCGAAGAGATGTCCGCGTCTTTCGTTACAAGCTCTCGATAATCCCCGCCCTCGTCCCAAACCTTCATCGCATTTCGCTGAGTATAGGAGTAGGCGTCCTCGCGCGAGACTCCCTTTTGCGTCAGTGCAAGCATTAGCTGTCCGCTGAAAACAAGACCGCCGGTCAGGTTGAGATTTTTGAGCATGTTCTCGGGATACACGATAAGCGTGTCCAGAAGCGAGGTCGTTTTCGCCAGGATGTAATCGAGCGTCGCTGACGAGTCGGGCAGCACGACGCGTTCGGCCGAGGAATGCGAGATGTCACGCTCGTGCCAGAGCGCAACATTCTCCAGACCCACGAGCGCATTTGCACGTATCGGTCGCGCCAGTCCGCAGATGCGCTCCGAGAGGATCGGATTTCGTTTATGCGGCATCGCGGATGAGCCTTTCTGTCCGGTCTTGAATTTTTCCTGCGCCTCGCGAACCTCGGTCCGCTGCCAATGTCTTACCTGAAGCGCCATCTTCTCCAGCGTCGAAGCAGTGATGGCAAGCGT
>JBKKAS010000235.1:0-1855 GCA_046714595.1 Pyrinomonadaceae bacterium | reverse complement strand
CTTAAGCTTTCCGGCGAAGGTGAGTTTGCTCGCAATGCGAAGGTCCTGTGCGCGTGGCGGCAGCACGGCGTGAATGCAAGCTCGGACTTGCCCGCGATGTTTCCCGAAATGATCGCGGCCCAGGATCACGTGGCGACGAGCCTCGGCATCGAGCGGAACCAACTTGATCGATCGCAGACCGAGATGAAATTTAGTGCAGCCGAAAACTTCGTCAGGCACGGCTACAGGCGCGAGGCCGCACAATTGTTTTTAGAAAATTTGCGCGGTGCTTCGTCGGCGTCGCAGGTCTTTCGGACGGCACTGCGTCTGGCTGTTCCGCAGTCGCTGTTTCAATGGAACCGGGCTCGAAAACGGCGGAACGCCGCCGCACGACTTGGACATATCGACGATCTGCTGAAAGGCGAGGGTGATACTCGATGAGCGAGAACGTGCAAGTCACAAACATCCGTCCCGGCGGGTTTATCGCTTCGCTGGATCTCGGCGAGCTTTGGACATATCGCGAGCTGCTTTATTTTCTGACGCTGCGCGATATAAAGGTCAGGTATAAACAAACGCTGATCGGCGTGGCGTGGGCGGTGCTCCAACCCGTACTGACTACCGCGATCTTCACCGTCATTTTCAGCACGTTTGCGCGGTTCGATACCGGCAGCGTTCCCTATCCGCTTTTCGCTCTGAGCGCCTTGATCATCTGGCTGTTCGTTCACACGTCGATCTCACTAGCCAGCTCAAGCTTTGTCAACAACACGAGCCTTATCACAAAGGTTTATTTTCCGCGGCTCATTGTTCCGATCGCATCGTCGCTCGCTACACTTTTCGATCTGCTTTTCGGGTTCGGCATACTGGTGATCCTGATGCTCTATTACGGGATCGTGCCGACATCGCAGATCGTATTCGCGCCGCTTTTTATTTTCCTCGCACTCGTCCAGGCGATCGCGTTCGGAACGCTTTTCTCAGCGCTGAATGTGCGGTTTCGCGATGTGAAATTTGCGTTGCCCTTTATGCTGCAGGTGTGGATGATCGCGTCGCCGATCTTTTATCCGATGAATCTGCTCTCGGAAAAATGGCGGCTGGCTTTTGCCTTGAACCCGCTGACGGGAATTCTCGAGGGCTTTCGCAGCTCGATGTTCGGTTCTGCGTTTGACTGGCAATTGATCGGCGTGTCGTGTGCTTCGCTCCTGGTCCTGACCATCATCTCTCTTTTCGTATTCAAGAAAATGGAGGACACGTTCGCCGATATCATCTAGAACGCATGCGATGACCGTCATAACTGTCGAAAATCTGTCGAAACAATACGTGCTTGGCTCGCGCCAGCCGTATTCTTTTCGTGAAATGATCACCGGTCTCTTCGACCGCGGCGGCGATGAAACAAAACGGCTTCTTTGGGCGCTGCATGACGTGAGCTTTAAGGTCGACGAGGGCGAAACGCTTGGTTTGATCGGACACAACGGTGCAGGAAAATCTACGCTGCTCAAGATCCTTTCACAAATCACAAAACCGACGCGCGGCTCGGCCACGATACGCGGACGCGTCGGCAGCTTGCTCGAGGTCGGGACGGGCTTTCACTCGGAACTTTCGGGGCGCGAAAATATTTATTTGAACGGTGCGATACTCGGAATGAAACGCGCCGAGATCGACAAGAAATTTGACGAGATCGTCGCGTTCTCCGAGATCGAATCGTTTCTCGACACACCGGTCAAACATTATTCGACCGGTATGTACATGCGGCTTGCATTCTCGGTCGCGGCCCACCTCGATCCGGAGATTCTGATAGTCGACGAGGTCCTCGCGGTCGGCGATGTCGGCTTTCAGAAAAAATGTCTTCGCAAGATGCGCTCGGTCGGCGAATCAGGACGGA
>JBKKAS010000234.1:0-6751 GCA_046714595.1 Pyrinomonadaceae bacterium | reverse complement strand
TATCAGGTCAAGGTAAAAGACCTTGGCTACACGGAGGACGGCGCCGAAGAGATCCGGTCAGAGGCCCGTCTGAACGGTAAGCCCGCCGTTACGCTGATCGTCGCCAAACAGTCCGGTCAAAACACGGTCGCCGTCGCGCGTGAGATCAAAGTGCGCCTAAGTCAAATCACAGGAGACAAAGAAAAAGGAATCGCCGGAACCCTGCCGCCTGGATTCGAGCTTCGGATCATCGGTGACAACTCGATCTTCATCGAGAATTCGCTCAACGCGATCGAGAAGCATCTCGTGCTCGGATCGATCCTGGCATCGATCGTCGTCTTTCTGTTTCTTTGGAATTTTCGTGCGACGTTTATCGCCGCGCTCGCGATCCCAACCTCGATCGTCTCGACCTTCGCGCTGATGTACGCGATGGGTTACACATTGAATTCGATAACGATGCTCAGCTTGACGCTGATGGTCGGCATCGTCATCGATGACGCCATTGTAGTTCTCGAAAATATTTATCGGTTTATTGAAGAGAAAGGAATGGACCCGTTCCAGGCGGCCGTCGAGGGGACGCGCGAGATCGGCATGGCGGTCCTCGCCACTACTTTGTCGCTGATGGCGGTGTTTGTTCCGATCGGCTTCATGCAGGGCATCGTCGGAAGGTTCATGTCGAGTTTCGGCTTGACGGCTTCGTTCGCTGTCGGCATTTCACTCCTTGTTTCGTTCACGCTCACGCCGATGCTCGCCGCCCGTTTGATCAAGCGTCCGAAGGCGAAGCTGGTCGGGGAAGAAGAAGTCTCAAGTCTCAAGTCCCAAGTCCCAAATCGTGTGGATGACTCATCCGCCATTGGTGAAGACGAAGCTTCTGGGACTAGAGACTCTGGGACTAGGGACTTGGGTCACGATTCCAAACACACGAGCTGGTTCCGTCACGTTGACGGTGTCTATACGTGGCTGCTGCGGTTTTCAATGTCGCATCGTTGGGTGATTGTGACACTCTGCGTGCTCGTATTCTTGTCGATCGTTCCACTGTTCATGTTTGTCGGAAAGAATTTTCTGCCGGTCGACGATCAGTCGCAGTACGAAGTTACGATCCGCGCAAAAGAAGGTTCGAGCCTCGGCGCGACGGCTCAGATCTTTGAACGTGCGGCGGCGGAGATTAGAAAGATGCCCGGTGTCACCGACACGCTCGTGACGGTCGGCGGCGGCCAGCAGCAGGTCGTAAACAGCGGTTCGATCTACGTCAAGCTCTCAGACGTCGGAGAGCGCGACCGTTCGCAGGAAAACATGATGGCCGCGACACGTGACTTACTCGCGGACAAACAAAAATTTCCCGATGAGCTACAGCTCCGAACAGCGGTCCAGCAGGTCGCTGCATTTTCAGGCGGCGGGTTCCGAAACGCGAACGTACAGTTTCTTATCTCGGGACCGGATCTGAAAAAGCTGGAGGAGTATTCCTCGAAGATCATAGAAAAGATGAAGACGATCTCTGACGCCGTCGACGTCGACTCGACACTCATCAGCGGCAAGCCGGAAGTACGGCTTGAGATCGACCGCGATGTTGCAGCCGACCTCGGTGTACGCGTCGGCGATGTTTCGCAGGCCCTGAACACGCTCGTCGCTGGCCAGGAAGCCACGACGTTCAACGAGGGAACCGACCAGTACGAAGTGCACGTCCGAGCGATCAACACCTACCGATCCGATATCGAAGGTTTGAAACGCATCATCGTGCCGTCTGCCAAGATCGGCCTGGTCACGCTTGACCGGCTTGTGAAGGTTACCAGCGGGACCGGCCCCAGTTCCATCGAACGAACAAATCGTCAACGGCAAGTTACGCTGCTTGCGAACACACGGCCCGGCGGATCGGCGACTAGTATTACGGGCGAGATCGATAGCTTTGTAAAAACGCTCGGCTTGCCGGCGGGATACACGACGGGTTACGTCGGCCAGTCGAAAGAGCTCGGCAAATCGCTTTACTATTTTGCACTCGCGATCGTTCTTTCATTCGTATTCATGTACATCGTGCTCGCGGCGCAGTTTGAATCGTTTATCCATCCGGTGACGATCCTTCTTACGCTGCCGCTTTCTATCCCGTTCGGCATCGTCAGTCTTTTGATCGCCGGACAAACGGTGAACATCTTTTCCGGTCTGGGGCTTCTACTTCTGTTCGGTGTTGTGAAAAAGAACGCGATCCTGCAGATCGATCACACGATGAATCTGCGCTCGCAGGGAATGAGCCGTTACGACGCGATCATCCAGGCGAACCGCGATCGGCTGCGGCCGATCCTTATGACGACGATAGCCCTGGTTGCAGGCATGCTGCCGCTAGTCTGGTCTTCGGGCGCAGGTTCGGGAACGAACCGCTCGATCGGTGTACTCGTTGTCGGCGGACAGACATTGTGCCTTCTGCTTACGCTGCTCGCGGTCCCAGTGTTTTATTCGCTGTTCGATGACGCGGCTGAGTTCGGGATATTCAGGCGGATCGGCCGAGCATCTGACTGGCTCTTCGGCGGCGTGAAGCGGAGATTCCAAACCGCGACGAGCGCTTTTTTTGGGAAGAGCTAGTTCTTGCGGCTCTGCCGCCCGATGAGCGGTGAGCCTGTGGCTCACCGTTGCGATTAATAGATGATACTCCGAGGCTCTGCCTCGTTCGGCGGCGTAGCCGCCCTCATTGAGTAATAGCCAGCCGGAAAGGCGGAGCCTTTCCGCTCATCGGGCGGCAAAGCCGCAAAGAATTGTATTTAGCCGGCTAGATAAACTTAGAGGCCGGTATGCGGCCAAAAGCAATGCAGGATCATTCGACAAAAACTGACGTGATCATTATCGGTGCCGGGCCGGCCGGGCTTGCGCTCGCGTGTCAGCTTATTCGATTCGGTATCGATTTTGTGATCGTCGACAAGAACGAGACGACTACGCGGCACTCAAAGGCGATCGGCGTTCAGGCGCGAACGCTCGAGATATACGAACAGATCGGCCTTGCCGACAAGTTGATCCAGCAGGGAATGATCGCCGAGAAGGCCCGGATGGTTGTCGGCGGAAAAGTTCGAGGCGAAGTGAACTTTCGCGAGTTTGGTAAGGGAATGAGTCCATACCCGTTTGTGTTGATAGTTGAGCAGGGAAAGCATGAAAAGATCCTGCACGACTTCATTAGATCCAGCGGCAAAGATGTTCACTGGCAAACCGAACTGCAAAGCTTTTCACAGGATGAAACGGGCGTGTCGGCGATCATCAAAAATTCCGAAGGTGAAACTGAAACGATCGAAGCGCAATATCTCGTCGGCTGCGACGGCGCCAAGAGCCCTGTCCGACATGGCCTCGGCCTGACTTTCGAGGGCAGCACCTTCGAGCGGATGTTTTACGTGGCCGATGTGCAGATCGACTGGGATTTTCCTCACGATGCGGGGCACGCTTTCCTTCTGAAAAACAATTTGCTCGTCTTCTTTCCGATGACCGGCGACGCACAGTGGCGAATCGTTGGTACTTTTCCTGAAGAATTCGCGAAAGACGAGGGCGATGTCTTGTACGAAGAGATCGAAGAACAGATCAAGCGGGATGCCGAACTGGATATCGACATCACTGAAGTGAATTGGTTCTCGACCTACAAAGTGCACACACGCCGGGCCAACAAGTTTTCCGAGGGCAAATGTTTTCTCGCTGGCGACTCAGCGCATATTCATACGCCCGCCGGGGCGCAGGGAATGAACACGGGAATCCAGGACGGCTACAACCTTGCGTGGAAACTTGCGATGGTTTTGCGCGGAAAGGCCTCTGAAAAAATACTGGACACCTACAACGAAGAACGGCTCGAAAACGCGAAAAACCTTCTCAGAACAACCGACAGGTTTTTCAATCTCGCCGCGAGTCCCGAGCCGATCATGTCCTTCTTTCGGACTCACGTCTTCCCGTACGTCGCCCGTGTCGCGTTTGGTATCGAGTCCATTAATAAGTTCGTATTCCCTCGTGTCGCCCAGATCGCGATCAACTATCGTCACAGCGCGCTGAGCGAGCATGGCGGCGATGGAGATTTAGACGTTAAAGCGGGCGACCGAATGCCGTATTTCATCGTAGGCAACGAGAGCATTTACCACAGGCTGCGGGAACCGAAGTTCCACTTACTTAACTTTTCGGACGGCCAAGACGTGCGTTCTTCGGCAGAGCTAAGCAGTCAGTATGCGGAGTTGGCTGATCAACACGATGTTCCGATCTTTCCGCATGTAGCAGCGATCTTCGGCACCGGAAAGTCGTTCAGTGTTCTGCTCCGTCCGGACAACCATATAGCGACGATCTCGCCCGACGCATCACTCGCACCGATCGAGAATTATTTGAAAAGGTGTTTATGAAAAGAGGTTTATTCGCATTTATTTTATTGGCTTCGTGCTTTGGCGCGGCGCGGGCGCAGACCCCGGCGCCTTCACCGACACCGACACCGGTGGTCGATGACAAGCAGGAAGTTACCCCCGAAAAACTTCAGGGCGTTCCCGCTATCGCTCCGAACTATAGTTCGGATGATCGGACCTTGCCCGATCTCGGACGCGTCGGTGTAGACATGACCGACCAAAGATCGCTGACGTTGAACGAGGCGATCACGCTCGCGCTCGAAAACAATAAGGACATCGAGGTGACGCGAAAGAACGTAAAGATCGCCGAGTACGATCTGCTCGCCGCGCGTGGGGTTTATCAACCGCGGTTCTCGGGTCAGACGTATTACGAGCGCTCGACGGTTCCAAACGTCAGCATCTTTAGTACGAACCAGACGACGACGCAGAGTTCGATCGTGGGCAATGCCGGTATCACCGGTTACGTTCCAAAATTCGGAACGGTGCTCCGCGGCGATTTCAACAATACGCGTCTGGAGACCAATAACCCTATCTCGATCCTCAGCCCGCAGAATAACGCGAACCTTACATTCACTTTGACGCAGCCGTTGTTTCGCGGACGGAGCTTCGACCAGAACCGCCGCGTCATCGAGATCGCGAAGCGCAACTTATCGCTCACGGATGTTCAGTTTCGCCAGCGTTCGATCGAGATCATCGCGGCCGTCCAGCGGGCGTATTGGGACCTTACGTATGCACTGCGAAATCTGCAGGTGCAGCGTGACGGTGTTAAGGACGCCAAGGATCAGCTCGGGCATAATCGCAGACTTGTCGACGAAGGCCAGCTTGCACCGATCGATATCGTGGCTGCCGATACACAGGTCGCGATCTTCGAACAGTCGGTTTACGATGCGCTGAATATCGTGACGCAGGCCGAGAACAATTTGAAGAATCTGATCGCACCGAATCGCACCGACTCGCTTTGGAGTGAATCGGTCACGCCGGTCGATCCGGTTGATATCGACGCGCCGCTGACGACGCTCGCCGAAGCGCTGACCGCCGCGCTCCAAAATCGCCCGGAGCTGGAGATCAACCAGGCGCAAAAGGACATCAATGCGCTCGACCAGCGTTTGTATCGCGATCAGAAAAAACCTCAGATCGATCTCGTCGCGAGTTACGGCTCGGCCGGGATCGGCGGAAGTCAGAACCCGGATTTCAGAAGTCCTTTTACCAGAGTTTGCCTTCCGACGGATCCCGATTACGAGGCTTGTCTTCGGAACCAGGCAGCGCAGCAGGCGGCAACACAAAATCTGTTGAATTCGATCGGCGGCGGCGGCACTAGTGTGACCGATATCTTCGCCAACAAGTATCCGACGTTCCGTGTCGGCGTACAGTTCAATCTTCCGCTGTTCGGCGTCAAGATCGCCGGTGCTCAGCTTGGACGTTCGCTCGTCGAAGGCGAAAGACTCGAGGTGCAGCGGCAACAGATCGAGCAAAATATCCAGGTCGATGTTCGAAACGCCTTGCAAACTTTGCGGACCGCCGAAGCTCGCTTGCGCGCCGCTGCGATCGCGCGTGAGAACTCAGTGAAGCAGTACGAATCGGAACAGCGAAAATTGGATAACGGACAGTCGGATATTTATCGCGTACTCGAGCGCCAGACGGCGCTCACGACCGCTCGAAGCAACGAGCTCCGTGCGCAGACAGAACTTAATAAAGCGATATCGGATCTGCAGCGGGCGACGGGGAATTCGCTAAAGGCGAACAATGTCGAGGCGAGATTGAGGTAGCGAGCTCGTGTCCAGTGCGGCTGCGCCGCCCGATGAGCGGAAGGGCTTCGCCCTTCCGACGACGCTCTACAATAATGATCGGAGGCTCCGCCTCCCAGTGGCGGCGCAGCCGCAAGACTCTAAAGAAAGTAGGCGGACGGAAAGGCGGAGCCTTTCCGCTCATCGGCGGGCAGAGCCCGAAGACATTCTCACCAGCAAAGGTTGAGGGAAATACTTCAATGAAAGCGGTGTACATCAAAGAATTCGGCGGCCCGGAGAATCTGGAGATTCGCGAGGTGCCCGATCCGCCCAAACCGGGAGGCCCGGAGGTCGTCGTACGCGTGCGGGCGGCGGGACTGAATCGCGCCGATCTCATCCAGCGTCGTGGACATTATCCTCCGCCGGCGGGATACTCGCCGAACATTCCCGGACTCGAGTTCGCCGGTGAAGTGGCCGACGTCGGAAACGATGTTACGGAATTCAAAACGGGTGACCGCGTGTTCGGCATCACGGCCGGCGAGGGGCAGGCGGAGTATCTGAAGATCGATCACCGCGTTCTCGCAAAGATCCCGGACACCTTGGATTTCGTCGGAGGGGCTGCCGTCCCGGAGGCGTTCTTCACTGCGTTCGACGCGGTGTTCAGGCAGGGGCGATTGGCGAACGGCGAGACTCTGCTCGTACACG
>JBKKAS010000233.1:0-9213 GCA_046714595.1 Pyrinomonadaceae bacterium | reverse complement strand
CATCGCCGAGCATTCGATATGCCATCCCGGACGTCCGCGACCGAACGGCGCGTCCCACCCCGGCTCTTCATCTTCGCCGACAAGTTTCCAGAGGGCAAAATCGCGTGCGTCTTCCTTTTCGTATTTGTCGGTATCGATGCGCTCGCTTCCGCCATCGATATTACCGGAGAAATTGATCCTCGAAAGTTTGCCGTATTCGGGGAAAGCGGAGATGCGGTAGTAGATCGATCCGTCAGATTCGTACGCCTTGCCGTTGTCAAGCAGCTTGGAGATGATCTCGATCATCTCGCGGATATGGTGGGTCGCTCGCGGCGTGACCTCGGGCCGCTCCATTCCGAGCGCGTCGAAATCTTCCCAGAAGGCAGTGATGTAGGGGGCGGTAAATTCGTCGATCGCTACGCCTTTCTTGACCGCTTCGTTGATGATCCGGTCGTCGATGTCGGTCAGGTTAAATACGTGTGTTACTCCGTAACCTTTGTACTTCAAATATCGCCGGAGTATGTCGGCGAAAATGAACGTACGAAAGTTGCCGATGTGCGCAAAATTCCAGACGGTCGGGCCACAGACATACATCCGGACCTTGCCGTCTTCAAGCGGACGGAATTCCTCGATCTGTCTCGATAATGTATTGAAAAACTTAAGCATTGGACTGGAACGATTTTGCGTTCATTGGGGCGCCGAGTCAACTATCTCGAGATCGCCCATGACAAATCTCGCCTTGGCTTCGTCCGAAAACAATAGCTCGCGGCTATAAAATCTTAGCGGATAGTCTTTGTCCCACTTATAGGCAACCTCGTTCGCTTTATCGAGCAGGGAAGTCCCGTTTTTCGACGCATTGTATTCCGCCACCGTCCGCATCCAGAAGATCGTGATCGTTTCGTGATACGGCATTTCCTTTTTCAAGTCGACCTTAAACCCGTGTTCGAGCAGATTCAGAATGCCGCGTCGCATTTTGTCATAAGCCGTTTCGAGATCGTGATGCGTTAAGTAGTAGAGCGCGACGACAAGATGCTCGGCATGCTTCCACTCTGCCTGCAGTATGGTCGCGTTCTCGAACGCCCTAACAAGATCGATCACTTCGCTTTCATGTTCATATTTCGTCATCTTAGTTTCACTGAGCTGCCTCTTTGGAAACTGAATAGCCGGGTTGGTATTTGCGATTTTCGAATTGCGATTTGCGATCTCGCTGTTAGCGGGTTCGCAGATTGTGCGTGAGATTGTGTGCGAGCACGCGATCGCAAATCGCAAATCACAATTCGAAAATCAAGGAACTGGTTGCGGAGGCAGGATTCGAACCTGCAGTCTTCGGCTTATGAGGCCGGGATTTTGTCCATTTAAACTACTCCGCCAGAGCGATTGTGGATTTTAGATTTTGGATTTTGGATTTGGGAGAACCGCCCCTTTGTTTAAGACCTAGAGATATGGATTCCAAAATCGAAAATCCAAAATGAAAAGCGGCTTCGGGTTAACCAAAGCCGCAATCCAAAATCCAAAATCTAAAATCCAAAATCCAGCTGTCAGGCCGCCACTCTCACCTGCTCAACCTCGTCGTGGTCATCCATGAACAGGTACTTCTTCCACGATGGACGCGATTCAGCGTAGTGGCAAAGCAGTACGTGATCCAGGCCAAGACGCAGAAGCTTTTGCGAGGTCAGCAAAGGCATGCGAGCCTGCTCGGGCGTACGATTACCTTTTCGCTGATTACATTTCACACACGCGGTGACAAGATTGGCCGGTGTGCTTTCGCCACCCTGTGCGCGGGGCAGGATGTGATCAAGTGTGAGATCTTTCGCGTGCTTGTGGTCGCCGCAATACTGGCAGCGATATCGGTCGCGGATGTAAACGCGTGCGCGCTTCATTGTCGTTTCGCGACGGTTGCGGCGGACGTGGACGTAATGCCGCAGTCGCACGACGGATGGAACCGGGAAGATTGTCGAAGGAGAATGAAGCACGTTGTCGCCGTCGTTTTCCTCGACAAAAACCGCACCGCGGAACCAGAGACAGACAGCTCGGGCGACGCCGACCGTTCCGAGCGGCTCGTAAGAAAAATTTAGAAGTAAAACACGACCTGTCAGCAAGATCTTCTATCCTCCTAAGTCCTGGGCGAAACCGTCTACCTGGTGAGCAGACATATTTCTACCAGTAATTTAATTCAATTGTGGGTTTTAGACAAGAACAATTTCTGGACCGGGGATGGGAAGGGAGTCAAGAGTCTATCGAGTCTATCGAGTCTATCGATGATTTGGACTCGACAGACTCGATAGACTCGACAGACTCGATCGACTCGACAGACTCGACAGACTCGACAGACTCGACAGACTCGACTGACTCGATAGACTCGATAGACTCGATCGACTCACTAGTTCAGCAGATGCTCTTTGATAAAGAGGATCGTTGAGTAGTAGAGATAGTCCGAGTTGTTCTTCTTAGCGAAGCCGTGACCTTCGTCGTTAGCCATCAGGAACCACACCGGCGTGTTGTTCTTTCTGGCCGCAGCGACGATCTGTTCGGCCTCGGTGTACGGCACACGGGGATCGTTCTTTCCCTGCACGACGAACAACGGTTTCATTATCTTGTGAGCGTTGGTCAACGGCGAGATCTTCATCAAGTGTTCGTTCATTTTTGGATCGCGCTCGTCGCCGTACTCTACGCGGCGAAGATCGCGGCGATACGTTTCAGTGTTCTGCAGAAACGTCACGAAGTTCGAGATCCCAACAACATCCAGGCTCGCCCGGATACGGTCGTTGTAATTCGTCGCAACAGCAAGAGTCATGTAACCGCCATAGCTTCCGCCCGTGACCATGATCCGATCCTTGTCGAGATCGGGCTGCGTCGCTATCCAATCCAGCAATGCGCCGATGTCCTTGACGGAATCTTCGCGTTTGAATCCGTTGTCGAGTTTAAGGAACGTTTTTCCGAAACCACTCGATCCGCGAACGTTCGGGTAGATCATCGCGACACCGAGGTCGTTGACGTAGTACGCGCCGCGTCCGAGAGGGCCGGGCGTCGCCTGCCCTTCGGGGCCGCCGTGAATGTTGATGATGACCGGCCGCTTTCCTTTGAAGGTTGTAGGCGGTTTATAGATAAAGCCAGAGATCTCGCGGTTGTCAAAGCTCTTCCACTTGATCAATTGGGGTTCGCGGAGACCACTTGTCGGAAAGCCGTTCAATTCCGACTTCGCCCAATGCGTGATCTTGCCCGTTTTGAGATTAAGCGAATAAACGTCTGAGAGTGACGAGTAAGACGAAACGTTGAAGCCGAGCTCCCCCGTTTTTTTGTGCCAATCATACCCGCCGATCTGCCCCGGCGGCAGCTTCGGCAGCTTGGTCTCTTTTCGCGTTGCCGTATCGATCACACGAAGTTTCGAGAATCCGTTCTCGTTGGTCGTAAGGGCGATGTGCCTGCCGTCTTCCGAGATCTCAAAGCCATCGACATCCCAATTGATATGCGACGTCAGCGGCGTGATCGCACGCGTTGCAAGATCCAAATAGACCAGCCGGTGAAATTCCGAGCCTTTGTCCGTCGTCAAGTAGAGACCCTTCCCGTCCTTGCTGAACTCGGCGCCGCTGTAGGAGACACTCTCGTCACCTTGCTTTTGAGTAAGGAGTGAGTTTTCACCGGTAGCGATGTCGTAGATGTAAAGGTAACTTTCATTGACCGAGACATACCTTCCGACGACCAGTTTCGTGTCGTCGGGCGACCAGTCGGAAACGCCCCAACCGACACCGTCGAACGATGCGAGAAGTTTCGCAGAAGCGGGATCGGACGGGTTGATCGCGTAAAACTCGGTTTTGATCGTCTCGCTCGTCGTACCGCCGCCGGTCGGGACCGATGAATAAATGTAACGATCGCCTGCGGTCGACCAGGGGCCGCCGCCGATACGTTTCTTGTCATCGGTCGTCAGGCGAGTGATCTCGCCAGACGCGGCGTCATAACGATAAAGCTGGCTGATCTCGTTTCCGCCCGTCGCCTTAGAGAACAAAAAATAGTCTCCGGTTTTCGGATGCCAATTGCCGCCGCCGACCGGATCCGGAAAGCTGGTGAGCTGCTTCAGATCGCCAAGCGGGGCCGACAGCAGATGAACCTGGTTCACATTGCCGGCACGTTTACCGACGAGTATCTCGCGCTTGATCGGATGCCAGTTGCTGGCGAACACCGGCTTCGATTCGGTGTATTTCTTTACCGACTCAACGAGCTCCAGCGGAATCGACGGAAGGTTCTGGATCACCAGATTGCCACCGGGCTCGAGCACGCGGCTCTTGCTGTAACCGGCAACCTCGACTTTCTTATCAGGCGGCGGTGTAACCTGAGCTAAACCTAAAACGGGAGTGCATAAAACGAGTACTGAACAGTACAGAAAGAGAAATCTTCTCATTGCGAAACCTCCAAAAATCTTGTCTGAATGTGTGGATTACGGATAATATACAACCATTGTATGTTAACTACAACGATTTCAATTGCCGTAGGTTCGGAGGGACAGTTTGTCGCCAACGGCGACGAACATTAAAGCCTAGGGAGTAGCGAGTGAAACGAGCGAATCACTAGGTAGCCCCGAATCGATAGATTGCTCTCTGATAGATTGCTCTCTGAAGGAGAGCAACAATTTGTTTGTCGCCTTCAGCGACGAAATTCTGCCTTGCCTTCACCTAGGGTTCCATTCGCTTGGCTCATTTCACCCTAGGCTTTAATGTTGGTCGCCGTTGGCGACAAACACGCGATAAATCGCGCACTCTAAACTAACCCTTCACACATATGACCTGCTTGAGCTCGGCGACGACCTCGACGAGATCGTCCTGTGCACGCATAACTTCCTCAATGTCTTTGTAGGCACCGGGGATCTCATCGACGACGCCCCGGTCCTTTCGGCACTCGACGCCCATCGTCTGCGCTTTCAGATCTTCGATCGAGAACTTCGCCTTCGCTTTCGTACGCGACATCTTTCGTCCCGCCCCGTGCGAGCAGGAGTTGAATGCATGCGGATTTCCGAGGCCGCGGATAATGAACGATTTCGCTCCCATCGAACCCGGAATAATGCCGTAGCGTCCGGCTTCGGCGTTGATCGCACCCTTTCGAGTGACGTACACCTTGTCGCCGAAGTGCTGCTCGATCGCAACGTAGTTGTGATGGCAGTTAACGACAATTTCGATTTGCGATTTGCGATTTGCGATCGCGTCCTCTATGTCGAGCTCCGCATCAAACATGCGATTGAACGATTTGATCAGACGCTTCATCATGATCTCCCGGTTCTTCATCGCGTACTGCTGGGCCCAGTCGACGTCGTGCCAGTAGGCTTTGAACTCGTCAGTGCCCTGGACGAAATACGCGAGTGCCGGATCGGGAAGTGTGTTCAGATCGTGCAAAGTCTTAGCGGTAGCGATATGCCGCGTGGCGACCTCGTTCCCGATGTTTCGCGAACCCGAATGCAGCATCAGCCAAACGGTGTCATCGGTATCGAGGCAGACCTCGATAAAGTGATTTCCGCCGCCGAGCGTTCCGAGCTGCTTCATGGCCTTAGCTTTCCGATCCTGAACTCCGCGGTGAAGCTCGCCGAACTCAGCCCAGCCCTGCCACTCGTTCGACTCGTCGACCGCGTCGCGATAGGCGTTGAAACCGACCGGGATCGCACGCTCGATCTCGTGACGAAACTCCGCCATCTTTCCATCGAGAACTCCGCTTTTGAACGGGGTCTTGACCGCCATCATACCGCAGCCGATGTCGACACCGACCGTCGCCGGAATAACGGCGTCCTTTGTTGCGATGACCGAACCTACCATCGATCCGATACCGAGATGGGCGTCCGGCATCAATGCGACATGCTTGTAGAGGCACGGCAGACGCGAGACGTTGCGGAGCATGTTGTGTTCGTCCGATGACATCTCGTGCGTGACCCACGAGAGAACTTCGCGGCCGGCTCCGCTAATATTTAGCTTCTTGTATGACATGATTCCTCCTGTTTGATGATGACTTATCTGCTCGCTATGCCTCCGAAACAGCAGAGTAGGAATTTGAAAAAGGTGTCGAGGCCGGCATCTTCATGAAGGCGCCGACCACGGATTCCTGTTTACACACAGCCATTCTATAAACCGGACTACGCCAGGCTCTCCTGGGAACGGACGGCCAGGTTTCTTAACCGAAACCTAAAACGCCGCGTTGAATAATTTGGTTACGGACCGAAGGGACCCGGAAAAATGGTTAGTGATAAATGGTGAACGGTGAATGATCGGGCGGATGCTCTCTCTTCATCCACCGCTCATCGTTCACCATTCACCGTTAATTACGGCTATTCAGTTTTCAAACATCAAAAAGAAAAGGAGCGGCTACGCTTTGGATCTTCCAATGATCCTGGCGTAACCGCTCCAAAAACTTACGAGAACTGATCGTCCTCTTTTTTCGATGTTTCGGAAGCGGGATCGCCGCTCCCGCTGAGTTAAATAACTAGTTCAGAATCGCACCCGCGATCCTGTTTCGGTTGACTATTCGCGCCTTCGAGTTCGAGACACGCGTTCGCCTTCCAGGTAACCCAGTGGCGCATCATGACGCCGACTGGTAAACCCTTGAACGTTCTCGCTGTATGTATCGAACTTCGAATCACAAAATTATCTCCAAAAAAGTTGCCGCACACTTTGCGACAGGATGTGAGTTTTAGCACGAGACAAAATCGCTTGTCAAGCATTTCTCAAAAATAGCTTTTTGACCCAGGACTAAAAATTCAGAAGTGTTGATAGCCGGTGCGCGGTAAATATTGTTGTAGGCCGTCGCCAACAAGTTCAACGATTCCGGGTTTTGCAGTTACCTCGCCGATGCGCGAGATCGGTGGCAGATCCCGTCGTGAAATTTGTTTTTGTTTCGACGTGAACAAGAGTTCAAAATCTTCTCCGCCGCCAAGCGCAAATTTCATTTTGCCCGCTTTCGCCAGCGACGCGAGATTCGTATCGAGCGGGATCTTGCCGATCTCGATTCGGGCACCGACCCGACTCGCATCGCAAAGATGATGGAGATCCGCTCCCAGCCCGTCGCTAATATCGATCATCGCGGTCGCGAGCCCGCGCGACGAGAGATATTTTCCGACATCGACTTGCGGCGTAGGACACAACTGTCGTCCGACAAGGCCTTTTCGTTTTCCGCTAACTTTCGGATAGTGAACTCCGGATTCAAGCATCGCAAGGCCGGCCGACGCGCCGCCGAGCGAGCCGGTCACGAAGATGGAATCCCCGGGCACCGCTCCCGAACGCAAACAAGCTCTTCCCTTCGCTACCTCTCCACCGACGATAGAATCAACAACAATTCTGTCCGGAGTGCGTGAAACGTCGCCGCCGACGAGCTTAACCCCGTGAAGCCCCGAAAGGGCGAACCAGCCTTCGTAGAACTTGTCTACAAACTTCCCATTCCAAACTTTCTCGGGTACTCCTAGCGAGAGCATCGCCCATTTTGGCGTCGCTCCCATGGCTGCAATGTCCGAGAGTGAGACCGCCAACGCTTTGTGTCCCAGGAATTCCGGCGTGGTCCAATCGAGGCGAAAATCGACGTCCTCGACCAGCAGGTCGGCGGTCACGACCAGGTCGGTTCTGGAGTTTTTGGGCAATACGGCGCAGTCGTCGCCGACCTGTTTTAAGCCGTACTTTTTCTTAATGTTTCGGATGAACTCAAATTCGCTTCGCACTCTAAACCTATTGACACAAATTTAATAAATACATACAATAACGGCGTCTTACTTAACGAGAACATTAACACAGAACGAGGCTTGATGGTGCAGGCGGCAATTGTAATACCTGAGAAGATTTATTTTAAGATTGGCGAGGTCTGCGAGCTCGTCGGTGTGCAGGCACATGTACTTCGCTACTGGGAGACGGAGTTTCCCATGCTGTCGCCGCAGAAGAACCGTTCCGGTCAGCGAAGCTATCGCCGCCGAGACGTAGAGATCTCGTTTCGCATCAAACAGCTTCTCTATGAGGAGATGTTTACGATCGCCGGGGCAAAAAAGAAACTCCACGCTGAGATGCGTGAAACTCCGAAGCTAAAGGTCGTTCATCCCGAGCCCACCGCCGAAGGGAACCATCAGAATTCTGACGGCATGCGCGGATTGTTTGATGAGGATCTGGTACTGGATGAATCGGAACCGGCTCGTATGCAGGAGCAAGAACTGACGCCGGAACGACGCGAGGCGCTGAGATCTCTTGCGTCTCAACTGCTCGAGCTTCGCGAGATGCTCAAGACAAATCAAACTCGGGAAACCGAAGACCGCCGACGAAATCGACAGGTTTGACAAACCAACCGGCGAAATCTAATCTAAAAAATCGATCTTCGGGACGTAGCGCAGTCTGGTAGCGCGTTCGCTTGGGGTGCGAGAGGTCGCAAGTTCAAATCTTGTCGTCCCGACCATTTTGCAGAACCCGCGCGATTTAAGCCTTGCGGTTAAAACGGCAGTGCTTAAATCGTGCGGGTTCTTCCTTCTACCGGCCTTCCTCGGCACGCTAAGTGCCCGAATTTCTTCGACATCGCATTTCCGCACACCTATAATTCATTGTTGGCATCAAATCTCATTCGCCGCCGATGAATTTCGAAAAGCTATTTAAGATACTTTCATATGCGACCGTGTTTTGCGGCTTTATCGCCCTTTGGGTTGCGGGCGCTTTTGGAATTCTCGGTTCGGGGCTATTTGTTCTCGCGGTGGCGGTGGCCTTGTTTCTGGAAGGCACGCGCTGGCAGCTCTCCGAGCGGCTTGGAACGGCCCTTATCGTCCTGGCTGTGCCGCTCTACTACATACTGTGGCGGATCGGATTTTTTTCGCCGGCCAGCATGGAAACGATGCTGCCGGCGATACTCGCCCGGCTTATCCTCTCGCTATCCGCGATCAAGTTGCTGCAGAAAAAGAGCGATCGTGACTGGATCTTTCTTTACATCATGGCGTTCTTTCAGGTGCTGCTTGCCGCGGGCCTGAGCATCAGCGCTTTGTACCTGTTCGCGTTCGTTCTGTTTGCCTTCTTTATGGTCTCGACGATCATTTTGTTCGAGATGCAGAAGACGAACCGCGCGGTTTCTGACAAAGCCCTTACTCGCAGGGAGAACGCTGAGTCGCCCGGATTGGCTCTGCCGGGCTTCGGGCGCGTGCCAGCGACCGCATTCGCTCTAATCATCGGAATCATCATTATCGCCGCTCCGTTATTTTTCCTGATCCCGCGCGTTGGCGGGGCAGGACTCGGAGCTGATCCGGGC
>JBKKAS010000232.1:0-4564 GCA_046714595.1 Pyrinomonadaceae bacterium | reverse complement strand
ATAAGATAGTCCTCGCAGATTCACTTGATGTACCGAAGGCTTCAGCTCGTGCCGTCCTAACCGGCAACGCCGAGATCGCCGTGCCGCTCGAGGGGCTGATCGATTTCGAAAAGGAACGAGATCGCCTGCAGGGCCAAATAGAAAAACTCGACACCGAACTGCAGCGGCTGAACGGGCAATTGTGGAACACGGATTTTGTCGAGAAAGCGCCGGCAGAAAAGGTCGAGGCATTACGCGAGCGTCTTGCCGAGTTGGAAACGCAAACGGCCACCCTTAACACTAATCTCACCTCGCTGCTTTAGGTGATGGATTGGAGGACGAATGACCAGATTATGTAAATCGATTGTTCTTGGTCTGCAAATCATCTTAGTGGGGATTTCAAGTGCTGTTGCTCAGGATAGGCAGATCACGCGAGCGGGCTTTGAGGCCTATATGAAGCGATCGCGGGAAGCGACAAAAGATACTCCGTTCCGCGAAAAGATTACGGGTGAGACGGGCGATCTTCCGGCCGGGCCTTGGAAACCCCATTATGACTACTTTAGGGTGTCGGTAATTCCTGATCGCTACCGCATTGTCTACCCTGACGGTGCAATTGCAGAAACAATCCAGATCGGCCAAGTTGGTTATATCAAAAAAGTGGACGGGCCATGGGTTCGTTACGAACCAGGCGGCCCTGGGGTCTCACGTCCGGCAAGTATGCCGTACTTTAAGAATTTCAATTGTAGGGTCGGGGCCGAGAATCAAACCACGCTCGTAACGTGCGTGACCAAGTCGAAACCTAGAATAGACAAGGATATGGATTTAAACACCAACACGTTTTGGTTCGATGGGAGTGGCATACTCTTCAAACGAGAATCGATCGTGTTTAATAGTGTCAGCTGGTCGCGACACCTTGTGCTTTACGAATACGATCCGTCCATTAGCATAGAAGCCCCGCAGAAATAATTATGAACTGGCTCGACAATGGTGAAGTTCTTGCAGCGATCGGTGATTTTCTTACCGAAGATATCGGTCGCGGCGATATCACGACGCAGGCGACGGTAGCGCCCGACGTGCGCGGTATGGGGCGTTTCCTGGCAAAAGAATATCTAGTGATCTGCGGACTCGAGGTCGCTGAGGCGGTGTTTCTGCATCTCGATGCTGAGATCCCGGAGATTGAGACCACCTACACCGACGGCGACGAGGTTGAGGAGGGAACCGTCTTCGCGACGCTAAAGGGTTACGCTGACGTCCTGCTCACCGGCGAGCGCGTCGCGCTAAATATCCTCCAGCGCATGTGCGGTGTCGCGACGCTGACGAGGGCCTATGTAAAAGCCATCGAGGGAAGTAAGGCGCAGATCGTGGATACGCGGAAGACGACACCGGGCTTGCGCCTGATGGAAAAATACGCGGTAACGATCGGCGGTGGAAAAAATCATCGGATGGGGCTTGATGACGGCGTCCTCATCAAAGACAACCACATCACTCTCGCCGGCGGTATCACCGAGGCGGTAGTCGCGGCGAAGCAAAAGATCGGGCACCTCCACAAGATCGAGATCGAGATATCGAACTGGGCTCAGCTTCGCGAGGCGATCGAGGCCGGTGCGGACATCATCATGCTCGACAATCAAACTCCGGACGAAGCGGCGAAACTTGTGCAGATGTCTCGCGACATGAATCCCGCGGTCATGATCGAAGCGTCGGGCGGAATGGATCTTGATCGCGTGCGTTCATTCGCCGAGGCAGGCGTCGATCTGATCTCGGTCGGGAGGCTTACACACTCGGCGAGGGCGGTAGATATTTCGTTTAAAATACAGACTGTTTAGTGAATAGTGAATAGTGAATAGTGAATAGTGAAACGTGAATGGGATGTCTGGGTCCTATTCACTATTCACTAATCACTATTCACTAATCACTATTCACGATCTCCTCACTTGGTTTCAAATACGGCAGATAATAAATAACGATCGTGGACACGACAATGGCGATCGTTGTTACGATTCCACCCTCGATTCCGTAGCTTTCACCCGTAAGCCAGACGGGTCCGCCATCGATCTCACGCAGCAGCGGCGTGGAAACGAGTTCAGTCATGCCGCTAACTTCAATTCCAAAGAAAGAGCCCTGCATCCAGTTCCACATCAGATGGACGCCCCAGACGAACCACAGGTCCCGTGTCTTGAGATAGGCAACACCGAACCACACACCGGCCAACATCGTGTTGAGTGTCGAGATCAGGCTGGCATTCGGGTTCTGCGCATGGATCGCACCGAAGAACATTGCGGTCAGTAGTATGCCGAACCATGCAAGTCCCGATCGGTTGAAGGTCTGCAAGATGTATCCGCGAAACAGAGCTTCTTCCCACGCCGCGCCGGCTGCGAAAATAAGAAAGGATGAGCCAAGAGCGGGATACAAAACGGACCCGTCAACACTGTTGGTCTCAAATCGTAGTGCGCCGAAGGCAAAGGCGATTAGAACTGCAAACGCCAGTGTCGCGGCCCCGACGACGATCCCTGAAAGAAGATGTTTCCACCAGCCTGTCGTAAACCATGCGCCGAGGGCGCGAAACGGTAAACCCTCAAGATACTTTCCGCATAGCCACCCGACCAGAAGAGACGGGATCAAGAGGACGAGTCCATTTAGGACAAGAAGCGCGGCGTCCGTGCTGTTGGGGTTCCACACGGTTGGCAGAAGCACGGCGGCGATCTGGCCAACTAAAATCGTTACAAACGCAAAGCCGGCAATAAAGACGGCAAACCGCCATCCGCTTCGGAGGCAGGAGCTGTCGTCGAAGATTATCCATCTGGCGTCCATCGATTGAAGATGAGTCTAGCGGAATGCTGTCCCGAGTCCCAAGTCTCGAGTCTCACGGGACGAGGGACTTGGGACTTAAACCCGGGAATTGAGTTAAACTTAGTCACGTGAACAGCAGCAGACCTCCAAAGCAAAGCCGTATCTCAGCCTGGATATTGGGCATTTTCGTGCTTGTGTTGCTGACGTTCCTGATTTTGCTGCAGACGTCGAATCTGTGGAGGGACTTTACAGTAGAAACAGCCAGCGACACTCTGCTGCTATACGCCCTGTCGTCGCTCAACTTCATTGCCTTCGTCATCTTTGGTTTTATTTTCCTCCGCAGTATTACGAAGCTGATCCGCGAGCGGCGAACCTTCCAGCTCGGCTCAAAGATCAAAACCCGACTACTTCTCTACTTTGCCGCCGTCAGCTTGTTGCCGATCATAGCAATGGCTGGATTCTCATACCTCTTCATGAATCGTGCGCTCGAACGCTGGTTCGCGCAGTTTCCCGAGAACATCGTGCTCGAGGCTCGCGACGTGCAGACGCGCGCCGTCGCCGAAGAGGGCAAGCGTTTGATGGAAATGGCCGGCGTTATCGCGTCTACGGTGGAAGGCCGGGAGATATCCGAGCGTGAGCTGGAAGCCATCGCCGCGGCAGGAAATCTAACGCGGATCGAATTGCTCTCAGCCGATAATCGCACGCTCGCGTCGAGTGGGAAAACGCCTTTCGGTGACCAGCAGCGTCAGCTTGATCTGATTCTAGAACGCATTCGACTCGGCAAATTTGACGACGCTTCGTTGGCCGATGGTAAGGGCTTTGACGCCGCTATAGCTCAACTGTCTGACGGACGGAGGCTGCTTGTCGTTCCCGATGCTCGTGTCGATTCGGGCGTGATCGAAATGGCAGACAAGTCGCTCGCCGAGTTTGACCTCTTGAAGCAAAGACAGATCATGGTGCGGCAGGTCGGACTCTTGACGCTGGGGGTCCTGACATTTCTTCTGATCTTCGCCTCGAGTTGGACCGCATTTTATATCGCTCGCGGGCTCACCGTTCCGATAAAAGCCCTGGCCGAAGGCGCTGATGAGATCGCCCGCGGGAACTTGTCGCATCGTGTAGATGTACTTGCCGAAGACGAACTGGCGTTGCTTGTCGGCGCGTTTAATCAAATGTCTTCCCGGCTCGAGGCAAATTCGGCTGAGCTTAGAGAGCGGCAGCGTTATATCGAGACGGTGCTGGAATCGCTGCCTACCGGCGTGATCTCGTTCGATGTGGAGAACCGGGTTGGAACAATAAATCGCGCGGCCGTCAGCATCTTGCGACTAGAGCAGGATGGACTGATCGGTACGGGACTCGCCGACATCGTGTCAGAAGAGAACCGCACGATCCTCGGCCGCGTCATTGCAAGGGCGAAGCGCATCGGGAGCGCGTCCGAGCAGACCGTTTTACGGAGCGAGGGTGCAGATCTGCCGGTCGCTCTCACGGCAACCGCACTCTCGGACGAGGGCGGCGCGGTGTTGGTTATCGAGGACCTTTCGGAATTGATCGCGGCCCAGCGGGCGTCGGCATGGCAGGAAGTCGCACGCCGCATGGCCCACGAGATCAAGAATCCGCTGACGCCGATCCAGCTTGCGGCCGAGCGCATCGCAAAGCGATTTGCGAGCAGTGGTCAGTTGTCAGTGGTCGGTGGTCAGTTGGGTGGCTTGACGCCCGCAACCCCTGTCGACGAGCGCATGCAAAACGTCGTCGAAGACGGAACCGCAACGATACTTCGCGAGGTGCAAAGTCTCAAATC
>JBKKAS010000231.1:0-2882 GCA_046714595.1 Pyrinomonadaceae bacterium | reverse complement strand
ATCATTCCGCCGCCGGTCTGATACGGCGGCATTTGATCAAGCCATTTCCGCTTGCCGTAAAGGATGCCGCTGCCCGTCGGAGCAAACATCTTATGACCGGAAAAGACGTAGAAGTCGGCGTCGAGATCCTGAACATCAACCGGAAAATGCGGCACGCTCTGCGCCGCATCGACGCAGACCGGAACGCCAAATTTATGCGCCGTCGCGATCATCTCCTTAACCGGATTGACCGTGCCGAGCGCATTCGAAACGTGTGCGACCGCCACCATCCTGGTCCTTTCGTTCAGGAGATTCTCGTACTCATCCATCACCAGCTCGCCGCGTTCGTTGATCGGTATGACCCGAACGCGCGCTCCGCGCTCCTCGGCGATCATCTGCCACGGAATGATGTTCGAGTGGTGCTCCATCTGGCTCACCAATATCTCGTCGCCCTCGTTAATAAACTTCCGGCCGTACGAATGCGCGACCAGATTTATTCCCTCGGTCGTGCCACGAACAAAGATGCATTCCTTAACGTCCGGAGCGTTGATAAAACGCTTGACCTTCTCACGCGCGGCCTCGTAAGCCGTCGTCGCATGTTGGGAAAGATAGTGCACCCCGCGATGGATGTTCGAATGCTCTTCGGCCAGATACTTGGACGTCCGGTCGATCACGCTCTGCGGCACTTGTGACGACGCCGCGTTATCCAGGTAGACCAGCGGCTTCCCGTTCACCGTCTGGGACAGCACAGGAAAGTCCTGTCGAATTTTTTCAACATCCCAACCGCTCATTGTTTTCGCAGCCGTCACATCTCTACCTCTTGGCGGACGCGGTAACCTTTGCCGCCGGGGCCGGCTCGGTTTTCGCTTTGCGCGCCTGCCTCGCGATATACTCGCGCAGGGCGATCTCGATCGTCGCCGCACGGCGATGCTTTTCACCAGCGATCTCATCGATCTGTTTAATTAACGCTTCTTCGATAATCAACGGAATTCTAACTCTCATAATTTTCTACACTTCCAATTTTACGTTCAGCCGATTTAGCACTGACGCATCAAGTTCTGACTTAATACTCTCTATCCCGATCTTATTTATGATCTCCTCCACAAACCCATAGGTTAAAAGATTGCGTGCGAGGTTTTCCGGCAATCCCCTAGTTAGCAAATAAAATAGTTCCTCTTCCTCAAGCTGCCCGACAGTCGCACCATGTGAGCACTTTACGTCGTCGTTGAAGATCTCAAGCTGAGGCTTTGTATCGACCCGCGCTTCGTTCGACAACAGTAAATTCTTGTTCGACTGCTGAGCATCCGTACCGTGTGCGTTCTCGCGGACGAAGACCTTTCCATTGAACACGGCGCGCGAACTGTTGTTCATCACGCCTTTGTAATTTTGATGCGAGGTGCAGTTCGGCACGGCATGATCGATCATCGAATGCGTGTCCGAGTGCTGCGAGCCCTCCAGCATATACAAGCCGTCAACCCAGGCCTCACCGCCCGCGGCCGTAAATTTCAACTCGATGTCATGCCTCGACAGCGCACCGCCCAGGTTTATGCTCGTCGCGTTGTAGGCCGAGCCGCGGCCCAACGACACCTCTGTCACACCGTAGTGAAACGCGTCAGTCGACTCTTTCTGCACACGGTAATGCGTAAGATTCGCATTGTCTTCGACGACGATCTGGATCGCGGTGTTCGTAAAGCTTTTCGCTGAGCTGGCGTATGTTTCAACAATCGTCGCCCTGCTTCCCGCCTCGGCAATAACGAGGAGATGCGGAAAATCCACTTTCCCTTCTTCGGTCGCAAATGTGAACTCTATGGGTCGGGCGACACTTGATTCTTTCGATATTCGAAGCGTCACGATCTCCGAGAATGCGAGATTCAATGCCGTGAAACCATTTCGGCCGGCCTGGAATCGCTTCAACAATTCGATATCTATGTCGGCCGCCGCGTTCCGTTTCGGCCGGTCGATCGTCCACTCTCCGCTCGTGATAGGCGCCGCGTTCGTGTACTTCCAATCCTCGCTTTTTACAGTCGGAAATCCCGTGCGCGTAAAGAGCGCGAACGCAGTTTCGCGAATTCGCCGAAGCTCGTCGGGTCCGCCCGCTTCGGATAAGAACCGGCGAAAAGCGTTGGCATAAACTGTTTCCATTACTGCTGTCATTTAATTCAATAATGAATTACGAATTACGAATTACGGAATTAAGAATTCTGCACTTCAGACTCGTAATTCGTAATTCATAATTCACCATTACTTCGCGGCCGCTTTCACCCAGTCGTACCCTTTTTCCTCGAGCTCGAGAGCGAGCTCCTTTCCGCCTTCCTTAACGATCTTGCCTCCGGCCAAAACGTGCACGACGTCCGGGACAATAAAATTCAAGAGCCTCTGGTAGTGCGTAACCAGAATGATCGCGTTGTCGGTCCGGCGGAGTTTGTTGACGCCCTCGGCGACGATTCGAAGCGCGTCGATGTCGAGTCCCGAATCCGTCTCGTCAAGGATCGCAAGTTTCGGATCGAGCACCGCCATCTGCAGGATCTCGTTTCGCTTTTTCTCACCGCCTGAAAAACCTTCGTTCACCGATCGCTTGAAAAACTCCGGGCTCATGTCGACGATCTTTGCTTTTTCTTTCAGGTAATCGTTGAACTCGAGCGGGTCGAGTTCCTCCTGGCCTAGATGCTTCATCTTCTCGTTGTAAGCCAGACGCAGGAACTGCGAATTCGAAACGCCGGGGACCTCGACCGGATACTGAAACGCCATAAAGACGCCCGCCCGGGCGCGTTCGTCGGGTTCGAGCTCAAGAAGGTTCTTACCTTCATAAAGGACCTCGCCGGAGAGCACCTCGTACGAGGGATGCCCGGCCAGTACCTTCGACAACGTCGATTTCCCCGAGCCGTTCGGCCCCATGATCGCGT
>JBKKAS010000230.1:0-12045 GCA_046714595.1 Pyrinomonadaceae bacterium | reverse complement strand
CGCGAGCCATCGTCTGCCACGCTTGCTCATCCGCAAGTTGAACTGAACAAACTTGTCGGGCCCGCCGGGAGGATCCACCGGATGGTAATTGCCGGATGGGTCGAACGAGGCGTCTGCTTTGGCGCGTTGTGCGCCCGCGATCGGAACGCCCACCGCGCCGATTAAAAGAGCGGAGATGATGTACGACGTCAAACTCATTGCACGGCGCCCTGAATATCGAGGAAATTCTTCAGCATCACTTTTCCGTGTTCGGTCAGGATCGATTCGGGATGAAATTGCACGCCTTCGACCGGCAGCGAGCGATGACGCATTGCCATGATCAGACCGTCGCTCGATTCGGCGGAGATCTCAAGGCAGTCGGGGAGCGATTCGCGCTCTACGACCAGGGAATGATAGCGGCCCGCGTTGAACGCGCCGTCGATACCCTGAAATATCGTCTTACCGTCGTGCAACACCTCAACGGGTTTGCCGTGTACCGGTTCGGGCGCCCGGACAACCTTTCCTCCGAAATGCTGGCCGATGGCCTGATGACCGAGACACACGCCGAGGATCGGCAGTTTCCCGGCGAACCGCGCGATCACATCCAGTGTGATGCCGGCGCCGTCAGGCGTTCCCGGCCCTGGCGAGATCAATATCTTTTCAGGCACGAGCTCGGTTTCGATCTCATCCACCGTGACTTCGTCGTTACGAATCACCTTCATATCGGCCCCGAGTTCCCCAAGGTATTGGACCAGGTTATACGTGAAGGAATCGTAATTATCGATGATCAGCAGCATTTCCCTTCGTTTACTATTTCGAGCATTCAATCTATCATAACTCGTCATCGAACGGAGGCTCTACGGAATGACCCTGAAGACACAACTCATCGTACTTATTTTGTTCTGCTCGGCACTTGTAAGCGGGCAAACCGTTGAAGAAAAGAAGACGACGGAAGAGACGGAAAAGCTGCGAAAAGAGGCGGTCGTATTCCTCCGCGAAACCCTGACCGATGTAAACAGCATGCGGTCGCTCGAAAACCGTATCAGCTTTACCGCCGAGATGGCGGGCCTGATGTGGTTCTATGACGAGCGGGAAGCGCGGGCGATGTACGCGGCGGTGATAAACGATTACAGGGACCTGCTCCTCAAGTACGACTCCCAAATGAACGCACTAGGCGTCACGGCGGATGATGCTAACACACGTTCAAGATATCCTACTTTTTTGATCGAACCGACCGATAAGTCGCGCGTCCTGAGGAGGTTCGCGACGGCGATGGGTGTCGGGCAGCAGATCGCGATGAGCCTCGCCGAGCATGACGCCGAACTGGCATACAGTTTTTATTACGATAGTTTTTCCGCTATCTCGAACCCGGAGTTTAGAAAACAAACTGAAACCGGCAGTAGCCATTTTGAATGGCAGCTACTGGATCAGATCGCCGAAACCAACGCCGCGAAGGCAGCCCAGCTCGCGGCGCGGTCGATCAGTAAGGGATTCACTTACCAGCATATTGAACTGCTCAAGAAGATCTATGGCAAGGATCCGGATAAAGGAGTTGAGTTCGCGGCTGCGATCCTCAGCCGCTTGAAAGCTGAAAAGTTGGTGCACACTGATTTTTATTTCGTCTCGTCGCTCCTCGAGTTTGGCGGGCAGACGCTAGAACAGTCACGGAAGCCTAGTGGGAAGAAAGCGATCTATTCCTCCGCCGAGCTTCGTGAGATCGCGGAACTGTTCGCCCAGGCGATACTGAGCCGTACCGAGGGCGAAGTGGGAAACGGACTCGGTTATGTCGAGGTCATTCAGAAGTACGCGCCCGGCAGGGCGGCGCAGATAAGATCTAAGTTTAAGCGAAGTTTGGCGGGATCGAACACCAACGCGATGTCGAGCGCGGCTAACGCCATGATGGTGGTGGGAGACGACGACTATTCATCCATGTCGAACACGAACTCGAACGCGAACGGCGCCCGTTACGAGCGGGACCGGCTTGAGCGCGAGGAACGCGACAAGGCCGAGAAGAAACTGCTCGAAGATGTTCAGAGCATTAGCGGCAAGCAGTTGCCAAAGGCGGAGCGCGACAAGATCGTCGTTCAGGCTCGAAAGATAATTGCGCAGACGCAGGGCCGCGACAAGAAAGTGATGGCTCTAAGCATGCTTGCCGCTCAAGTGGCGAGGATGGGCGACAAAGAACTCGCGGGCGAAATAATGCGCGACGCAGAGGCATTGGTTAGCCCGACTCCGAAAAATTATCAGGATTTTCTGCTGACGTGGATGCTGGCGTCGGGCTATGCAGAGGCTGATCCGGACAAAGCGTTTCCACTGCTCGAAGAGACGATCGGCAGGGCGAACGAAACGCTTGCCGCGTTTGTAAAGGTCGGCGAATTTATCGACGTCGCCGAGGAGATGATCCAGGACGGCGAGGTTCAGGTCGGGGGCTTTGGCGGACAGATGGTCCGCGGTCTAACACGTGAGCTCGGCGTTGCGGACGCAACGATCCGGGTGCTGGCGAAGGCAGACTTCGCGAAGACCAAGAACTTAACGAACCGCTTCGACCGGCTCGAGATCCGTGTGCTTGCCAAGATGATGGTGCTCCGTACCATTCTCAACCCGAAGCAGGCGCCGAAGCCGGAAGAGATGATCGACACGATTCCGATGGAGGAGCCGGAGGGGAAGTGACAAGTGACCAGTGACAAGTGACAAGTGACCAGTGACAAGTGACAAGTGACAAGTGATCGTTCCTTACTCGCCACTCGTCACTCGTCACTCTTCACTCGTCACTCTTCCGGTCGCTCACTCGTCACTCACCCCAGGCTCGTTCCCATCAGCCACTGGCCTCCATCGACAACCAGCGTCACTCCGTTAATATAACTGGCGGCGTCCGACGTTAGAAACAACGCAGCGTTCTCAATATCGGCGATCCGGCCAAAACGCCCAAGGGGGATCCGTTTCGTGATCTTATCCTTCAACGCTTCGGGCAAAAGGCGCTTCATCCCTTCAGTATCCTCGATCGGCCCGGGTGCAATTCCATTGACTCTTATTCCATGACGGCCCCATTCAACGGAAAGA
The DNA here is from genome assembly GCA_046714595.1 of Pyrinomonadaceae bacterium. Taxonomy (GTDB): domain Bacteria; phylum Acidobacteriota; class Blastocatellia; order Pyrinomonadales; family Pyrinomonadaceae; genus OLB17. Next base: position 9,006 of record JBKKAS010000230.1, on the reverse strand, counting down.
TTCCGCGTGATAGCATCGACGCCGGCCTTTGCCGCCGATACATGTATCTGCATCGGGGTGGCAAGGTAATGGAGGGTCGCCGAGATGTTCAGGATCTGGCCGCGCGAGCCCTTCAATTCTTCAAATGCCGCGCGACAGACGTTGAACGTTCCCTTAGTGTCGATGTCGACGACGGTACCAAATCCGTTCGCCGACAACTGGTCCGCGGCGCAAAGAAAATTTCCCGCCGCCCCGTTGACGACAATGTCGATACGGCCGTAGTGTTCAATCGTCTTCGCGATCGCGTTTTGTACGGCGTCGAAGTCGCGAACATCAGCGGCGATCGCAAAGCATTGACCTCCGTTCTCTTCGATAAACTGCTTCTTTGCGATAAGGTTTTCTTCTTTCCGGCTGGTGATCGCAAGCCGAGCACCGTGCTCGGCAAAGGCCCGGGCGACGCCGGCCGTGATGCCGGTCGCACCACCGGTTACAAACGCAACTTTACCCTGTAAAATATCGTCAGCAAATATTTTGTCCGTCATATTCGCAAGATGTTAGCACAGGGGGGTTAAGACAAGGAGACACGGAGAGGGGCAGATGGGGAGAAGGGGAGACAGGGAGAAAGGGAGATGCGGCGAGGGAGACACGAAGAGGGAGACACGGAGAGGGGAAGCCAGATGCAGAAGTTTAGTTTGCGACGAAGAATGTTTTCTCTCAGTCTCCACTTCTCCGGGTCTCCCCATCTCCGTGTCTTCTTTGCTCCCCTTCTCCCCTTCTCCCGCTCTCCCTTTCTATTCGTATTCTTGTTGCGTCTCTGCGTCTCGGCGGTGATGATTCTCGCCGCAATGTCCTGCGGATCGAAACCGACCGATCCACGGACTGTGTTACCGGCCGATACGCTTGTCTATCTCGAATCCAGCGATCTCGGCAAGACGCTGTCGGCGATCACTGACAATCCGAAGTTTCAACAACTGGCCAAGACTAAGCCTAATCTCTCCGCCTTGAACGGCGTGAGACTTTCCGTCGCCGTGACAGGCTTTGAGACTTCCGAGCAGCAGATTACCGAAGACGGTTTCGTCGGAAAGATCATCCCGCGTTTTGTCGTCGCCGCCGAGACGAACGCCTGGAGCTGGCAGACGACAAGCTTTGTCGAGAACCAACTCGGTGAGTTCGTGAACGAAGCCTACGGCGGCGAGGTCCAGCTCGAGATGACGCCGAGGAACGACGGCAAATTTTACGTCTGGACGTCGCCCGAGGGCCGTAAGGCATACGCGCTCCAACAGGGAAGCCTGGTTTTCTTTGGCAATGACGAAACCGCTATCGAGCGCTGTCAGGCCGTAAAACGCGGCGAGATCGAGTCGATCGAAAAAAATCCGAAAATTCCTGGGGGCGAACATCTGGCATTCGGTTATATCTCTCCCGACGGTGTCGGACAAATATCGAATCTCGCCGGCATCTCGCTCGCGATGGGGGCAAGCGAGGAAGTCGAAGTGAAGAGCTTCGTCGCCCGCGTCCTGCCGGAGATCCTTCGAAATTCGATAAAAGAGATGACGTGGACGGCGTCGAAGACAGATGAGGGAATTGAAGATAAGGTCGTCGTCAGGCTCGATGACGAGTCGTCGCGGGTTTTTGCCGAAACTATTGTCCCGGCGCCACCGGCTGCGGAGCCTGGAATGACCGAGTTTGTGCCGCAGTTGGCGTCTAGCGTGACGCGGTATCGGATTCGTGATCCTCAGCTCGCTTGGCGGAGCGTCGTACTGACGGCACGGAAAAGGACGGACGAGACAAGTGGAACCTTGATCGCGGCGTTTTCGGGGAGTGTGTTTGAGCCGTATGGCATTGAAGATGCTGAGATGTTTCTGAGTTCCGTCGGCCCGCAGCTCATCACCGTCAAGCTCGGGGCGGAGGCTGACGATGCAGCGGTCATCGCAGCAGTGAAAGACAGAGGCAAGATCCGCACGTCTATTGCCAAGGAGCTAAACTTTGCGCGACCGGCCGAGAAGCAATTCGGCGCCGACGTCTGGAAATCGGAAGATGGGGAGCTCGCAGCGGGCTTCGTCGGCGATCTGATCGTTATCGGCGACGCCGACGTCGTCGCCAAATGTCTTGAGGCGAAACAATCCGGCGAGAATTCTCACCTCGTGCAGCAGATCGCTTCTTCGGATGCCGCAGCCGTAACGGCCGCGGTCGACCCCGACTCAACCTCAAAAATCATTGGTATGCTTTCTGAATATAAGAATGAGAACGAGAATGAGAACGATCGATTGAAATCGCTTTACCGCACCGAGACTCGCTTCAACAGGATCGGACTCGAGCGGCGCACAGTTTCCGATTTTGGTTTGATCGGGTCGTTGATCGTGCAGTTAGCCGGAGACTAACCAGACCGCTACTTTTTCTTCGCATTCCGTTTTAGCTTTCTAACGCTCCGCTCGATCCATTGTTCAGCCGCCTCATAATCCGGAAACCGCTGTTCATCACGACGGAATACCGCCGTGTGATTGTAGCGGCGGCCGTTGTGATGAACAGTCGGATGATGGATGTGGAGCATTTCGTGAAAGACGATGTACTCGACCACAAAACGGGGAACATCCGGCGAATCAAGCGAACGACTTATGACGATAGTTTCGTGTGTCGCGTCGTGATGCCCGAGGATCCGGTAAGTTTTTTTCGTCGACCACGTAAGTACAGGCTTGGTTAGCTCGCCGCGGAAATACCAGAAATTCAAATTGTCGAAGATCTCTTCGAGGTCGTATACGCTGCCTTTCGAAGTCGTGACCACCTTGCGCCCGTGTGAGCGTTTACGGTCGTGCGAACGATCACGCATCTCGGCCGTCTTGATGTAATCATCGTAAATTTCATCCGCCTGGGCCGGCACCCGTTTTCGCAAAAGTTTTGCCACCAGAATATATGCCAGAGCACGCTGGGCATCCGGCGGCATGTCGTGGCACATGTCGGCGATGCGGACATAGACCCGTCCTTCGCGGACGCGGATCGTCTGATTTAGGCCGACATATGGGTAATAGCTCACCTCGATGCGTGGAGCTCCGCGTTTACCGTCCAGTCGCTGAAAGGCTTCCTCGTAGAACTCGCGTATGTTTTCGATGGGCGTGACGCTAGAGCTGTTAATCACTGTTGTACTAATAATTATTGACAGATTTACCGTTAAAATGGTATCAAATTACTGGAAGTAAGGCGCCCACTTACGATTTGCTTCCCGCTCGCCGTGAAAAAATGCTTCGCGAATCAGACTTGAAAATCGAGAAAAGCCAGGGTTTTCCCGATTCTCGCGGGCAGACGATCCTCACCGCCGTAATCAACGAACATTTTGTCACGGGTGAACCTGTAGGATCGAAAACCATCTCGGAAAAATTTGCGAACGCTTCAGGTTTAAGTTCTGCACGCATCCGAACCGTGATGGGAGAGCTTGAAGATCTAGGTCTTCTCGAGCAGCCGCATACATCAGCCGGCCGCGTCCCAACCGACAAGGGGTATAGGTTTTATGTTGACAATCTGCTGGGTGTCCTAAGCATTTCGAGCGACGATCTCTACCGGATCGGTGATGAATTCGGTTTGAACGCGAGCGATTTTGCCGCAACGCCTGACAGATTGATGGAACGAACCTCCCAGCTACTATCTGCTCTTTCAAATAATGTGGGAATAGTGGTCTCGCCAAGTCTGGCCAGCGACCGCCTGCAGCATATCGAATTCGTTAATCTTTCCGACAATCGAATTCTCGTCGTTCTGGTTTCCGCACCCAACATTGTCCATAACAGGATAATTCGGTTGAAGGTAACTTTTACGAAGGACGAACTCGAACGAACCGCGAACTACCTGAATGCGGAGTTTTCCGGAAAGAATCTCTCAGAGATCAGATCGGAAATAATGCGTCTGATGCATGAGGAAAAAACGATGTTCGACCGGCTGCTGGAAACGGCCGTGATACTTTGTTCGCAAAGTATCGAGGACGAGGTAGACCAACTTGGAGAGGTTTACGTGGACGGTGCTTCCAACATCCTGACAAAGCGGGATTTCGCCGACCTCGAACGTCTTCGCGAACTGATCAGCACGATCGGCGAGAAATCGCGATTGCTACAGATCCTGAACGAATGCGTCGCACGCGACACTAACCGTTCCGGAAGTGTTCAAGTGATGATCGGCAGCGAAAACCGAACGCCCTCCCTCCAAAACTGCACGCTGATCTCGGCTCCGTACCGGGTCGGCAGCGGCTCAGCGATCGGGACCCTAAGCGTCCTTGGCCCAACCCGCATCGAGTACGCGAGGATGATCTCGATCGTCTCCTACGTCGCAAAAGTACTTGAGAAAATGATGTCCCGCGATATCACGAATAACTAGCCGAAATCGGCACCCGCCGGTTTTGTTCAAAATGGATCCAAATAACACGATCGAAAATCTCGATGAGATCGCCGACGAAAACGAGCAAGACGACTCGGTATCTGTCGACGATTTCATAAAGGAGCTCGAAGCAAAGGAGAAGGACCTCCACATTACTTCTGACACGACGTTCATCGAGATCGCCGAAAGTTTTGAAGATGGGGAGCTGCCGGCGTATTTGAAGAAGGATCTGCAGGTCGAAACAGTGCTGCCGGTTTCGGCGGCCGCGGCGCCCGCGAAAACCACGGGCGGCCCCAAGCCGGGGACGGCGAAGCTGGAAAAAGAGATCGCGGGGCTAAGAGAAAAAATTTCGCAGATAAACGCGGATCGCGACGAGCTAATCGAAACCTCGCTGCGGCGCGCAAAGGATTTTGAGAATTTCAGATCGCGGACCGAACGCGAGCGTAAGGATACGTTCCAGAACCAGGTCGGCAACCTCGCCACACAGATGCTTCCGGCGCTCGACAACCTAAATCGTGCGATCGATTTTGCGATGGCTATGCCGGACGAGCAGCGGGCCGAAATTCAACAGTTCTTCGACGGCATCGTAATTGTGAACCAACAGGTAAACGAGGTGCTCGCGGAAATGGGGATTCTGCCCATCGCAACTGTCGGCGAGGAGTTTGATCCATACTTTCACGAGGCCGTCGCGACCGAGGAGTCCGTGGAGTTTGAGCCGAACACGATCTCGGCCGAGTTATTAAGGGGTTATCGCATCGGTGACCGCGTGGTCCGTCATTCGATGGTCAAAGTCGCTAAAGCTCCGGAATCGGACAACGCTGAAAACGAGATCGACGACGACGTCGAAGATGCAACCCTTTCGCAGAACGCCGACTCTCACGACACCGACGAATAATCTCCGTCCCGCAAAACCTTCCCTCGCCAACCAGTCAGTTAATCCAAGGAACTTGTTTATGAGCAAAGTAATAGGAATCGATCTAGGCACGACCAATTGTTGCGTTTCCGTATTGGAAAACGGGACTGTCCAGATAATCTCGAATAAAGAAGGAGGCCGGACCACTCCTTCCGTCGTCGGATTTACGGACAAGGACGAGCGACTCGTCGGACAGATCGCGAAGCGACAGGCGGTGACCAACCCGGCCAACACTCTCTATGCCGTGAAGCGTCTGATCGGGCGAAAGTTCAACGCGCCGGAGGTCGAAAAGATGCGCGGCGTCGTGCCGTTCGAGATTGTCGAGGCACCCAACGGCGATGCTCACATCAAGGTCCTGGATCGTGTTTATAGTCCGCCCGAGATCTCCGCGATAGTCCTGCAGCGGCTCAAGCTCGCGGCCGAAGAGTTTCTCGGTGACCGGATCGTCGAGGCGATCATCACGGTCCCTGCATATTTTGACGACATGCAACGCCAGGCCACGCGCGATGCCGGAAAGATCGCTGGTCTTGAGGTCGAGCGCATCATCAACGAGCCGACCGCCGCGGCGCTGGCGTACGGCTTCGGTAAGAACAAGACCGAGAAGGTCGCTGTCTATGACCTCGGCGGCGGTACGTTCGATATCTCGATACTAGAGATCAACGACGGTGTGTTCGAGGTCCTTTCGACGTCGGGCAATACGTTTCTAGGCGGCGAAGATTTCGATCAGCGAATCATCGACTGGCTGCTCGCCGGATTTAAGACCGAGAACGGTATCGATCTGAAGGGCGACCGTCTCGCGCTCCAGCGATTAAAAGAAGCGGCTGAACGTGCCAAATGCGAGCTCTCCAGCCTGAAGGACACGAACATCAGCTTACCCTTCATCGCCGCGGACCAGAGCGGTCCTAAGCACATCAACGCAAATTTGACGCGTGAAAAATTTGACGAGCTCGTAAAAGACCTTGTCGATCTGTCGGTCGAGCCGTGTCAGAAGGCGCTTTGGGACGCGAAGCTGCAAGCTTCGGACATCGACAAGGTGATCCTTGTCGGCGGCCAGACGCGTTCACCGATCATCGCCAAAACCGTCACTGAGGTTTTTGGCAAGGAACCTTCGGCCGAGATCAACCCGGACGAGGTCGTCGCAATGGGCGCCGCAATTCAAGGCGGTGTGTTGACCGGCGACGTCAAAGACATCGTACTCCTCGACGTTCTGCCGCTCAGCCTGGGGCTGGAAACGCGCGGCGGTCTGTTCGTGAAATTGATCTCGCGAAACTCGACCATTCCACTCAAGAATACGATGACGTTCACAACCGTCGTCGATAATCAGCAGTCGGTTGAGATCCATATTTTGCAAGGCGAGCGTGAGATCGCCAGTGCTAACCGAAGCTTGAACAAGTTCGAACTGGTAGGTATTCCACCCGCACCCCGCGGCGTGCCCCAGATCGATGTCTCGTTCGAGATCGACGCGAACGGTATCGTCAATGTTTCGGCTCAGGACAAGATGACCGGCCTCGAACAGGCGATGCAGATCACGCCTTCGTCGGGTCTGGCTCCGGAAGAGATCCAGCGGCTGATCAGCGAATCGGAAACCTCCGCTGAAAAAGACCGTGAAGAACGCGAGCTGATCACGCACCGCAACCGTCTCGACAATATGATCAAGAACGCCAGGAAGGCCATGGCCGAGTTCGGCCGTGCGTTCCCGACTGCGGAACAGATGGAGATCAACGGCATTCTCACTCAGGCCGAAGAATCCATGTTTACCGAGGATAAGAAAGAGATCGAACTCGTACTCGTAAAAGTTGAAGAGACCGCCGGTCGCATTACGGCCGCAATGATGACCGTTGCCTAGGATTAGGATTGCGGATTGCGATTCGCATTTCGACGAGCAGTCCGTGCTTGAGAAATCTCGACTATTATTGGAAAATATCGTTTGGCGTCAGTTCAATGAGTTGGACTGGCGCCTTCCGATTTTGGATTTTGGATTTTAGATCTTGGATTTTGGATTTCGTATCTTGGATACGAGACTGAAGCCACCCCGAGAAGTTACTTAATGGCCAAAAGAGATTACTACGAAGTACTTGGAGTTTCACGAACGGCGACCGAGGCCGAGATAAAGCGGGCGTATCGAACGCTTGCTGTAAAGCATCATCCCGACAAAAATCCAGGCGACACGCCTTCCGAAGAGAAATTTAAGGAGTGTGCCGAGGCGTATGCGGTTCTCTCGGATGCACAAAAGCGTGCCCAGTACGACCGGTTTGGCCACTCAGGGATGGGCGGAGCAGGTTTCGATCCGGGCTTTTCGAACATTGAGGACATCTTCGATCTCTTTGGTTTCGGCGATATGTTCGGCTCGCGCGGAACGCGTCGCACCACCGTTCAACGCGGTTCCGATCTTCGCTATGATCTCGAGATAAGTCTTGAAGAGGCTGCGTCCGGAAAGGAAGAGAAGCTGCGCATTCCGCGACTCGAAAAGTGCGGCGAATGCGACGGGAAAGGCGCGGAAAAAGGTAGCACGCCCGAGGCCTGTATCACGTGCGGGGGCAGCGGTCAGACGCGCTATCAGCAGGGCTTTTTCAGCGTGATGCGAACGTGCGCGAACTGCCAGGGTAAAGGACAGATCATCCGCAATCCGTGTAAGCGGTGCCATGGTGCCGGCCGCATTGAAAAGGAAAAATCTCTCGATATCAAAATTCCCGCGGGCGTTGAAACGGGTTCGCGCCTTCGCGTCACGGGTGAAGGCGAGGCCGGGGTAAACGGCGGCCCGTCCGGTGACCTGTTCGTCGTGCTGCATGTAAAAGAACACGAGATATTCGAGCGGCAGGGAGCGAATCTCTATTCGGCAGTACCCGTCTCGTTCGCCCAGGCCGCGCTCGGATCTGAGGTTAAGGTGAGAACGTTAGACGGCGAAGAAGACTTGAAGATACCGGCCGGAACGCAGACCGGAACCGTCTTCCGACTCAAGTCACATGGCATGCCCGCCCTCGGCGGGCGCGGCAAAGGCGATCTCTTCGTCGCCGTTACCCTGATCACGCCGAAAACGCTCACGAAGGAACAACGCAAACTTCTTGAACAGCTCTCCGAGGTTGAGGACACCGAGTTTGCGGACGAGTCCTTTATCGAGAAGGTGCGGAATATTTTTGGATAGTTGTAAGCGGTAGGTGGTAAGCGGTAAGTCTGCGTCGAACGCTCGCGACACGAACTTACCGTTTACCACTTACCGCTCTACGATAATTTCGCTTTCACCGTCTCGCTGACCAACTTTCCGTCGGCCGACTTGCCCGCAAGGTTCGCCATCGCCGCCTTCATGACCGCACCCATTTCTTTCATCGACGAGGCGCCTGTTTCCGCGATGGCAGCGTCAACGGCTGCGGCGACCTCTTCCGTCGTTGCGGCCTGCGGTAGGTAGGCCTCGATATGTGAGATTTCAGCCGCCTCTTTCGCGGCAAGGTCGGCGCGGCCGGCCTTTTCGTACTGCTCGATCGAATCGCGCCGCTGCTTTACGAGTGACTGCAGTGCCTTCGTAACTTCCTCGTCGGTCAACTCGCCGCCCTTTTCGATCTGGCGGTTCATGAGATTCGCCTTAACCATGCGCAGCGTCGAAAGCCGCTCGGCGTCCTTCGCCTTCATCGCCGCGGTCAGGTCGGCGACAATTTGTTCTTTTAAGCTCATATTATAAGTTAGGTGCTCTGTCGCCGATTTGAAAATCGGATTCCTCTTTCGTGTTTTTAGTGTTTTTTTTTTTTTTTTGTTTTTTTTGTGGGTGA
>JBKKAS010000229.1:0-14488 GCA_046714595.1 Pyrinomonadaceae bacterium | reverse complement strand
GCTGCCGGGTGCATATACAAAACGCACGGCATCGTTCGGAGGCATCCGATCAAAGATGATCGTCCAATCGATGCCGGTAACCGGGACGCCGGCGGACAGTATTTGATATCCCAGACGATACACGCCGAGCCGGCGCCGCTCGACGTTTCCATCCATCCGATCGTACGCGTCGACGACGACCCGACGCTTGTCGCCGGGACGCAGAGGATCGCTGCCGGGTTTTACCTCGCTCCAATCTTCGTTCAGCAGTTCGACTCGTTCGATCACCGGCGCGATCGAATCTCCGATCCCCGGCAGCGTCAAAGCGGCGAGCGCGTTCATCTCAGCTCCGGGTGGTCCTGCAATAAGGTGGACGTGGTTTTGGGAATTTAGGGTGCCTAGCATCTCACCCGCCCGAAAAGTTGAACCGCGCGGCACACGAAGATCAATCGGCGTTCCTTCTGCATCGCGCTCGAACTGGAATCTTTTGTCGCCAAACACCACATTGTTGCGGTCGCGACCGAGTCTCAGGTGAATGTATCCGATAGCCGGCAATCGAATCAGCTCCCGGGCAGTGTTGAAGTTCTGGACTGCGTGGGGATCGAGGACTGTTTCGGTCCGGATGAATTTTGCGACCTCTCCGTACGCACCCGCGATGTCGAGTCCGTTGTGAAACCAGACGGATCCATTCGCACCGCTGATCTCGCCGCGGACCTCGCCGAGCGTACCGGCAACTTCTCTGGGATTCATGGGCGGATCGTAGGGCCATCGAGGCGGCTGTAGATCCCTGAACTCTGCCGCGGACGGTCGCCGCGAGTCGATCTCCACGCGATCCGCTTTGCGTCCGACACCGACATCCGAGATCGCACGGACGACCCGGTTGTCGCTGTCCGCGATCAGTAACTGCCCGGTGCTGCCGATCGCAATTCCCGACGGACGGTTGAATCGGGCGTGTAGAGAGTTTCCGTCGGCATAGCCGCGGCGGTCATTTGAGATGGGTTCGACAAACGGAAACGGTCGGCGGCCGATCACCCTGATCGCGTTCCCGTCAGCGACAAAGATCTGGCCATTAACTCCTACCGCAACCGCGGTCGGCATGACGAAGGACGCCTGCAGCGGCGGGCCATCGCGAAGCTGCTCATCACCGGCGCCGGCAAGAGTCCATACCGTACCGTTTTCTTCAACGACACGAATTCGATTGTTGCCCGAGTCGGCAACCAGCAAACGATCGTTCCAGATCGCGATCCCGAGCGGGGTATTGAACGCCGCGTTCGTCGATGCACCGTCTGCGAATCCGCGAGTAGTTCCGGCGAGGGTTGTGACAATGCCATCGCGGATCACCCTGATCCGGTCGTTGTAAGTGTCCGATACATAGATCGTGTCATCACCCGCGACCGCGAGCCCGACAGGCCCATTAAATGTTGCGACGTCCGATGGCCCGTCGGCCGAACCCGAAGTGTTTTCGACGCCGGCGAGTTTGGTAACGATCCCGTTTGCGTCGATCTTCTTGATCGTGTGCGAACCCGTATCGGCAACAACAAGGTCGCCGTTCGGCGTGAACGCTAATCCGGAAGGAGTGTGCAGGCCGCGGGCGATGACTGTGGCGATCTCGGCCGGATCAATCTTAACGATGGTACCCGCTTCGCCATCGGACACGTAAACATTGGTGTCGCGTACCACGATCCCGAATGGTTCGCCCATCCTGGTATCGGTCGCGGATATCGTTGTGACAAGCCGGTAATCGGGTGATCGATTTGGAGGCTCAGAGCGGAACAGGGAGCAGCCACTAAGCGCCACGGAGCTCAGGACAAAGATCAAGGATAGAAGACGACGGTCAGCGAAAACCATTTTTATGAACTGGGTAGTGGGGATTCTGATACCATGAGTATACCGAATCGACCCGGATTTAATTTACGACAGGAGGGCGCAGAAATATGTTTTCTTTACAGGACTTATTAGGTCAGCAGCAGGGAAGTGAGGCCGTCGACCAGATCAGTCAGAATGTTGGCGCAGAGCCATCGTCGGTAAACACAGCGATCCAGGCGGCACTGCCGATGATCCTGGGAGGTCTGGCAAATAACGCCGCGTCTCCACAGGGAGCCGAGAGTTTGAACACAGCCCTCGAACAGGATCACGACGGGAGCATTCTCGACAATCTCGGAGGCTTGGGCGGCATGATCTTTGGGGGTGGGCAAGAGGCGCAGGCACCTCCGCGTCAGGCCGACGCCGGCGGAATTCTCGGTCACATCCTCGGCGGTAATCAAGCTCCCGTCGTTCAGGAAGCCAGTAATCAATCCGGTCTCGGATCCGGCCAGGTCGCACAGATCCTAATGATGCTTGCTCCGATAGTCATGGGTTATCTCGGTCAGCAGAAACAGCAACAGGGAGTCGGCGCAGACGGTCTGGGCGGATTACTCGGCGGTCTTCTTGGCGGCCAACAAGCTGCCGCCGCTCCGCAATCGTCGGGGAATGCGATGCTCGACATGGCGTCCGGCTATCTTGATAAGGACGGCGACGGCAGCTCGATGGACGACATCGCGTCGATGGCGTTCAATTACATTAAGAACCGATAAAATATTGATCCTCAGCACAAAAAAGGAAAAGCCGGAGAATCGACTTCGGCTTTTTTTGCGCGGCAGTTTTGATCAGATCAGTTCTGTTGAGCTGTGAAATTCTGACTCGTCGCGTCGCCTGTATGGTTGAACGTTATGGTAGGCGGCGTAAAGCTGTACGCCTTTCGAGTCGGCGCGAGGGTGTAGGTTGTCCCGGCCGTCCGGCTACGCAGCCGACGAGTAAATGAAGTCTTATCCATGGTTTCTCCTTACGATTCTCTTGACCCGGACGCCGGAACAGATTCACGGTAATTGGTTGCTTGGTGTAGCGGAATTCTAGCACGGGATGGGCAGGTGAAAAAGGATAGCCAGCATTTCCGTGCAGTCATCGCTCGACATGACCCGCAGAACATTGCTAAACTGGCGTCCGTGGTGAGTTATTGCGACTTGCGGCCACGTAAAACAAGCGGCTAAACAGCAAAGAGCGATTTTATTATGAGGACTCTATGCTGGTTTGGCATGGAGTCTTTTGTTTTCGATTTGCGATTTGCGATCTGCGATCACGTTGGGACTCGAAACCGAGACTCCATCACGGGTTACAATCCTAACGAGATCGCAAATCGCAAATCGCAAATAAATTAAGTCGCAATTCAGTGACCGAAAATATGTCTAGCTTTCTCGACCTACTAAAAGAAAAAATCATCGTCTTCGACGGTGCGATGGGCAGCAATCTGCAAGCGCTCAGTTTGACGATCGACGATTGGGGCGGACCGGAGTTTGAGAACTGCTCCGAGAATTTGCTGTACACGCGGCCTGACGCGATCGAAAAAGTTCACACGAGTTTTCTGGATGTTGGGTGCGACGTGATCGAGACGAACAGCTTTGGCGGAAGCGAGGTCGTGCTGACGGAGTTCGGCATCGCGGAAAAGACTTACGATGTAAATCGAAAAGCGGCCGAATTGGCGAAACGGCTCACGAACGATTATTCATCAGCCGACAAACCTCGATTCGTTGCCGGATCTATCGGCCCGGGAACAAAGCTGCCGACCCTCGGCCACATCACGTACCACGATCTGAAGGACGCGTATCGCGAACAGGTTCGCGGGCTCTTCGACGGCGGCAGCGATCTTTTCATCGTTGAGACTTGTCAGGATCTGCTTCAGACAAAGGCGGTGCTCGCTGTGATCTTCGAATTCTTCGAGAAACAGAAAGTAAGGATCCCGGTTATCGCCCAGGTTACGATCGAGACATTTGGAACGATGCTGAACGGGACCGAGATCGGAGCGGCTCTGACCGCGCTCGAACCGTTTCCGATCGACGTCATTGGAATGAACTGCGGCACCGGTCCGAAGCAGATGGCCGACAGCTTTCGCTATCTTTGCGAGAACTCGCTGCTGCCGGTGTCGGTGCTGCCCAATGCTGGCTTGCCCGAGGTAAAGGACGGGAAGCAGCACTACGACGAGACACCTGAAAGTTTTGCGGCGCAGGTCGAGCACTTTGCAATAGATTTCGGAGCGAACATAGTCGGTGGCTGCTGTGGAACATCGCCTGAACATTTGAAGCTCCTGATCGAACGCGTCGGCGGAATGACACCCAAAGTTCGCACTGCCAAACAGACACCGGCAGCATCCTCGATATATTTTCAACAGCCATACACTCAGGATGCTTCGTTCCTGATCGTCGGCGAGCGCGTCAACGCATCGGGTTCGAAAAAAATGCGCGACCTGCTCGACGCCGAGGACTGGGACGGACAGGTAAATCTGGCGAAATCGCAGGAAAAAGAAGGAGCTCACATTCTGGATGTGAACGTTGACTTCGTCGGCCGCGACGGCGTCGCCGATATGCATTCGCTTGTATCCCGGCTGGTGACGAGCGTCAAGATCCCGATCATGCTCGACTCGACCGAGTGGGAAAAGATGGAGGCGGGCCTCGAGCATGCGGGCGGTAAGTGCATCCTGAACTCGACGAACTTCGAGGACGGCGAACCGCGATTTTTAAAAGTCCTCGGCCTTGCGAAGGAATACGGCGCGGGTGTTGTCATCGGCCTTATCGATGAAGTGGGAATGGCGCGGACCGCCGAGGATAAGATAAGGATCGCTTCACGCGCCTTCGAACGTGCGACATCGTTCGGCATTCCGGCTCACGATATATTCTTCGATCCTTTGGCGCTTCCGATATCAACCGGGATCGAGGAAGATCGCAAAAACGCTGATGAGACGATCAATGCGATACGTCAGATCCGTGCCGAATTACCCGATGCGAATATCATTCTCGGAGTGTCGAATGTCTCGTTCGGTTTGAGTCCCGCCGCTCGCGTCGTGTTGAACTCGGTGTTCCTTCACGACTGCGTCGAAGCCGGGATGAACTCGGCAATCGTAAATGCGTCGAAGATCCTGCCGCTTATTCGGTTCAACGAACACGAGATCGACACCGCTCGCGACCTTATCTACGACAGGCGAAAATTTGACGGCGACGTTTGCACGTACGACCCGCTGACGGAATTTACAACGTTGTTCGCCGGGAAATCCGCACAATCGATCAAGCAGGACATAACACACTTTCCGGTTGAAGAACGGCTGAAGCATCACATCATCGACGGCGAGAAGATAGGTCTCGAAGATTCGCTAAAGCAGGCTCTCGAAAAATACCCACCGCTCGAGATCATCAATACGATCCTGCTCGACGGAATGAAAACCGTCGGCGATCTGTTTGGCAGCGGTCAGATGCAATTGCCGTTTGTTCTGCAGTCCGCCGAGGCAATGAAAGCTGCGGTGAAGTTTCTCGAACCCTTCATGGATCGCGTCGAAGGTTCGAACAAGGGAACCCTCGTGCTCGCGACCGTGAAGGGCGACGTGCATGACATCGGAAAAAATCTGGTCGATATTATCCTGACGAATAATGGTTACAAGGTGGTGAACCTCGGTATCAAGCAGCCGATCGACGACATCCTACGGGCGTGGGAAGAAACTAAATGCGACGCGATCGGGATGAGCGGCCTGCTGGTTAAATCGACGCTGGTCATGCGCGATAACCTGGAGCTGATGAACGAGCGTGGCATCGATGTTCCGGTGATCCTTGGCGGAGCTGCGTTGAATCGAAGGTATGTCGACGCCGACCTTGTCCCGCTGTACAACGGCAAGCTTTTCTACGCCCGCGATGCCTTCGATGGTTTGCACGCGATGGACCAGCTAACCAGTCGGGAGTCTGTCGAGACTAGCGAGTCGGTCGAGTCTGTCGAGCGCAAGGTGAGATCCGTAGCCGCAGGAAATGAAAATCCGAAATCCGAAATCCAAAATCCAAAATCAGATGAGGAGGATCTCGTGGGTGAGGACGCAAAACTCGGGGCAATAGCGGCGCGCATTTCGTCCCGGTCGTCGGGTGACACGACGCACACCACGCCATCCGATGTCGCGACCGATGTTCCGATACCAAAAGCTCCGTTCTATGGTTCAAAGGTCGTCGAGCTCCGGGACCTGAATAAGGTTTTTGGATTTATCAATGAGACGGCGCTGTTCAAGGGACAGTGGCAGTACAAGCAGGGACGCAAAACGCCGGAAGAGTATCAGAAGATCCTCACCGAGACCGTCTATCCGAAATTTGCCGAGATAAAGGCGCAAGCGATCCGCGAGAAGTTGCTCGAGGCTAAGCTTGTTTACGGATACTTTCCGTGTCAGTCGAGCGGGAACGATCTGATCATTTACCAGGACGACGAAAAAACCGAACGACTTCGTTTCACGTTTCCGCGGCAGCCGTTGGAGCAACGGGGCGGAAAGAATCTATGTATGGCGGATTATTTTGCACCGATCGATTCGGGAAAGGCCGACGTCGTCGCATTTCATCTTGTTACGATGGGCGGGAAGGCCAGCGAACATTCGACGAAGCTTTTTAAATCGGACAATTACACCGACTACCTTTTGTTTCATGGCCTATCGGTTGAATCGGCGGAGGCGCTTGCAGAGATGTGGCACAAGCGAATTCGCGAAGAGCTTGAGATAGCCGATAACGACGCGCCCGAGCTGGCAAAGCTGTTTCATCAGGGTTACCAGGGTTCGAGGTTTAGTTTCGGATACCCGGCCTGCCCGAACCTCGACGATCAAACCAAGATATTCGAGTTGCTTGGGCCGGAACGCATCGGCGTCGAACTGACCGAGGAATATCAGCTCGACCCGGAACAATCGACATCGGCGATCGTGGTGCATCATCCAGATGCCAAGTACTTTAATATTGCGTGATCAGGGCGGCTCTTCTCAGGCCAAGACAAAACCGGCGGAAGCAATAGCTCCCGCCGGTTTTTCTATGATCGAGAGTTGGTCTCGATGCTATGGAATGTACTCAGCCGGAACGGCCGTATCAGATGCCAGGCCGAAGGAGGAGATTAGTGATCCCGACGTCGACCGGTTGGCATACCACACGCCGTTTCGATAAACCGCGATGTCATCTTTGCCGTCGCCGTCGTAATCGCCCGGCACCGGAATGTCGGTCGAAATCCCGTAAGGTGTCGACAATGTCGTACCGGAACTGGACTGGTAAATGTGCCAGGTGCCGGTGCTCGGACGGTAAATCGCGAAGTCTTCTTTGAAATCGCCGTCATAGTCGGCAGGCACGACTTTGTCGCCCGACGCTCCGAAGACGGTGTTAATGGCCCCACCCGCGGAGTACGTACCGATCCACCGAGACGAGCTGGGACGATATATTACGATGTCTGTTTTGCCATCGCCATCAAAATCGGCACTCAACGGGACATCTGCGCCGCCGCCAAGAACAGTGATCGTTGCCCCTCCAGTACTCTTCAGGATGTACCACGTACCGGTCCCGGGACGGTAGACAGCAACGTCCGATTTTCCATCTCCGTCGTAATCACCGACGATCGGAACATCGGCGGTCGTGCCCCATTCCGCGCCGGAGACAGTCGAGGTTCCGCTGTTGAAGATGTAGAAGTCGGAAACCCCGGCAGTAGGCGACGGACGGAAAACGGCCATGTCCGTTTTGCCGTCACCGTCATAGTCGCCGGGAACGAGTGTGTCACCGGAAAGACCCCAGCGCATTACAAGGAATCCCGCCGTCGAACGGTTTACATACCAATTGCCCTCAGACGGACGAAAGACGGAAAGGTCAGTCTTACCATCGCCGTCAAAATCAGCCCTGGACCGCGGCGGTCCCGCAATACCCGCGACCGTGAAGTCAGCGTCGGACATATCAAAGAAGATATTACCAACCGCTTCGACCTTGATTCGACCCGTCGTGGTATTACCGATTGGAATAGTCAGGATCTGCGCACCGTCGTTCGGCGTGCTCGCGCTCAGTACGGTCGGGAAGGTGGCACCGGCATCGGTCGAGTACGAGATCTTTACGTTCGCCGCACTGACCGGAGCCCCGGTGGTTCCGGCAACATCCCATGTGATGTTCTGCAAAGAGCCTCCCAAATACGACACGGTCGTATTTGGCGACGTAACCTTGAACGGTCCCGATGTATTGGTAACCGTTACAACCATGTCCGTAAACTGGGTCTGACCGATTGTCGAAGCCGGTACGTAGGGGCGATTGTCCCTTACGGTCAATCTGAAGTTGAGCGTTCTGGAAACCGAGCTCAACGCTTCGATGTTCGCAGCGGCATCGCCACCCGGTAACGTCGGAGTTACGAATAACCCGGCCTGGATCGTCGACAGTCTTGGGAAAGTCCTTGTCGGTGAACTCGTTGGCAGAAATGACAACCAGTTTGGTCCCGTCAATTTACCAGGAGATGCAACACTGTTTGAACCTGAAGTCGTTGCGTTGTCATTCTGCTCCCACTGATAAGTCAGCGCGTCACCTTGCGGATCAGTCCCGGAACCGGTGAGTGCGAAAGGCGTGGTGATCGGAATCGTGTAATTGCTAACCGCGGCAACAACGGGAGGAGCATTTGCCGTCATGATTGTCAGTACCGGGCAGGTCTTAGTAGCCATGTTGACCTGAATTTGCTGGATCGACGTTTGATGAAAGGTATCGATCGAGTGCGGGGCAACGTCGAAGCTGGTAATTCCCGCATAACCCATGATGGTGATGCCGGAACCCACTTCTTTATTTTGTCCGGTGCCTTCAAGTCCATGTGAAAATGTATGATTCGCACCCATCTGATGGCCGACCTCATGCACGACATAATCGATATCGAAGTCGTCGCCCATCGGTATTGCATCGGCAGGCGAGGTAATGCCGCGGCCTTTCGTTCCGTCGACACAAACGCACCCGATACAGCCGGCGTTTCCGCCACCGCCGGACGCTCCGAACATGTGGCCGATATCGTAGTTTGCCTCTCCGATGTTCGCCGTTAACGTCGCCTGCAACTGGTTATTCCATTGTCCCAGCGTCGTGTAGGGGTCGGTGGCCGGGTCGTAGTAAATGACGTTTACGGTAGTGGCGATCAGGTTGAGATGGATCGCAAGATCTTTTTCATAAACTCCATTTGCCCGTGTAAGCGTCCCGTTGTACCCAGCTAAAACTAAAGCTACCTGGGCGGCACTGGTTGCTCCGAAAAAGTTCGCATACTCACCGTTGCAGGACTGTGCGAGGCGCATCGTCCTAAGCTCACCGGTGTTGCTCTCGGGATTCCTCGAATAAAGACCCTTCGAAGCTGCATCCGAAAATAAACTTGTGGTTTCGGTAGAACATTCCCAAGGCGATCCACCCCTCTCTCGGTTGCGCTGGAACACTGCGTAAGTACTACGGTCTTGAGAATAGGGTTCGATGAACTCATTCACGGCACCCGTTCGAAAAACCATCGTCTGGATTCCCTGAGGAGAAATACTCAACTTCAAAGTTGCGTACTTATCCGTAATGCCCCGACCCGAAAAGGCTCGGATCTCCGGAAATTGAGCCTGTAGATCGGGTTCAAAATTGGATGCTTCAAATACTTCAAAATATTCGATGCCACCATCAGCGTTGGGTAAGGAAATGGTCGCTGAATGCTGACGGGCATTATTGTCTACAATAGAAAATAATTGTTGTCTTAAAGGTTCAATATTCAGATTAAATAATTTGAACTCTGCGGGAAATGACTGCCTTGCAATAGCTTTGTCTTTGGTGATAGCCGCACGGCTTTCGTCATTGACAGACCAGACTATTTGTTGGGCTGAGGCCGCGAGTGTTGAAACAGCGATAGTTGCAACAAGCAACAACGCTTTGAAGTTCCACTTGGTATACATAAACAACAGTCTCCTTATGGGGATTTTGGTTTCACGACCTCGTTTCACAATGTCGGCTAGAAATCGGCAGAAAGGTATTACGAAGCTGCTCGGAAAACTAAATTTTGATTTGTGAACGAAATTGTCTAGGAATTTATCTTGGATATAGTATAGAAACATTCGGCCATTGTCTATCCAATTTTCCCCATATCCTACTATTTTCCGCCAACCGGGCGATGCTAAACTAGATTCTTCTGCCTATGTCTAACAATCTAATCCCGCCCGAGTCTCCAACCAAGACATTGGAAATCTCTCGCCCGAGCTTCCCGAACGCGGCGGAAATCAGTGTGCTCCATGGGGTTGAGAGATTAGGGTTCAGCCTCACCCATCGAATGAACCATGGTGCCTGGAAACGATTCTGGACGTTCTGCCAGCGGCATATCGGGTCGCTGTGGATATATCTCGCGACGTACAACTTGATGAACGTCTTCGGGATTGAAAATGTCGAGGCAACGGACCCGGACCGGCCACTATTACTGGTCTCAAATCATCGCTCGTTTTTCGATATGTACACGGTCTCGAGCGTCCTGTTCCGCCGGACCAACCGGCCGATCACACTTTATTTTCCAGTGCGGGGAAAGTTCTTCTATGACAATCCCGTCGGCTGGTTGGTTAACCTCGTTATGGGCTGGTGGGCGATGTATCCGCCATTCTTTCGCGAAGCGAAAGAGGCGCGCAAGCGCGAATTCGATAAGTTCTCGCTCCGCGAGTTGATCCGGCTTTGCAGCGTGGGGCCGGGCCATGTCATCGGGTTCCACCCCGAAGGCAAGCGGAATCTTGATCCCGATCGCTATAGCCTACTGCCGGCGCAGCCTGGAATCGGAAAAGTGATCTACGCCGCGAAGCCACAGGTGATACCCGTCTTCGTTACCGGGCTGATAAACGATCTCCCGCGCCAGATACTTGGCAACTGGACGGGCGGCGAAAAAGTCCGGATCTGGTTCGGCGAGCCGATCGCCCTGGAGAATTTTTACGACAAGCGCGACTCGATCCGCACACACAAGGAGATCGCAGATTTTTTGATGGAAGAGATAGCGGGTTTGGGAAGCAAAGACAAAGCCTTTATCGATCAAGCGGAAGGTGGGAATGAATGACGAAACCAACAAGAAAGTAGGTTCTGCGGTCTCGCCAACGATCCAGATGTCGGAGAAGCGGCGCTGGGCGGTTACCGTCGGTGTGATGACCGGGATGTTTATCGCTGCCCTTGAGGCGACGGTCGTCGGCACCGCGATGCCGACCGTGATCGCATCGCTCGGCGGTTTGAATCATTACAGCTGGGTCTTTTCCGCATACCTTGTCACCTCGACCGTTACGGTTCCGGTTTGGGGGAAACTGTCCGATCTCTACGGACGACGGCTTCTTTACCAGGTAGGAATCGGCATCTTTTTACTGGGAACGCTGCTTTCCGGATTCTCGTCATCGATGACGGAGCTAATCGTCTTCCGGGCGATCCAGGGTCTTGGTGCCGGTGCGCTGGTGCCGCTCGGGATGACGATAATCGGTGACATATTCACGCTCGAAGAGCGCGCCAAAATGCAGGCGTACTTCAGCGGAGTGTGGGGACTCTCGAGCATCATCGGCCCGATGGTCGGTGGCTTCATCACCGATCAGATCTCATGGCGATGGGTATTCTTCATCAATTTGCCGATCGGGGTTGTCGCCGCGTTGATTATCGGTTTCGCGCTCCGCGAGCCGAAACGCAACAGTCACCCGACCATCGACTACGCCGGCGCCGTTCTGCTCATGACCGCGATCAGCTTGCTGATGCTGGCGATGGTAGAAGGCGGCTCGGGCGGACTTGTTAACTCCGAAAATCTACTGATCTTCGGCGCGTCCGCCGTCCTGCTCGTCATCTTCGTTATCGTCGAGAAGCGTGCATCGGATCCCATCATTCCGTTCGACCTCTTTCGAAACAAAACTATCTCGATCGCGATCGCGGCCGGGTTTCTGGGCGGTGTCGCGATGTTCGGGGCGATCTCTTTCGTTCCGCTTTTCGCGCAGGGCTCGCTCGGATTCTCGGCGACCGAGGCGGGTTCACTTCTTACACCCCTGATGCTTTCGTGGGTGACGATGTCGATCGTCGGCGGCCGTCTAATGCTTAGGATCGGATATCGTGTGATCACGATAGTCGGCTACGCGGCTCTTACCCTCGGATTTATTTTTCTAGCATTGTTCGACCGTGATACGAACCGCATATGGCTTTACCTCGATCTGATGACGATCGGTACCGGTCTCGGACTTTCGATGCTCACCTTGCTGATCGCCGTCCAGCAAGCTGTCGATAAGACCAAGCTCGGTGTTGCTACCTCGCTCAATCAGTTTTCGCGTTCGATCGGTGGAGCTATCGGTGTCGCCGTTATGGGTGCGGTCTTGACCGCCGCCCTGGCGACCGAGCTGAACAGGGCCGCGATCGAGACCGGATCGATGACCGAGGCACAGGCCGCGGAATTCGCGTCGAATCCCAACGCGTTGATCGAGCCGGGTGCAAAGGCGTCGGTCTCACCCGAGACACTCGAGGTTCTTCAATCGGCGCTCGGGCGTGCGATCCATCCCGTATTTTGGGTAGGTGCGATCATGGCCGGATTGGGTTTACTTGTCGTGCTTTTCCTTCCAAAGGAGAGCAAAAAAGAAGAGGACGTAGATGGCGAAAGATTAATAATGGCGGAGCAGACGACAATAAATGCACGGAATCAGCCGGACGTGCACAACAGTTATTCGTAGCTAAGTGCTTCGACTGCGTCGAGCCGGGCCGCACGCAGGGCAGGATAAAGACCGCCTATCGCCCCGCCGATGAGACCGACAACGAGCGTCAACAGCATCACCCAAACGCTCATCTCGACCTCGAGTGTCGTAACCTGGGTCAATGCAAACCGCAATAAAAAGGTAAACAGAATTCCGGCGATTATCCCGCACAGGCTGATCAGAAGAGCTTCCTGCGTGATGGTCCAGCCGATCGCGGCGTTGCTCATACCGAGGGATTTCATTATGCCGATCTGTCGCGTCCGTTCGGTGACCGTCGTGTACATCGTCAGGAGTATCACAAGCGCGCTGATGACCGCGGCCACACCGATAAAGACATTGAGAAAGACGTTCAAAGCAGGGAAGCCGGCCATGTAAAGCTCTTCCAGGTCTTGCGTACGGATAATCTGATGATCCGGAAATTTCTCTTTCAGATTCTGCCCGACCTGGTCCACCGTGTATCCCGGCTTGATAGCAACGAGCACGGAGGACGCCTTCCCTTCGCCACCGAGCTGAGCCTGCATGACACCTAACGGGATCTTCAATCGAGCTCCGCCTGCCGGCTCGTATGTTCCCACAACCGTGAATTGCCGCTCATAGAGAGGGATCGTATCGCCTAACTTTAAGTTCTTTTGCTTTTGCCAGGCGGTGTCGATGATCGCTTCGTCGGCGTCTGGTTTGAACGCGCGACCCTCCATCAAGCGAAGCCCTGATATCGAGGCGTACTCGTCGAACACTACGCCGTCGATGAGTCGCTTACCAGTGTTGTTGTCCGGCGCGTCGACGGAATTCTGACCGATCGCCACGGCTGAGCGAACGCCTTCGACCGATAGAACATCTTCGGCTAGCGAGACCGGCAGACGGAAAGATTCCGAGCCGCTCATGCCGACCGAGCCGGACCCTCGAACGAATATCTCGGCACCGACATTCGCCTCGCGCGTCGCTTGCTCCCGGATAGTTCCGTTGGAAAGACCGACAGTAAAAACGATCAGCAGCACGCCGATCGCGATACCGAGTATGCTGACGACCGTACGCGCCGGCCGGTGAAACATGTTGGAGAAAACTAGACTGTCCATCTTGAAAGTTGTCAGTGGTTAGTGGTCAGTTGTCAGTTGTCAGGAAAGAATTGGTGCAATGTCTTGATTCCGATCTCCTACCCCACTGACCACTGATCACTGACCACTGACCACTGATCACTGACCACTGACATTCGCGTTCGCCGTCGCCACCTGGCTCGCGGCCTGTTTCGCGTCCTCCGGTGAATTCCATCCCGCCTTCTTCAACAGATCGATCGCGAAGCGGATCGGTACCGCCATATTCGCGGCCGTGTTTTCGGTGAAGACGCCGAAGTTAACACCGATGACCCTTCCGGTTTGCCCGAACAGCGGAGCGCCAGAGCCGCCCTCGGCTGTCTTTGCGTCATGCACGATGCGACGCGCGTCGAGGTCGGTGATCGATCCCTGTGTAGTGAGCGGAACTATCTTCCTCGACTGGGCAAGAAAGTTGATTAGGTTTTGCCGCGAATTTCCGAACCGCGAATTGATCGATTTCGCTTCGTCATCATCAACCATCGCGAGCAGGCGGTCTGGGCCGCTCGGGTAGCCCATCGTAACGACCGTCTTTCCAATGGTCGAAGCTTCCGAGTCGGTCTCGAGCGGCAGAGCCGGTACTTCGGCCGGCATGGTGCTGGCGTCGATCGTTGCCACCGCAACGTCTTCGCGCCCGCCGGCTTCGCGAACCTTCAGCGGGAAGGGCTGCGGATAATTCGGAAAATATATGACGAGGCGCTTGATGCGGGCGCGGCCTTTCGAGTCGCGCATCATCTGCTTCACAACGTCGTCCTCGGTCCAGGGCTGGAGCACGTGCTTGTTCGTGACGATATAGCCGCTGCCGACATGAAAACCGGTCCCTATGAAATCGTACTCGACCGGGCTGCCGTTGCCCTCGGTGGTCAAACCGCTCTGGGCTGGGGCATTTTGCGGACCCTCTTCTTCGCTCGGA
>JBKKAS010000228.1:0-2619 GCA_046714595.1 Pyrinomonadaceae bacterium | reverse complement strand
CGGTACACCGGAGGTACAGATGGGACCGTTTTACCCGGTGATGAAGCCGCTCGATCAGGACGCCGATCTGACGACGATCGCGGGCGGCAAGAAGCGGGCCGAAGGTAAGCTCGTCCACGTCTACGGACAAGTAATCAACGAAAGCGGCCAGCCAGTGAGCGGTGCCCGGATCGAACTTTGGCAGGCGAACACTCACGGCCGGTATACACACTCGGGAGATCCAAATAAAGCACCACTCGATCCCAATTTTTCAGGCTTCGGAATCGTCACTGCCGACGCCGAAGGCCGTTATCGATTCAAGACTATCAAACCGGGTGCATATCCTATCAGCGCGACCGAGATCCGACCCCCCCACATCCATGTCGACGTGATGGGAAAGCATGACCGACTCGTTTCACAAATGTTCTTCCCCGACGAGCCGTTGAATGAGCCGGACCTCCTATTCAAGACGCTTGGGGGGAAGCAGAAGCAGGCAGTGGTCGCGAAGGCGATGCCGGTGACGAAAGAAATCGAGCCGGACGCTATCCTTTTGAATTGGGACATAGTGCTTTACAAAGGCTGAATAGTGATTTATGGCCGATTTAAGTATTAACTTCGCAGGAATAAGATCTTCCAATCCTTTTTGGCTCGCGTCTGCTCCGCCGACAAATATGGGGTCGATGGTGGAGCGGGCGTTTGACGCAGGCTGGGGCGGCGCGGTTTGGAAGACGCTCGGCGAGCCGATCACGAACGTTTCCTCGCGGCTCGCGTCGCTCGACCAGGGCTCGTTGCGCATGATCGGGTTGAACAACATCGAACTCATCACCGACCGGCCGCTCGATGTAAATCTAAAGGAGATCGCCGATTGCAAAAAGAAATACCCGGACCACGCGGTCATCGTCTCATTGATGGTCGAATCGAAACGGGAGGCGTGGCATGAAATCGTAAAAAAATCTCAGGACACCGGTGCCGATGGTTTCGAATTGAACTTCGGATGCCCGCACGGTATGAGCGAGCGCGGAATGGGTGCCGCGATGGGTCAGGTTCCGGAATACACGTGCATGGTCACGGAATGGGTCAAAGAAGTTTCGACGCTGCCGGTGATCGTAAAGCTGACGCCGAACGTCACCCACATCGTGCCGCCCGGCAAAGCCGCACAGAAAGGCGGCGCCGACGCGGTATCGCTGATCAACACGATCAACTCAGTGATGGGTGTCGATGTCGACACCATGATCCCGTATCCGAACGTCAACGGAATGGCGGCACACGGCGGCTACTGCGGCCCGGCGGTAAAACCGATCGCGCTCAATATGGTTTCGGAATTGGCACGCGATCAAGAATTCAAGATCCCGATCAGCGGCATCGGCGGAATAAATAATTGGCGCGATGCGGTTGAGTTTCTGCTGCTCGGAGCTGGCAATGTTCAAGTCTGCACCGCGGTGATGCATTACGGTTACCGGATCGTCGAGGACATGATCGACGGACTGAACAACTATCTCGACGAAAAAGGTTTCGCGTCGGTGAACGACATTATCGGTAAGTCGGTCAACCGTATGACGGACTGGGGTAATCTTGATCTGAACTACGACGTAAAGGCGGAGGTAAACAACGAACACTGCATCCGCTGCAATCTCTGCTACATCGCCTGCGAAGACGGCGCCCATCAGAGTTTTCAGTTTCACGAAGTCGATGGAAAGCGTTACCCGTATGTCATCGAAGAAGAATGCGTCGGCTGCAACCTGTGCGCGCTTGTGTGTCCTTCACCGGGTGCGATCACGATGAAACGTGTTGATGCCGGCGGCCCGGCACAGAGTTGGCGAGACAGGACGGCGACGAAGTGAGACACCCAAAATGCGGAACCGATTCATAACAAAACCTTGTGTGCGCGCTGCTGTCGCGCTCGCGTTGAGCTTTGTGATTCTCAACCTAAATGGAGGCGCGCAACGCGCCAGCTGCTCGGTTCAAGAAAAATCGGTCGCAATTAAAGTTCTTGAAATCGGCAAGGTGTCGGATAAGAGAATCACGAAGGCAACAGAAAACTTTTGGAATGAATATGATTTTCAGACACCGCTTTACATAATTAACTACGGCACGAACAAAGAGATTGCGCGGCGGGAAAGGCTGATCATGAATGTTGACATTCGACACGAAGAACCTCGTATAACTTTAGTTCGCGGCGGCTTGGGCCAGGGGCCGAAAACCGTGATCTGGAAAGTTCCGGCGGGGGCTGATAATCCGGCGCCCTAACTATTACAAGCCTACGCTCGCGTCGAGGTCGCGGATAGACCATAGCCAGAAGCGAAGCCTCTGGGACGACGTCGAAACATTTTCGCGGTGAAGCCGCGGGAGACCACAGCCAGAAGCGGAGCTTCTGGATAAATAACAAACAAAGAACGAAGGAGCTTCCACATATGCCTTCCAGTCACGTAGCCTCGTATTGCCATCTCGTTTTTTCCACAAAAAATCGCCAACGATGGATACTTCCCGAGTGGGAACCCGTTTGCATTCCTATCTCGGCGGAATCATAAAAGGAATGGACGCGATACCTTTAGAGATCAACGGTACCGAAGATCATGTCCACGCTCTCACTAGATTGAAATCCAAACACCGTCTTGATTATTTCTTACGGGATCTAAAAGC
>JBKKAS010000227.1:0-6121 GCA_046714595.1 Pyrinomonadaceae bacterium | reverse complement strand
GGCGTACCTTGGCTTTCTGGCACCGGCCGTCTACGCGCAGAAGACGATCGGCGACTTGAAACCCACAGTCATTCTCGTTTCTATCGACGGCCTTCGTTATGACTATCTGGAGAAACATAATCCACCGGCCCTGAACCAGCTTGCGGCAAGCGGCGTTCGGGCGAAGTGGATGATCCCCTCGTTCCCCACAAAGACGTTTCCGAACCACTACACCGTGGCCACAGGTCTCTACCCCGAACATCACGGGATCATCGAAAATAACATCTGGGATTTTGGCGTCACGTTTACGCTCGGCAAACGAGAGGAGGTGCAGAACTCGCGTTGGTGGCTGGGCGAACCGATCTGGGTCACGGCGGAGAAACAGGGCGTTAGAGCAGGAGCATTTTTCTTTCCGGGAACCGAAGCTGAGATCGCCGGTCGGCGTCCGACGTTTTGGAAGGAGTACGACGGAAAGATCCCGAACGACGAACGCGTGGACCAGATATTAAAATGGATCGATTTGCCGCGCGACCAGCGTCCGCAGATCTATACGCTCTATTTCAGCGATGTTGACGACGCCGGTCACGCGCGTGGTCCGGATGCCTCAGAAACGCGTGACGCAGTCATGAAAGTTGACGCCAGCATCCGGCGGCTGATGGACGGCCTGAAAGCCCGCGACATCGATAACAAGGCGAATATATTGATCACGTCGGATCACGGGATGGCGGCTGTCGACCAGCGCAACGCGATAGTGATGGATGAGTATCTCGATTCGGGTCTGACCGAGCGTGTTCTGACGACCGGCGAGATCTGGCAGATATTTCCCAAACAAGGCGATTTGGATAAAGTGATGAAAGGCCTAAAACGCATCATGCATGCAACGTGCTGGCCGAAGAACGAGATCCCCAAACGGCTGCATTATCGCGCGAGCCCGCGGATCGCACCGATAGTCTGCTCGGCGGAAGAAGGCTGGTTCATGACGAGCCGCGAACGTTACGAAAATCAAAAGAAACGCCCGGACTTTAATCAAACCCGAGGCGCTCACGGCTACGACAACCAGGTCGTGTCAATGCGCGCTGCATTCATCGCACACGGCCGCGCATTCAAAAGAGGCAAGGTGGTCGATCCGTTTGAGAACATTCACGTCTATGAATTGATGTGCAAGATCCTTGGGTTAAAGCCAGCGAAGAACGACGGGGATTTGAATCGAGTGCGGCGGATGTTGAGGAGGTAAGAGTGTTTGCAGAGTTTTCAGAGTTTACAGAGTTTCGGATTGTTCACAAAGTTGAAGATACCTCGCCGAGTCGGACTCTGCAAACTCTGAAAACTCTGCAAACTCTTACTCGGACCGGATCGTCACCACCGCAACCTCCGGCGGCACCATAAATCGAAACGGCAGGATGCTTGTCCCGACTCCGCTTGTCACAAACATATCGATTCCCTCTTCTTTGATATGACCGCGCGTGTAGCGTTGCCCGACCGAAGAAGGAACAAGCGGCGCACCCAGCACCGGCAGCCAGATCTGTCCGCCGTGTGTGTGGCCGGCGAGCATCAGTTTTAGATCTGGGTTTAGATTCTTGTGGTAATTCAGAACGAACAGGATATCGGGGCTATGTTCGAGTACGACGATCTGCCCTTCTTTCGGATTCGCCGCCACGACCGATCTTACGGTCGCGTCGAATGAGTCCCACGACGCGAGTTTCAGATGATCCTTTAATCCGAGCAGGCGAAGTGCGGTACCGTTCTGGCGAATGACGGCGATCTCGTTCTGCAGAACGCGATATCCGACGCGTGTCAATTCGGCCGCTATCTCCTGATCGTTGTACCATCCGTCGTGATTTCCCAATACCGCAAATACGCCGTACTTTGCTTTAAGCCCTGCGAGATTGTCGGCAACTTCGCGCATCGGCATCCGCAACGGCCGCTCGGTGATCGGTTGTCGCGTATGCCCCTGCGAAATATAGTCGCCCAGCAACACGATCACGTCGGGGTCCTGGGCGTTCGTCGTCTCGACTACGCGTCGAATGTTCTCTGCGGATGCGCCATTCGATCCGCCGTGGATGTCCGAGATCATCGCGATCCGTAACCCATCCAGCGCCGGGTTCCAGCCCTTTATTCGAAGCTCTTCATCCGTTACGACGAGGCGGTTGGGCTCGATAAAATATCCGTACGCCGCGCAGAGGATGGAGAAAAGCATCAGCGCCGAAATGAAGATCGTGTTTTTGCGCGAAAAGATGTTCATTCAGCAGCGTTGAGGGTGACGACCGCGATCTCGGGCGGAACTCGCCACCGAAAAGGTATGACACTCGTTCCGACGCCGCTCGTAACATAGACGTGCTTTCCATCGACCTCGGCGTGCCCATCCATAAAACGTTTGTCGTTAAACGGCGCAAACGGTCCGAAGAAAGGAAAGTTTATTTGGCCTCCGTGCGAATGGCCGGCGAACATTACCGAGATACCGGCCGGCGCCGATAGAAGTGAGTCGGGATTGTGAGTGATCGCTATGATGTTGCGTTTTTCAGCGAGCAATTCATACGCGTCGGTCGGGACGCGGCGATTCCGCCAAAAGTCCTCGATCCCCCAGAGCTGAATTGTTTGGTCACCGACTGTAATGGATTGAGTCTCGTTGGTGAGAACGTTGATCCCCACGCGTTCGAGCTCGGCATGAACCTTCTGCTGGTTGTAATACCAGTCGTGGTTTCCGATAACCGCGTAGACCGCGTACCTTGCCTTAAACCCACCTAGAGCGTCGGCTATCTCGGACATGGGAATCTTCAGCTCGGTCCCGTCGGTGCCTTCAGGCGTGTTCTGAGCGTTGCGATTTCGTTTCGTTTCGGACACGTAATCGCCAAGCAAAACGATGAGATCTGCGTCTTGCTCGTTCGCTTTCTCGACTACGGACCGAAGCCGTTCGAGCGGGGCGTAATTCGATCCGGCGTGGACGTCGGAAATCGAGACGACCTTGAAACCATTCAACCTCGGATCCCAGTTCGGAATGGTCAGGGTTTCCTGCACGACCACAAATTCGCGCGGTTCGACGAAGTAGGCATACGCGGCGAGCGACCCGATAAGAACTCCAAGGGCCAGCAAAACCAGTCCGATGCGCGTCAGCCATTTCTTCATGGAAAGTATTCACTCCACCGATCGGTTACTCGTTTCACGATGTCCTCGCGCGGCTGGACCTCGTTCGGATACCACGGCTTCATCCGGGCATCAATGACGATCGGTCCAATGTAAGCGACATGATTATTCTTGAGCGAAATTTCCTTCGCCGAAATATGCGTAGCCGGATCAAAGCGCGTCCAGGTCGCCCACAGGAATTTATCGGTCGACCTGGCGTAGTCCGCCGTGTCGTGAATTACGACCACCTGCCAGTCATCGAACACTCCGCTTTTCGCGAGTCGTTCGCCGAGATTCTTTTCCTCAGTATATGGCGCGCCTTCCACCACCAGGCAACCCCCGCAGAAAACTTCGGCGCGATTCACGTTCGCCGGCAGGTCACCGCGGAACTCTCGCGGCAATTCCCTCTTCGCGTCCCCTAGGCCCATCAAGATCGCCTTGCTGCCGTGATTGATCTTGCCGCTTGCGTAGTCGAGCGTGTCGAACGCCGTCTGGCTAAATATAAAAAGATCGCGGTGCCATTCGACGCGTGCGAGGATGTGTTCGAAGAGGGATTTGAAGTCGCGAAGGTCCTGGGGCGTGTCGGTCAGCAGCAGAAATTTTGTAAGCGTGAGCTGCCCCTCACCGAGAATCCGAAAACCTGCGGACAACGCCTCTCGTGCGTATCGTTCCTTCACGACCGCCGCTGCAAGCGAATGAAAACCCGTCTGGCCATAGCTCCACAGATCGCGCACGGCGGGCATCACGACAGGAAACAGCGGCGATAATAACTCCTGCAAATAATCGCCGATAAAGAAATCTTCCTGCTTCGGTTTTCCGACGACCGTCGCCGGATAGATCGCGTCTTTCCGATGAAAGACCGCGTCGGTGTGGAAGACCGGATAGTCGTGCGTCAGCGAGTAGTAACCGTAATGATCGCCGAACGGACCTTCCGGTTTGCGGTCGTGCGGCAGCACGTGGCCCACGAGAGCGAACTCGCATTCGGCGATCAGTCGATGACCGCGGTCGAGTGGACTATCTACCGTCTTGATCTTTCCGTTGGCAAGCAGTGAGGCGAGCATCAGCTCCGGCACGCCTTCCGGCAAAGGTGCTATCGCGGACAAGATCAATGCGGGAGGACCGCCGAGAAAAACCGTCACAGGCAGCGATTCATTTCTCTGTTCGGCTTCGTAATAGTGAAAACCGCCTCCCTTACCGATCTGCCAGTGCATTCCGGTCGTTGTCGCGTCGTATCGCTGCATCCGGTAAATGCCTAGATTGTGTTTGCCCGTCGCCGGACTCTCCGTATAGACAAGCGGCAGCGTATTGAAATGTCCGCCGTCCTCGTGCCAGAGCTGAAGAAACGGAATGGCCTCGAGATCGATGCGCGCCTGTCGCGATTCAAGAATGGGCGCGTGACGGACGCGCTTTGTGCCAAGCCGTAGCGCCGCGCGGCCGACGTCACGAAACTGCCATAGCTTTTTAGGCGTCGGCGGGATCAGCGTCTCGACCATCTCGACGGTGCGCTTTACAAATTCCAGCGGCCGTTTCCCGAACGCGAACTCGATACGCCGAATGGTTCCGAAGAGATTTGTCACGACCGGAAACTTCGAACCTTTTACGTTCGTGAAAAGAAGCGCCTTACCCTGCTCGTCTATCATCCGCCGATGGATCTCGGCGATCTCGAGGTACGGATCGACCTCAGCGGAAATTTCGACCAGCTCGTTTTCTTTTCGCAGGGATTGGAGGAAAGACCGCAAGTCACGATGCATTGGGATATTCTAGCGAAGAAGAACGTGAGTCCCTAGTCCCACGTCCATGGTCCCACGTTGCGTTTGGGACTAGGAACACTGGTCTAGGGACTCACCGGCCTACTTGCGCAAGTTGGGCTTTGTAATATCCAGCTCGTCCGCCTTGATCACCTCGACATTCATATTCGGAAAACGCTTTTCGAGGTCGTCCTTAAAGATCGAGTAATCGCCGACGATTATCACGTCGCCGTCATGAAGATATCTTGAAGCGAAATCTTTTACATTCGCTGAGCTCACAGCCGCGACACTCGTCATGTATTTATTCAGCTCGCTCGTCGGGATGCCGAAGCTGTAAAGATCAGCCAGCGCTCCGGTCAAGCCTGCGGTCGTTTCCAGGTTTCGCCCGAAACCGCCGGTCAGCACAAGTCGTCTGGGGTTGAGTTCAGCTTCTGCGGCATCGGTATCGGCCAACCGTTTCAGTTCGGCGACGACTAATTCGGCAACCTCGGCGGCAGACTGGTTCTTAGTCTGTGTTCGAGTACTGAAGTTCGTTGCATCCCCCCGCCATCCAAATGCGCTTCCAGCTCCGTAGCTGAGGCCTCGCTTGATTCGGATCTCCTGATTGAGCCGCGAAGAGTATCCTCCGCCAAGCAGCGAGTTCAGCACGGCCGCCGGATAATAATCCTTGCTTGCACGGCCGATGGTTCTGATGGGACGGTAGAAATTGACCGACGCCTGGCCTGCTCCCGGCAGATCGACTACCAATATCCTTTTGACGACCGAGCTGCTTGCAGATGATGGCGACGCGCCGTACCCACCGGTATTTCTCGGCAGGTTCGGGGTCTTCCAGTCACCAAGCAGTTTCTCCGCCATCGAAGTCGCCTTCTTGACAGTGACATCGCCGGTCATAATCAACACCGCGTTGCCCGGAAAGAACTCGCGCGCATAAAAAGCGCGGAGGTCTGACTGTGAGAGACTTTCGATGCTCGCACTCGTCCCGCTCGCCGGGTGCTCACCAAAGGCGCGAACAGATGCTACGTAATTCGCAAGAAATGCCGGCTGCGTAAGATTTGCTTTCAACTCGTCAAGCGTCTGCGACTTCAGCAGGTCGAGCTCCTCCTGCTTGAAGGAGGGGTTGAGTACTACGTCGGCCATAATCGCCATAGCCTCGTCTAGCTTGTCGGATGTGACGCTCATGGTTACGGATGAGCTGTTCCACCCGGCACCGGAACTGATGGACGCGCCGAGAAACTCCATCTCTTCGGCGATCTGTTCGGCCGTGCGCGTTTTCG
>JBKKAS010000226.1:0-4776 GCA_046714595.1 Pyrinomonadaceae bacterium | reverse complement strand
TGCACACGGCAATTGATCTTGTCGAGCTCGATCGCGCTCGATACATTCGCGCTAATACCGACACTCGCCGAGGACATCGAAGACGATCGCCTTTTCACCGAGATACTGCAGCTCGCGGTTGAGATCGCGAACCGCTCCGCCAAGCACAGTTCCGACTTCTTGCAGCGGACACGTCGTGTAGGTGAAGTTTTGAGCGGGTTTGGCGACCGGAGGCTCGACGTAGCGTCGCCGCTGATCAGGCTCGCGTCGACATTCGCCGGACGTACAGGTGGAATGACGGCGGACCTTTGGGCGAACCTCCCCCACGCGCTCGAGGGTCTGGCTCCGGACAACGCGATCGTCCTTGCCGAAAAAGCAGCTGAGTTTCTTGAGTTCGGCGGCAGCGTAACGCTGCATTTTATCGAGTCCGGCAGTTCCGTTTTGCGATACGCCGAGGAGGTTTTCCAGGATTGGTGCCGGGTGCTCAAGACCATCGGCGGTCAGGGGAACGCGGTCCTGATCGCTTTCCTGCGCGCGACCCCAAGGTTTTTTAAGCAAACAATGGGAACGGCAAAACCTGGGGATGACAGCATCACTTCGATTCGTCGCGTTCTTCAATTGACGGGCGTGATCGCCGAGGCCGACGCCGAAAGCGCGCTCGCTGCATTTCGGTCAAGCACTCACGCGCTCCGAAAGGTGACGCTCGAGCAATTCGAGGCCTGGATAAATACCGGTCTTCGTGAAACCGACCCTGACTCTCCGAAAGCGCGCCGTAGTTATTTCGCGCTCGAGACGCGTCAGTCGAACACGATCCTTCAGAACACGCGCGAGGGGCTTCATCTCGAAGATATCCAGACCGTTCTAAGGATCTACATCGAGGGCCTTACCGGCAAAACGGTCGAGATCGCGGCACTCACCTCAGTCCCGCAGGAATCGCGGATCGGTGACGGCAAGACGATCTATCTGCCATCGGCGATCGCTGAGTTCGACAACGAAGACAAAGATTTCCGTCTCTATAAAGTTCTGGCCGCGCATGGTGCCGGGCAGATCGAATTCGGGACGTTTGAAAAAGATACCACCGGGCTCCGAGCGGCCTATACAGATCTCACCTCGCTGTATCAGGCGACCACCGAGCAGCTCGATGCTTTCTCGCTCGGCGGCTATCTGGAAGATGTCCAGGACGCCGCAGCATCCTCGCCCGATCAGAAAAATCCACGAACGCGACCGGGACAGTCGCTTCCGAAGGATTCCGATTATCGCGAAGTACTCAGGGCGTTTCCCGAACCGCGTCTCGCCAAAAAGATCTTTGGGACGATGGAGAACGCGCGCATCGATAGTCGATTGCGCTCCACGTACCGCGGTTTGAGAAAAGACCTCGATCTGATGAAGCAATTCCTTCGCGCATCGCGGCCGTATATTTTTGATGTGCCGATGCATCAAGTTCCCTTCGAGCTGCTTTTTCAGATCACACTCTGCGGCGGGGCCACCGACGATGCAAAGCAGTTCTACGGTCAGGTTGTTTCAGAGATCGAAGGTGTTGTGGAGGACTATCTCTATCGCGACGCGGGGAGTGAGGGACGCGGTGACGCGGCGACCGACGACAGCAAATCCCCGCGTCCCCGTGTCTCGGCGTCTCCGCGTCGCAATGAACTCCCGACCGTCGCCGACTCACTGATGGCGACAAGCCGGGTTTACAACCTGTTCCAAAATATTTCGCCGGAGCAGACGCAGGATGCCGAGAGCGACGACAACGAGGAGAAAAGCGAATACGCATACGACGACAAAGAATCCGGCGAAGCGGTTTCCGAGGAGCAGTTCAAACGCGACGAGCGGCCGAAGGACGCACAGGACATTCGCGATCTCTTCAGTGCATGGAATAGCCTGGATGACGAGGGCGAGCCGGACGACCTGCAGGGGAGTGAAGCGTGGTCGCAGCAAGAGATGCCCGAACAGGCGCTCGAAACAGGTGAGGTTGCATTTGCGTACGACGAGTGGGACCGCGAGTTGAACGACTATCGCGTCGGCTGGAGTCGCGTGATCGAGAAGAAGGTCAAGAAAGGCGACCGCAATTTTGTCGAGCTTGCCCGGGCGCGGTACCGCGGCGTGATCTCGTCGATCCGGCATCAATTCCAATTGATGAAACCGGAAAATCTGACGCGGATAAATCGAGAGCTCGACGGTGAGGACTACGACCTGAACGCGCTTGTCGAGTTTGTCATCGACCGTAAGGCGGACGGCCGGCAGTCGGAGAATATCTACACCAAGCGGTTGCGTAAACAGCGCGACGTGGCGGTTTCGATCTTACTGGATCAATCGTCGTCGACAGCGAGGACGATCACCCGCAATCCGCTGCAGCCCTATACTTATCCGGGACGTCGGATCATTGAGATCGAGAAGGAAGGTTTGGTCCTGATGAGCGAAGCGCTCGAGGCGGTCGGCGATGTCTATTCGATAAACGGCTTCACAAGCGAAGGCCGGCGGAATGTAAAGTTCTATGTCGTGAAGGATTTTGGCGAAAAGTATTCCGAGGATGTCGAGCGCCGGATCGGTGGTATTACGTTTCAGAACAACACGCGGCTCGGCGCGGCTGTCCGGCATGCGTCGCATAAGCTTCTTAGGCAGGAAGCGCGGACAAAGCTCCTGATCATTCTCACTGACGGCAGGCCGTACGACCACGACTATGGCGACGCACGTTATGCGCGTGAAGATGTTCGCGAGGCGCTGACCGAGGCGAAAACATCCGGCATCACGCCGTTCTGCATCACGATCGATCGTGAGAGCGAAGCTGAATTGAAAGACCTGTACGGCGATGTCGGCTACACGATCATAGACGACGTCATGACATTGCCGGAACGGATGCCGAATATATACCGAAGATTAACGAGCTGAGAATCGCCAGACCATCTGACCATAAAATTTGCCCGGAACATTCGACCAGGTTAAGCCGCTACGCCTTTCAGCAGAACGCCGATGCCGTACGCGATCCCGGCCGCCAGTGCGCCGACCAGCAGCGTTTCTAAACCCGAGCGAAACCAACTCGTGGTCGACCAGCGACTCTTGAACGAACCGATCAGGAAGAAGGTGAGGGCCGTCATAATGCACGAAACGAGAAAAGACGATCCGGCACCGAACACGTATGGCAGCAGGGGCACCAACCCGCAGATAACGAATGCGGCAAAGGTCGCGAAAGCGGCGGTCCACGGCGAGCGGATCGCTGCTGGCAAACCGTATTCTTCCGCGAGCATGGTCTTGACCCAACGGTCCTTATCCGATGTGATCAGCTCGACCGCCTTGTCGAGTTCCTCACCCTCGAATCCCTTTTCGCTGTAAATTTGCCTGATCTCCTCGCGCTCACCTTCAGGCTCCAGTTCGATGTGGCGGTATTCCATCTTCTCGATCCGCCGGTAGTCGTCCTGCTCGGCCCGCGTGCCGAGATAGTTGCTCGCCGCCATCGAAAAACCATCGGCGATTAGATTCGCAAAGCCGAGGATCAGAACGATGGATGGCGAAAGTTCGGCGCCAGAAACGCCGGCGACGATGGCGAAAGTCGTGACGGCGCCGTCGATCCCGCCGTAAATAAAATCGCGGATGTAATTGTGATTGGACGCGGCTATCCGATCAGCGATCGCTTCCGATGTGTGTTCGTGTTCTAGCTCCGGCATAAGGAAAGATTCTAAACCGTGAGACGGAATATCGAAAAAGGGATCACAGAGCCTTGCGATCCGCGGACATGATTCCGGCGATCCAAATCGAGCCGGCGACGAAACCGGCAAGAACGTCGGTCGGGTAATGTACGCCTATATAAACTCTTGAGACGCCGACTAGGAAAACGAGAATGATTGTGAAGATCCATACTCCGGCTTTCACCGCGGGGTTTTCGATCTCACGGGTCACGATCCAAGCGATCATGCCGTATAAACATATCGCCGCGATGGCGTGACCGCTGGGGAAGCTGAGACTCTCGGGTACCCGGTAATTTATCAGGTTAGATGGTCGAGGGCGGGCGAACAGCCACTTGAAGCTGTGATGCAGAGCCGCCTGGCCAGCCATCGCGATGATGAAAAGTAACAGAGACCGGAACAAGCGAAAGTAGATAAAAACAACCCCGGCTGCCACTCCGATTATTATCAGGTATAAGGTCGAGCCGAGCTTCGTGACCGCGAGGAACAGCGTCGTCCACATCGGCGACTGAATCTGACGCATCGTGTAACGGATCGATGAATCGAACGGCGCCGGAAATTCTCGATAGGGACCCGTTACGAACCAGCCCGACGCGGCAAGCACGACCGCAGCTAACGCAAATCCGCCGATGACGCG
This sequence comes from Pyrinomonadaceae bacterium, assembly GCA_046714595.1. Classification (GTDB taxonomy): domain Bacteria; phylum Acidobacteriota; class Blastocatellia; order Pyrinomonadales; family Pyrinomonadaceae; genus OLB17. Next base: position 480 of record JBKKAS010000226.1, on the reverse strand, counting down.
AATGGTCGTACTCTCACGAAACCAACGGCTGAACGATAGCATTGGAATAGGAAAGGCAGGCACAGAAGCCTGCCTGATCATTTGAAAAAGTGGTGGCGGGGGGGAGGATCGAACTCCCGACCTTGGGGTTATGAATCCCACGCTCTAACCATCTGAGCTACCCAGCCACGAATTTCGATTATAGTTTTCAAGCAGGAAAAATCAAGTTCGAGTGTTCGCGTTAGCCGTCGTTGGTCGTTCAATAGACGGATGCTAGAATACTCGTCTTTACACGCGATTATGCCCATCTTTGTTGCTGCTGCGGCCACCGATCATTCAGGCGTTTTGCTGGCGCTTTTCGTCATGCTCGCGGCGGCGAAACTAATGGCTGAGGTCTTCGACCGCCTGAAGCAACCGCCAGTCGTCGGTGAGATCCTGGCCGGCGTCGTGATCGGGCCGAGCCTGCTCGGTTGGGTGGCGCCGTCTGAATCGATCACCATC